>JAIXZY010000003.1 GCA_027489355.1 Paracoccaceae bacterium | reverse complement strand
TTCGTCGCGCCGCCGCCGACGTCCAGGAAGTTGGCCGGTTCCGCGCCGTAAAGCTTGATGATGTCCATCGTGGCCATCGCCAGGCCCGCGCCGTTGACCATGCAGCCGATCTCGCCATCCAGCGCGATGTAGTTCAGGTCGAACTTCGAGGCGGCGAGTTCCTTCGGGTCTTCCTCGGTCTCGTCGCGCAGGGCGGCGATGTCGGGGTGGCGGTAGATCGCGTTGCCGTCAAAGCCCATCTTGGCGTCGAGGAGGCGGAGGGAGCCGTCCTTCAAGACGCAGAAGGGGTTGATCTCCAGCATGTCCATGTCCTTGTCGAGGAACAGACGGTAGAGGTTCTTGACGATCTGGACGCAGGATTTGACCTGCGCGCCCTGCAGGCCAAGCGCGAAGGCGACGCGGCGGCCGTGGAAATCCTGAAGGCCCGTCGCCGGGTCGATGGTGAAGGTGTGGATCTTCTCGGGCGTGTCATGGGCCACGTCCTCGATCGACATGCCGCCTTCGGTCGAGGCGACGATGGAGATCCGGCTGGACTGCCGGTCGATCAGCAGCGCGAGGTAGAATTCCTTCTCGATGTCCGAACCGTCCTCGATGTAGATCCGGTTCACCTGCTTGCCGGGCGCGCCGGTCTGCACGGTGACGAGGGTGCGGCCCAGCATCTGGCGGGCGAATTCGGCGGCCTCACCGACCGAGCGGGCCAGGCGGACGCCGCCCTTCTCGCCGGCTTCGGGCTCCTTGAAGTGGCCCTTGCCGCGGCCGCCGGCGTGGATCTGCGCCTTCACCACCCAGAGCGGCCCGTCGAGTTCCCCGGCAGCGGTCTTGGCGTCTTCGGCCTTCAGCACGACGCGACCGTCGCTGACGGGGATGCCGTAGCTGCGCAGAAGCTCTTTCGCCTGGTATTCGTGGATGTTCATGGGGCGCCCCTTGGATCAACGGCCGGGATTTGGTCAGCGGCGTTCTGGCACGGGTCCGCGTCCGATCCAAACGGCAAATGGCTGTAAAGCAGGGGAAATGCCGGGAAAATGAACGATGTGATCACAGAATTCAATCGTGTGATCACTAGGGCGAAAGGTGTGATCACATGATGGCGGTAACGCCAGTCCGGGCCGCGAATCACCCTGTCGGTGGCCAGATTGACAAGGTTCGGGCGGATTGCGAAGGCTGTAGGCTGAACATGGAGGCCCACATGCCGCGCCCAAGCGCCAACGACATCACCCAGGGAACCTTGCCCAAGATCAGCCACGGGCGGGGGGTCTATCTGTGGGACGCAGAGGGGCGACAATACATCGACGGTTCGGGCGGGCCGGCGGTGTTCTCGATCGGCCACGGCGATCCGCGGGTGAACGAGGCGGTGGCCAGGCAGATGGAGAAGGTGGCCTACGGCTACCGGTATCTCTTCACCACCGATCCGCTGGAGGAGATGAGCGCGATCATCTGCAAGGCTACGGGGCTGGCGGACATGGTCTATACGACCAGCGGGTCCGAGGCGGTGGAAAGCGCGGTGAAGATCGCGCTGCAGTACCACTACGACCGGGGCGAGCCGGAGCGGGTGAAGTTCATCGCGCGGAAGCGGTCCTGGCATGGCAACACGCTGATGGCGACGGCGCTGTCGGGGTTCGAGGACCGGCAGCGGGCCTTTGCGGGGGCTTTGCCTGACGTGGGGCGGGTGAGCGCGGCGAATGCCTACCGGCTGCCCCCGGGCGTGACGCGCGAGGGGCTGGTCGCGCATCTGGCGGCGGAGCTGGAGGCGGAGATCGTCCGGCTGGGGCCGGAAACGGTGGCGGCGTTCATCTTCGAGCCGGTGGTGGGCGCGGCTGGGGGCGCGTTGCCTGCGCCTGAAGGATACGCGAAGGCGGTGGCCGAGGTCTGCCGACGGCATGGTGTGCTGGTGATCTGCGACGAGGTGATGTGCGGCTCGGGCCGGACCGGGGTCTGGCGGGCGTCCGAGGAGGACGGGATCACGGCGGATATCATCACCGTGGCGAAGTCGTTGTCCGGTGGGTATCTGCCGCTTGGGGCTGCGGTCTACACGCAAGAGATCGCGGACGTGATGGCGGCAGGGCATGGCGGGCCGCTGACGGGGCATACCTATACCGGGCATACGGCGTGCCTTGCGGCCGGGGTGGCGGTGCAGAAGATCGTGTCGGAAGAGGGACTTCTGGCGCGCATCCGGGACAAGGGGCCGCGCTGGCGGTCGGACCTGCGGGCGCGGATGGCGCATCTGCCGCAGGTCGGCGACGTGCGCGGGCGCGGGTATTTCATCGGGGTGGAGCTGGTGGCGGACCCGGAGACGAAGGCTCCGTTCGACGCGAGCCTGGGGGTAAACGGGCGCATCCGGGCGGAAGGGCTTCGGCGGGGGCTGATCTGTTACCCCTCGGGCGGGCATGTCGACGGGGCGGCGGGGGATACGGTGATCCTCGCGCCGCCGTTCAACGCGACGGACGCAGAGCTGGACGAGATCACGGACAAGCTGGTGGCGACGCTGGAGACGGTGATCGCGGGTGTCGCGCTTTAGGCTTCTTGCCCCGGGGGGCACGATTTTTCTGCGAAAAATCGAGGGTCCAGTTTTCGCAGAAAACTGGTGCGATGCCTAATTCAGGAACACCGCAAAAAGCATCGCGTCGCCCTGGACGAAGCTTTCGAAGTCGCGCCAGGCTTGGCCGGACATCTGCGGGCCTTTCTCGGCGTAGGGCAGCAGGCCCTCGCCCTGGATCCAGGTGACGAGGTCGACGGCGGGCGGGTTCTCGAACGCCTTCTTCAGGTTGATCCCGGCCTCGGCCCCGAAGCGCCAGTGGGGGATGAGGAGTTCCCCTTTCAAGGCCTTCTCGGCGTCGGCGAGGACGGCCTGCCAGCGTTCGCCGGTGCCTGGGGGCATCATCAGGCCGAGACCGGAGGTCTGGGTGTCGTTCGGGACCCATTCGCCGGTGTTGTCGGTCTCCATCGCGACGAGGGACCAGAAGCGGCGGTTTTCCTCAATCATCGACAGGAAGTGAGTGTAGGCGTCCTGGGCCAGCGCCTTGTCCGGGGTGTTGGAGAGGGCGATGAGGACCATCGCGGCACGGTCGACCTGGCGGCCGAACATCATGTCCATCGCGTTGTTGGGCGGCGTGGTGCCCCAGAGGGCGTAGATGGCCTTGGAGCTGTCGATCACCCGCTGGATCGCGGGTTCGGGGTCGTAGGCTAGCGCGGTGGAGGCGAAGCCGGAGAGGAAGTGGGTGTAGGCGGAGAGCCAGGCGGCGTCGGCGGTGTCGAAGGTGATGACCGGATCTTCCACGGCGACGCCCATGCCGCGCCCGCCGCCGAGGGCCATGCCGGTGACTTCGGCCAAGTCCTCGCCGGCCTCGCGGGTGCCGTTGGCGTTGATGTCGAACCAGAGGTCGGCGACGCGGATCGGGAGGGAGAAGGGCTTGTCGCCGAGTTGGCTCAGGGCCGCGCGGGAGGCGTCCATGTCCGCGTCGAGGTTGCGGATCAGCGCGGTGAAGTCGGCGGCCTGGAAGGGGATGGCGTTCGGGTTTTCCGGGATGGGGAGGCGGAGGATCGGAAGCTCCGACCAGTCGGCTTTTACGCCCGTTTTCCAGCGGAGTTGCAGGGCCTGTTCGACGCCGCCGAGGAAGCGGAGGCCGGCGAGGGCGAAGAGCTCTTCGTTGGTGGGTGAGGGCAGGGCGGCGAGGCGGGTTTCGGTGGCCTGGAGGCCGGTGCGGGCGATTTCTTCGGAGATCGTCTCGGCCGAGAGGGGCGTGGCGAGGAGAAGGGCGATGGCCAGGGTGCGCATGGGGAGTGCTCCTTTTCAGGGAGTGTGGGGGTGCGGGGGGCGGCGCGCAAGGTGGGGAAAGCCGTCAGGTGGCTGACCACAGGACCTGGCCGCGGGGGAGGAGCGTGGGCAGGCGGGTGGGGGTGAAGCCTGCGTTGCGGACGGTCTGGGCGACTGTGGTTTCGGGGAGATGGTAGGGCGGGCGGTCGGGGTGGGTGACGACGCCGTCGGGTTGGCGGGTGGCGGTGGGGGCGTCGGAGAGGAAGACGGTGACGAGGGTCGCGCGCAGGTTCGGGAAGCGGCGGAGGTTGGTCAGGGCGGTGGCGAGGTCGGCGTGGGGGAGGTGGGTGAAGACGCCGAAGGCGATGGCGAGCGTGATCGTTTCCGGGATGCCGGGGAAGGCGAAGGTGGCGTCCTCGACGAGGTGGTCTTCGGGAAGCCGCGCGGGATCGGGGAGTTCGGTGAGCCTTCCGTGCCGCATCAGGGCGAGGCAGGCGTCGGTGCCCCAGTAGTGGCCGGGGTGAAGGAAGGGGACGGCCTTGTGGCCGAGGCGGAGGCTCCCGCAGCCGATGTCGAGGAGGTGGTCCTCGGGCGTCATCCCCTGGCCAAGGAGGGCGGCCATCTGGACGCGGCCCGTCTCGTCCCAGCGGCCGCCGACGATGTCGCGGTGGCGGCCCTTGGCGATGGCGTCCTCATAGAAGCCGGGGGCGAGGTAGGGCGAGGAAAGGCGGGTCAGGCCTTGTCGTCCTTCTTCGCGGCGGCGGCCTTCATGCGGGCAAGGAGTTGTTCCGGCGTCTCGCGGGGGGGCTTCACGGATTTGGGCGCGCCCTTCTGGGCGTGGTCGGGGCCGCGAAGGGTGCTGCGGGAGCCCTTGGGGTTGCCGGATTTCGAGTAGTCCATCGGGGGGCCTCCGGGGATGGGTCTGGTTCCCGGGATGCCGGATTTGCGGCGGCGGGGCAAGGGGGTGTGGTGGTGTCCACAGTGGACAAAACCCGAGAATCAAACGATTTCAAGAAGTTGGCAATTTCTGTTAGGGCGGTGTTAAGCTTGCCGCGCGGGGGGGCTGCGCGGCGGCGCTTCCCCCCCCCGACCCGGTGGCGAACTTTGGAATGGGCCTGCTTCAGCTGGGCGTGTCCGAGGATGTGGCGGTCGGAAGAGTGCTATCGCATTTTGGCGAGAGCTCCGGAGTGAACGTTCGGGGACGGTCAGCGCCTGATCTCGGTCGACACTTCGGCGCATCGGTCGCTGGACTGAGCGGGTGAACCACGAATGACCGCCACAGGACCGTCCTCACGCCCTGCGGGCTGGCCCCCTCAGGGCTCGGCCGGAGCAGACCCTGAGGGGAAGACCAAGGAGATGCGGGCGGGCTGGACCCTTGGGGGGCCTTTGTCTATAAGGCCGCCCATGCAGACGTGGTGGGTCGTTCGGTCGCGAATTACTTGCCCGGCGGGCTGAAGTCAGCCGCCGGGTTTGTCGTCTTGCCGCCGGTCCGGTCCGGACCGACCTGCCCCTGAATTGAGGTTCCCCTCCCATGTGCGCCGATACCGCCGCTCCTTCCGTCGATTACCGTGACACCGTCTTCCTGCCCGAGACTGCCTTCCCGATGCGGGCGGGCCTGCCCCAGCGCGAGCCGGAATGGCTGGCGCGGTGGGAGCGGATCGGGGTCTATGACCGGCTGCGGTCCAGGGCGGCGGGGCGGGCGCCCTTCGTGCTGCACGACGGCCCCCCCTATGCCAACGGGCATCTGCACATCGGGCACGCGCTGAACAAGGTGTTGAAGGACATGGTGGTGCGGTCCCAGCAGATGATGGGCCGGGATGCCCGGTATGTGCCGGGCTGGGACTGTCATGGCTTGCCGATCGAGTGGAAGATCGAGGAGCAGTACCGCGCCAAGGGTCTGAACAAGGACGACGTGGACACGGTCGCCTTCCGGCAGGAGTGCCGGAAGTTCGCCGAGGGCTGGATCGACGTCCAGCGCGAGGAGTTCAAGCGGCTTGGGGTGACGGGAAAATGGGACCGTCCGTACCTGACGATGGACTTCCACGCCGAGGCGGTGATCGCGGATGAGTTCATGAAGTTTCTCATGAACGGGTCGCTCTACCAGGGGTCGAAGCCGGTGATGTGGTCTCCGGTCGAGAAGACCGCGCTGGCCGAGGCGGAGGTGGAGTATCACGACCATACGAGCCATCAGGTTTGGGTGCGGTTCAGGGTGATCCACGGGGATGCGCTGTTCACCAGGACGCCTACGGATGTGGTGATCTGGACGACGACCCCCTGGACGATCCCGCAGAACCGGGCGGTGGCTTTCGGGCCAGAGATCTCCTACGGGCTGTACGAGGTCATTGGCCGGCCGGAGGAGAGCCAAGCCACCATCGGGCATCGTGTGATCGTGGCGGACAAGCTGGCTGAGGGCGTGTTCGCGCAGGCCAAGCTCGTCGGGCCGGAGATGGTTCGGCGGCTGGGCGATGTGTCGGCGGCCGACCTGAAGGGCATGGTCATGGCGCACCCGTTCCGGGGCGTCGAGGGTGGTGCGGGCGAGTGGGACTATGACGTGCCCATGCTCCCCGGCGACCATGTCACCGACGATGCGGGGACGGGGTTCGTGCATACGGCTCCGTCGCACGGGGATGACGACTATCAACTGGGCGTGAAGTTCGGGCTGCCGATGACCTACAACGTCGAGGCGGACGGGTCCTATCGAGCGAACCTGCCGCTGTTTGGCGGGCAGCATATCATCACGCCCGAGGGGAAGGAGGGGCCGGCGAACGTGTCGGTCATCAAGCAGCTGGCCTATTCCGGCGCGCTCTTTGCCAAGGGGAAGCTGAAGCACTCCTATCCGCATAGCTGGCGGTCGAAGGCCCCGGTCATCTACCGCAACACGCCGCAGTGGTTCGTGGCGATCGACCGGAAGCTCGACGACGGGATGTCGACCTATGGCGAGACGATCCGGGCGCGGGCGCTGACCTCGATCAATCAGCTGGTGGAGTGGACGCCCGCGACGGGCCGGAACCGGCTGTTCTCGATGATCGAGGCGCGGCCCGATTGGGTGCTGTCGCGCCAGCGGGCCTGGGGGGTGCCGCTGACCTGCTTCGTGAAGAAGGGGGCGCTGCCGACCGATGCGGACTTCCTGCTGAAGAACGCCGAGGTGAACGCGCGGATCAAGGCGGCCTTCGAGGCCGAGGGCGCGGATGTCTGGTATGTGCAAGGATTCAAGGATCGCGTGCTTTCCGGCATCGTTCCCGCGCAGGATTACGAACAGGTCTATGACGTGCTGGACGTCTGGTTCGACTCCGGCTCGACCCATGCCTTTGTGCTGCGCGACCGGGAGGACGGTGCGGCGGATGGGCTTGCGGACCTGTATCTGGAAGGCACCGACCAGCATCGCGGGTGGTTCCATTCCTCGATGCTGCAGGCCTGCGGGACCAAGGGGCGGGCGCCGTACCGGGGGGTGCTGACGCACGGGTTCACCCTGGACGAGAAGGGCATGAAGATGTCCAAATCGCTCGGCAATACCGTGGCGCCGCAAGAGGTGATCGGCGAATACGGCGCGGATATCCTGCGGCTTTGGGTGGCGCAGTCGGACTACACGGTAGACCTGCGGATCGGGAAGGAGATCCTGGAAGGGGTCGCCGACAGCTATCGCCGGTTGCGGAATACCATGCGGTACATGCTGGGCGCGCTGGCGGGGTTCAGCGAGGCGGAGCGGGTCGAGCCCGCGCAGATGCCGGAGCTTGAACGCTGGGTGCTGCACCGGCTTGCGGAACTGGATGCCGAGGTGCGTGAGGGCTATGCGAAGTACGACTTCCAGGGCGTGTTCCAGAAGCTCTTCACCTTCTGCACCACTGACCTTTCGGCAGTCTATTTCGACATCCGCAAGGACTCGCTGTACTGCGATCCCGAGACCAGCCTGACGCGGCGGTCCTGCCGGACGGTGATGGATATCCTGTTCCACCGGCTGACCACCTGGCTCGCCCCGGTCCTGGTCTTCACGATGGAAGAGGTCTGGCTGGAGCGGTTCCCGGGCGAGGAGTCGTCGGTCCATCTGGTGGACTTCCCGCAGACGCCCGCCAGCTGGCGCGATGAGGCGCTGGCGGCGAAGTGGGAGACCATCCGCGACGCGCGCCGCGTGGTGACGGGGGCGCTGGAGGTGCAGCGGACAGCGAAGGTGATCGGGTCGAGCCTTGAGGCCGCGCCGACCGTCTTCGTGTCGCCGCAGATGATGGCGCTGCTGGAGACGGTCCCGTTCGAGGAGGTCTGCATCACCTCTTGCGTCTGGCTGTCCACCAAGCCCGTGCCGGAGGGTGTCTTCGCGCTGGCCGATGTGCCGGGCGTGGCGGTGGAGTTCCAGCCCGCCAAGGGCCAGAAGTGCGACCGGTGCTGGAAGGTGCTGCCTGACGTGGGCACCCACAAGCACCCCGGCACCTGCCGTCGCTGCAACGACGCACTGGGCTGACGGGCGGGCCGCAGCTTCAAGAGTTGAAGCATGGAAAAATCTTCGCCGAGGGTCGCAACCCCCGGCGAAGAGTCAGGCCGAGGCGCCTACGGGGAGACCGCGGGGCGTCGGCGTCGAACGGAATCGCGCCAGCTTCTCATGGGCTTCGGTCAGCCCAAGGCCCAGATGGAGGGCCTGCAGATTGGCGCGTGACAGACCGATGTCGTCCAGCAAGCGATCATCGGCACGTTCCAGCAGGAACGCGGTCGACCGGCGCAGCTGCAGAAGGGCGATGAAGCGGGCGAACATGACGGGTCTCCTGATCCTGATGCTCGACCGTAAGACCGCATTTGACATTTCACAAACGAATAGGTTTGATAGGACCCATAAGCCGCATTCATGGGTTTTCGATGCAGCCACTGGACAGCGATCTGATGCGGAGCTTCCTTGCGGTAGCGGACAGCGGATCGGTCACGGCGGCGGCGGGGCGGCTTCACCGGACGCAGGGGGCAGTCAGCCTGCAGGTGAAGCGGCTGGAGGAAAGCCTGGGCCAACCGCTGTTCGAACGCCAGGCGCGGGGCGTGGTGCTGACGCCACGCGGCGAGCAGCTGGTGCCCTACGCGCGCCGGGTGGTGGCGCTGCTGGACGAGGCGGCGATCGCGCTGCGGGAAAAGCCGCTGGTCGGCCCCGTGCGGGTGGGGATTTCGGACGAATATTCCGGGACCGTGCTGCCACGGGCCCTGGCGGCGTTCGACGAGCGGCACGAGGGGGTGCAGGTCTCGGTCCGGGTGGACCATTCGACGGCGCAGATCGCGGCGCTGGAGGCGGATGAGATCGACCTCGCGGTGATCTACGACTGGCAGTATGTGCAGGAGGGAGAGGTGCTGGGGATCGACCCGACGGTCTGGGTGACCTCGGTAACGCACGCCCAGCACCTGCGGCGGCCGGTGCCGGTGGCTGTCTATTTCCGCTCGGAATGGAGCCGGGACTATGCCGAGCAGTCGCTGGTGCGGCAGGGGATCGACTGGCGCGCGGCCTGGGCCTGCGACATGGCGGGCGGCTTCCGGGTGGCGGTGACGAACGGGATGGCCATCGCCCCCCTGTCGCGCAGCACGATCCCGCCAGGGTGCCGCGAGTTGACGGCCGAGGACGGGTTCCCCATCGTCGACTCGGCCCGCGTGGTGCTGCGCCGGAACCCGCGCGGGACCTCGCCGGCGGTGGAGGGGATGGCCGAGATCCTGCGGTCGGCATTCGCCTTGCTGCGCGAGGGGACGCGGTGATCCGGGCAGGGATCACGGGGCCGTTCGGGCCAATAACGCTGGTCGAGCGGGACGGGCTACTGGTCGGGCTGGAGTGGCGGCTGCCGGATGTGGCGGGGCGGACGGCGCTGCTGGATGAGGGGCTGGCGCAGCTGCAGGCCTATTTCGCGGGGCGGCTGCACCGGTTCGACTTGCCCGTCGACTGGGGGACGGGGCTGAACGCCGCAGTGCGCCGGGCGATGGCGGCGATCCCCTGGGGCGAGACGCGGACCTATGGACAGATCGCCCGGGCTGTCGGCGCACCGGCCCAGGCGGTGGGGCAGGCCTGCGGGGCCAATCCCTTGCCGATCGTGATTCCCTGTCACCGGGTGATGGGAACCAACTGGTTCGGCGGCTTCTCGGCCCCCGGCGGGGTCGAGACCAAGGCGGCCCTGCTGCGGCATGAGGGGGCCTTGCTGCTGTGAGCGAGCGGATCAGGGCCGCGATCCTGGACCTGGCCCTGCGACGGGGGCGGGCGAAGTCGCTCTGTCCGTCGGAAGTGGCCAAGGCCCTTGACCCGGACTGGCGGCCGCTGATGTCCGAGGTGCGGGCCGTCGCGGCGGCCATGCCGGAGATCCTGGCGACGCAAGGCGGGGTCGAGGTCGACCCCCGGACGGCGCGGGGGCCGATCCGGCTGCGTCTGAGATAGGGGGTAAGGTGGGCGGTATCGCCCACCCTACGCCCTGGCTGATCCTATCGCCGACGCATTTCTGGACCTATCGGCCCGCTTGCGCGGCGGGGCAGGCGGGCTTAGCCATGCGGGGACAGGTTTGAGCATGGGTGCATTTTGAGCCTTGGCATCTTCCTGGCCGTCCTTGGCGCGGCCTTTCTTCATGCGCTCTGGAATGCGCTGATCAAGCTTGGGACCTCGAAAGTCGGCGGGATGGTGATCCTGTCGATCGTCGAGGTGCCGATCGGTCTGGCTGTGGTGGCCTTTGCCGACCCCATCGACCCGGCGGCGGTGCCCTGGGTGATCGCGGCGGGATGCACCCATTTCGCCTACAAGTTCTTCCTCACCTATGCCTATGATCGGGGCGACCTGTCCCGCGTCTATCCCATCGCGCGTGGGGCGGCCCCGATGATCGTGGCCGTGGTGGGCGCGGTGTTCCTGGCCGATGCGGTCACCGGAAAGGAATACATCGCGATTGCCGTGCTGGCCGCGGGCATCCTGCTGATGGCGCGGGGGGTGTTCGCCAGCGGCGAGGACCGCCGGTTGCTGCCTTTTGCCCTGGGATCCGCCCTTGCGACGGCGACCTATACGCTGATCGACGGGATGGGCGCGCGGGTCTCGGGCGCGCCGGTCGCCTATGTGGCCTGGGTCTTCGTGGCGGACGGCTGCATCTTCTCGCTGGGGATGCTGGCCTTGCGGGGGTGGGATGTCATCCCGCGCGACTGGCGGGCCTGGCGGATGGGGACCTTCGCTTCGGCGGCGAGCTATGGAGCCTATGCGGTATCGATCTGGGCAATGACCTTCGCGCCCATCGCCGTGGTGGCCGCCCTGCGCGAGACCTCGATCCTGTTCGCGGTGCTGATCGGCTGGCTGGTCTTCGGCGAAAGGATGACCGGCGAGAAGGCGCTTGCCTCGCTGATCATCGTCGCCGGGGTGATGCTGACGCGGCTGTGAGGGCCGGATTTTCCCAGCCCGGGGCGCGAGGAGCCTTGCAGATGGATCCGGCTTACCGGACCCGGCGGATGCCTTCCGGGATCAGCTGTTGCGCGATCCCGGCCAGCGCGAGGTAGAGCGACGTCAGCACCAGAAGCCACTTGGCCACCGGCCCTTCGTTGAAATCCCACCAGGCGGCCCAGCCGGCCAGCACGATCCAGGCGATGCAGACGCCCAGCGAAACCTCGTACCAGCGGCTTGTGCGCACGGGGTGGATGAACTTGAGGTTGGTGAACATCGTCACGGTCAGCAGGATCACCACCAGCAGGATGACCGTCTGGCTGGGCTGGGTCGCGAAGAGGACCAGCACGACCATGTTCCAGCAGGCCGGGAAGCCGGCGAAGCTTTTGTCCTTGGTCTTCATCCGGGTGTCGGCGAAATAGACCACGGACCCGTAGCAGATCACAATGATCGCCAGCCATCCCGTCCAGCCGGGCAGAAGGCCGGATTTGAACAGCGCGAAGGCGGGGATGAAGACGTAGGTCAGGTAGTCGACGATCAGGTCCATCAGGACCCCGTCATAGGTCGGCCAGTTCTTCCGCACGTCGAAGCGGCGGGCCAGCGGGCCGTCGATTCCGTCGACGATCAGTGCGGCGACCAGCCAGAGGAACATCAGGCTCCAGTTGCCTTCGACCGCGGCCAGCATGGCGAACATCGAAAGCACCGCACCAGAGGCGGTCAGCAGATGGACGGAAAGGGCTTTCAGGCGCGGGGTCATGGGGACTTGATGGCGGATTACAGGCTTCGGTGCAACTGGTGGTACCGCAATCAGGCGCGGGGATGGGCTTTTTCGTAGACCTCCATCAACCGTGCGGCATCGACGGCGGTGTAGGCCTGGGTGGTGGAGAGGGACGCGTGGCCCAGAAGCTCCTGGATCGCGCGCAGATCGCCGCCTGCCGACAGAAGGTGCGTGGCGAAGCTGTGGCGCAGCGCATGGGGGGTCGCGGTGGCGGGCAGGCCGAGCCGGAGGCGCGCGCGTTCCATCGCCGCCTGGATCAGGCGTGGGCTGACCGGTCCGCCACGTGCGCCGCGGAAAAGCGGTTCATTCGGGGGCAGGTCGAATGGGCATTGGCGGACATAGTCGGCAACCGCTTCGCCTGCTGCCGGGATCACCGGAACGGGGCGGGTCTTGCCGCCCTTGCCGGTGATGCGGAGCGTCGGGGGGAGGGGATGGTCGGCCCCCGTCAGGGACAGGGCCTCGCTGATGCGCAAGCCGAGGCCGTAAAGGAGCGTGGCGATGGCGGTATCGCGGGCAGCGATCCAGTCCTCGCGGGCATCGGCACCGATCTCGGACAGAATTTCCCTTGCGCCGTCTTCACTTAGCGGACGGGGTAGCTTGCGCCGGAACTTGGGGCCGCGGGCGGAAAGGACGGTGGTGGCGTCGCTGCCGGTGCGGTCGGCGGCCCAGGCGGTAAAGCCCTTGACGGCAGACAGGGCGCGGGCGAGGGAGCGGGGAGAGAGGCCGCGGGTGCGTTCCTCGGCCATCCAGGCGCGCAGGTCGGTCTGGGTCGTTCGGGCGATGGTGGCGATTCCCTCGGCCCCGCCTCGGTGGGCGGAGAGGAATCTGAGGTAGCGCGTGACGTCGCGGCGGTAGGCCTCGACGGTGTTTTGTGCAGCGCCCTCAAGGGCTTGCAGGTGCGACAGCCACTGCGCCAGCGCGGCCCCGAGGGCCGGGGCCAGGAAGGGATCTAGCCCAGCCACCGGCGCATCGAGCGTTCGAACACGCCCGCAAAAAAGGCAAGCAGATCAGTGCCATGCGTGGATTTGAACTGGGTCGGGTCCTCGGACGCGAAGACAAGCATGCCGGGCAGCCGGTTCGGGCCGAGGTCGAGTTTCATCAGGGCTTCGGACTGGATGTCCTCGGCCCGGTCGCCGTAAAGGTTAACCGAAAGCGCGGTGGCGGAGCGCAGCACGATCTGCCTTCCGGCACCGTTGCGGCCGTTGGTCAGGTAGGTGCCGACAAAGCCCGCGGGGGCGACCTGAAGCACCTCGCCCAGGCGGCGGAGGGTCGGGTCGCTGTCGCCGTCTTCCTGCAGCGTCTCCAGCACGAGGCGGACCAGGTCGACCCGCAGAATCTGGGCCACCTCGCCCGTCAAGGCCTTGATGAAGCTTTCGAAATTGGTGGCTTCCAGCAGCGTCAGGACGGCGCGGTGCACCTGGTTGGTGCCCGCCAGATTCTCGTAGGCCGCGGCGATGACAGAGCGGTGCGTGTCCTCCAGCCGGTCGAGGCGGGACTCCAGCCGCTGCATGGCGATGCCGCGGAGGTCGACGATGTTGGCACCCATCGCGCGTTCGTTGGCGGCGACCAGCGCGTTCATCACGTCGCGGTCTTCCAAAAGGCGCTCGGGCTCGGCAAGGATCCGGTCGCGGAGGTCGGGTTCGATCATGGGCAGGCCAGTTTCCGAAGGATTTCCGCAGACTATAGGCCGAAGCTCACCCGGATGGCGACTGTTTTCGCGGGGCTCGGCAAAGGATGGGGCAGCGATGCAACAGTGGGAACCGGACGGCCTCTGGAACGCATATGGAAAGCGGCCATACGTGCGTATGGGTCGGCAGGCGTTAACCTTTGCGTGGGAATGTGGGGGCCGCACAGGAGCCCGCCATGCCCGACCTGAAGAAGCAGACCCCCCGCCAGCGCGCGCAGATGACCTACATGATGGACGTCATGCGGCGGCTGGAATGGGACCTGCACAACACCATCGAGCTGACCGGCCGCATCCCGGCAGAGTGGCACGAGATCGCCACGCGGACGCCCCGACAGGCGAAGGTGAAGGTGACGCTGGACCTTGAGAAGGACGTGGTGACGTTCTTCAAGTCGATGGGCGAGGGCTACGGGCCGCGGATCAACGATGTGCTGCGCAGCTACATGCACGCGCGCCTCGCCGGGGTGATCCGGGGGGCCGAGACGCTGGCGCATTACCGGGAGCGGGAAGAGGCCTGGTCGGGGCCGAAGCCCGCCTTTGGGGATGTGGCGCGGGCGATGGGCGGGGAGTGGGAGGACCCCGGCCCGCCGGTCGTGCAGGCGGACCGGGTGGTCGTGCAGGAGGCCGCGCAGAAGGCGGTGGCGGAGGGGGAGGAGCGGGTGTTTGGCGGGCCGTTGGTGAGGTGAGGCTAGACATTGCTTAGGAGACGCCGCCGCAAGGCAAATCTTCTTTCATCCAACGTCACTTGTTCGATAGGTAGTTTCCGCCCAACTATCTTGCGAACTATGTCCAGTGTTGACGCGGAGTGATTTGCCCCAAGCAGTATAGATACGGGCTTCATTGGCGAAACATGGTAGTAGCCGGCATTGCCGCTCCCAGTGTCCATAACTCTCCATTCAGCTTCATATTCCCATTCCTTAGGTTTGGTCATTACAAGGCTATTGAAAGTTCTCTGGGCCCGCTCCAAATCGAAAAAGTCCTGGATGTTTTCGTTCTTTGCTGACGCTATATGCTCCATCAACTCAATATAGGAAACGATGGGGCGGTCGGCGGTGTACTCGATCGCAAGCGGTGAAATCTTTTTTTCTGCCGCCGCTTGTATTATGGGTTGGTACTCAATGCATATGCCCGTGTGCGACTGACCGTAATGCCCCCACATCAAAAGCGAATTCCATAGTTCCGAAAAGCAAGCAATCTTGAGCTTACTTCGCTGGCTGCTCACCGCGAATTTAAGTGAAGATATAGTTACATTTGCTCCCTCCAAAGTAGGGCCAATCGCCTTAAGAAGCTTGCCCTTTTTGAATCTTCCATTCTTAGCAAACTCTCCGTAGTTCGTTCCTGATATGGAGACTCCCTTTCCAAACACAGCTTGGAAGCGCGCAATGTATTCTCGCACTTCCTTGGGACTGTTCTCGATAAGTGCTGGAAGTGCTTCAAATGGATCGTTTACTCCTGCGATATTGGTCAAATAGACTTCGCAATTATCTACTGCACGCCGTAACTCTTCTTCAAAGTAAGAAGTTGTTGCGGACCTATATCGATACAGAAATTGAGGTGGAATCAGGGCTACTATTGCGGCTGCTCCTGTTTGCGGTGCTTCCAACGTTACCATGAAGGAAACGGGCTGGAACCTCAAGCAGTCGGGCTGAAGCCCGACATACGGAGTGGAATTGGTGCCGGGACAGGCCCCAACCTACGTGTCATCACGCGAAGGCGCGGATTCCGGAGTGGACGGTGGAAGGGGATCCCCGCCTGCGCGGGGATGACAGGGGGTGTGGGGTGGCAGGGGAAGTAAGGTGGCGGGGGAGCGTGTTTGAGGCCGGTGCCCCCCACCCCCATCCCCTCCCCACGGAGGGGGAGGGGAGCCGCTTGGGGCTGGCGGTGGTCTTACAGGATTTTCTGCCCCGTCTTCGCCCAGTCGGCGATGAACTGGTCGAGGCCCTTGTCGGTCAGCACATGGCTCGCCAGCGCCTTGATGACGGCCGGGGGGGCGGTGACGACGTCGGCTCCGATCATCGCGCAGTCCTTGACGTGGTTGGCGCTCCGGATCGAGGCCGCAAGGATCTGGGTCTTGAAGTCGTAGTTGTCATAGATCGTGCGGATGTCGCCGATCAGGTCGAGGCCGTCGAGGTTGATGTCGTCGAGCCGCCCGATGAAGGGCGAGATGAAGGTGGCCCCGGCCTTGGCGGCGATCAGCGCCTGGTTGGCCGAGAAGCAGAGGGTGACGTTGACCATGAAGCCCTCGCCCGAGAGGACCTTGCAGGTCTTGAGGCCGTCCCAGGTCAGGGGCACTTTCACGGCGATATTGGGGGCGATGGCGGCCAGCTTGCGGCCCTCGGCGATCATGTCGTCGGCTTTCAGCGCCACGACCTCGGCCGAGACGGGGCCCTGGACGAAGGAGCAGATCTCCTTGGTGACTTCCAGGATGTTGCGGCCGGATTTCAGGATCAAGGACGGGTTGGTGGTGACGCCGTCTACCATGCCGAGGTCGTGCAGCTCGCGGATGGCGTCGACGTCGGCGGTGTCGATGAAGAATTTCATGGGGGCCTCTTCTGGTATACGCGCGGGGGGCGGTTGCGGCGGGTGCCGCGCGGGGGTTGAATGCTCTCGGGGCGCGGTTTACCCCAAACGGCTGGTGAGCGAAAGGTTGCAGCTTGGCGGATCGGGTCTATCAGGCGGGCGACCTTGTGGGGGTGCTGACCACGGAACCGCTGGGCCGGGTGCTGGACTATCGCGCGCCCGAGGGGGGCTGCGGCGACGGGGATTTCGTCGAGGTGCCCTTGGGGCCGCGGCGGGTGCTGGGCGTGGTCTGGGGACCGGGGCGCGGCGATTTCGACCCCGCGCGGATCCGGCCGGTGAGCCGGGTGCTGGACGCGCGGCCGATGCGGGCGGAGTTGCGGGCGTTTCTGGCGCGGGCGGCGGAGTATACGCTGACGCCCTTGCCCGCGATGCTGCGGCTGGCGACGCGGGCTCCGGGACTGGGAGCGCCGGCCTCGACGCGGCGGGTCTACCGGCTGGCGGGGCCGGTGCCGAACCAGCTGACCGAGGCGCGGCATCGGGTGATCGAGGCACTGCGGGAGTTCGGGGGCGCGCCCGTCACGCTGGGCGAGCTGGCCGAGGCGGCGGGCTGCGGGGCGAGCGTCGTGAAGGGGCTGGTGAAGCTGGGGGTGGTGGCGGAGGAGGATGCGCCCCGCGACACGCCCTATCCGCGGCTGAAGGCCGATGTGGGGATGCGGCTGGCGGGGGACCAGGTTGCGGCGGGGGATGCTCTGGTGGCCGATGTGGCGCGGGGTAGCTATGCGGCAACGCTGTTGAAGGGGGTGACGGGGTCGGGGAAGACCGAGGTCTACCTGGAGGCGGTGGCGGAGTGTCTTAGGGCCGGGCGGCAAGCGCTGGTCCTGTTGCCGGAGATCGCGCTGACCTCGGAATTCCTGACGCGGGTCGAGGCGCGGTTTGGCGCAAGGCCGGCCGAGTGGCACTCGGGCGTGACGATGACGGAACGGCGGCGGCTGTGGAAGATGGCGGCCGAGGGCGAGGTGGGGCTGGTGGTCGGCGCGCGGTCGGCGCTGTTCCTGCCGTTCCAGGACCTGGGCCTGATCGTCGTCGATGAGGAGCACGACACCTCCTACAAGCAGGAGGACGGGGTTCTTTACAACGCGCGGGACATGGCGGTGCTGAGGGCGGCGATTGCGGGGTGCCCGGTGGTGCTGGCCTCGGCCACGCCGTCGCTGGAGACCTGGGCGAATGTCGAGGCGGGGAAGTATCGGCGGCTGGACCTCGGGAGCCGCTTCGGGGCGGCAGAGATGCCGGAGATGCGGGCGATCGACATGCGGGCGGAAAAGCTGCCAGGGGATCGGTGGATTTCGGAGACTTTGGCGGCGAAGGTTTCGGCGGTGATCGCACGGGGGGAGCAGGCGCTGTTGTTCCTGAACCGGCGAGGGTTTGCTCCGGTCACGCTGTGCCGAGCCTGCGGGCATCAGGTGGGCTGCGACCACTGCGACGCGCGGATGGTGGAGCACCGGTTCCAGAAGCGCCTCGTCTGCCACCAGTGCGGGGCGACGAAGCCGGTGCCGGTGGCTTGTCCGGCCTGTGGCGTGGAGGGCCGGATGGCCGCCGTGGGGCCGGGGGTGGAGCGGCTGGCGGAGGAAGTGGCGGCGCGGTTCCCGGAAGCTCGGGTCGCGGTGCTGTCGTCGGATCTGTTCGGGTCAGCCCGCGCGTTGAAGGAGAAGATCGCCGAGATCGCCGGGGGCGGGGCGGACATCATCATCGGCACGCAGATCGTGGCGAAGGGGCACAATTTCCCGCTGCTGACCCTGGTGGGGGTGATCGACGCGGATCTGGGCCTGCAGGGATCGGACCTGCGGGCGGCGGAGCGGACCTTCCAGCTGATGCGGCAGGTCGCGGGCCGGGCGGGGCGGACGGCGGAGCGAAAGGGCGAGGCATGGCTGCAGACCCACCAGCCCGAGCATCCGGTGATCCGGGCGATCCTGGGCGGCGACGAGGAGGCCTTCTGGCGGGCCGAGGCGGCAGAGCGGAAGGCCAGTGGCGTGCCGCCCTATGGGCGGATGGCGGGGATCATCCTGTCCTCGACCGACGTGGCGCAAGCTTTC
This sequence comes from Paracoccaceae bacterium, assembly GCA_027489355.1. Lineage (GTDB taxonomy): Bacteria > Pseudomonadota > Alphaproteobacteria > Rhodobacterales > Rhodobacteraceae > Tabrizicola. The sequence goes on along the minus strand of JAIXZY010000003.1, from coordinate 145,032 downwards.
GACTTCGGCGCGGAACTGGCGCGGCGGTCCGAGCCCCTGCGGCGGATCGGGGCGGAGGTCTGGGGGCCAGCGCCCGCGCCGATTGCGCGGGTGCGGGGACGGCACCGGGTAAGGCTGCTGGTAAAGGCCGAGAAGACGGCGCCCTTGCAGGCGGCGCTGGCGGAGTGGCTGGCCGGGGTGAAGCCGCCACGGGATCTGCGCCTGGCGGTGGACATCGATCCGCAGAGTTTTCTTTAGCCGCAAGGTGGGCGCATCGCCCACCCTACGATCATCGCATCTCTGTCCCCGATCCCGCTTGAACGGCGGCCGGATTCCGGCAATCGTTCCCCCGTGGCGGGTGCCATCCGCGCCTCCGCCCCTCCTGCAACGGGTGTGCCATGCGCGACACTTTTCTTCGACCCCTGATGCTTGCGACAGCCGCCGCCCTTGCGGCGTGCACGCCCTCTGGCCCGCCGGGCACGATCCATTTCGTCGGCCGCGTCGTCGAACCCGAGCCGCCGAATGCGACCCGGGCCGAACGCGAGGCGCTGGCCCTGCGCAACCGGCTTCTGGAAGACAAGCCCGTCCAGTTCCGCGTTTCGGGAACCGGGACCTGCAAGCGGCTGCGGGTGAAATTCGGCGACGGGACCTCGACCATCCTGTGGAATGCCAATCTGGACTGGGACGGACGCCCGGATACCGGCGCACTGGTGTCGCACACCTATGCCTCGGGTCCGGGCCACTGGCGCGGGCCGAAGACGATCACCGCCGAGCCGGTCGAGAATTGCCAGGGCGGCTATGCGGCGGTGGACACGGTCGTTCCCGAAGAGATGCGCTATGCCGTGATGCAGCCGGGCCCGCTTTGCGGCTCGATCGGGGCGGTGCGGGCGGGAACGGTCATCAGCGCGGCGCCGATCAACACGCCCGAAAACAAGATCACCTTCTCGGCCTTCTCGGTGTACGGCATTGCGGGAGCGCCCGGCAGCAGCGCGAGCGCGGCCTTCCCCTTCCCCGGTCTTCGGGCCTATTCGCTGGTGTTCCGCGTGGGCGGGCCGGGCGGGCAGGTGGCGCAGGGGGGGACCAATGTGCCCTTCACCGTCGCGCAGGATGGCGACCTGGAGCTTTGCATCAACGACGACATTCCCGCGGACAATACCGGGGCCTGGGGCGTTCTGCTGTCGGTCGACGAGCGTGGCGCGCCGTGATTTCCGGGTGACGGACACCCCGCGCGCGCCCCGGGCACGATGTCTGACCGCCGGGCGCGGGTAAAGCCTGGGTGAGGCGGGCCGCTGCGGCTCTGGGCTTTTCGGGCGGGCTGCCTATATTGCTGCCGTCAGCAGGAGGCACACATGTTCTTCACCCGCAAGTCGATGGAAATGGTCACGCCGGACAAGGCACTGCCCGGTCGGCCCGAGCCCTTGCCCACGGCCGAGACGCATTTCCTCTCGGGCATTCCGTTGAAGTCGGACGTGCCGGAGGGCATGGCCGAGGCGATGTTCGGGATGGGCTGTTTCTGGGGCGTCGAGCGGAAGTTCTGGCAGGTCCCGGGCGTCTGGCTGACCATGGTCGGCTATGCGGGCGGCTATACTCCGAACCCGACCTACAAGGAGACCTGCACCCAGCTGACCGGCCATAACGAGGTGGTGCGGGTGATCTACGATCCCGCGGTGGTGTCCTACGAGGGCCTGCTGAAAGTGTTCTGGGAGGGGCATGACCCGACGCAAGGGATGCGGCAAGGCAATGACGTGGGGTCGACTTACCGGTCGGGCATCTACACCTACACGCCCGAGCAGCTGGAGGCCGCGAGGGCTTCGAAGGAGGTCTATGCCGCGGCGCTGAAGGCGGCTGCCATGGGGCCGATCACGACCGAGATCCTGCCCGCGCCGGTGTTCTACTTTGCCGAGGATTACCACCAGCAATACCTGGCGAAGAACCCTGACGGCTATTGCGGCGTGGGTGGCACCGGCGTGACCTGCCCGATCGGGACCGGCGTGCGCGCTTGACCCGGGCTGGGCCGGGGACTATCCGGCCCTGAACCCCGGAGAACGCCGATGCCCACCTATTCCGCCCTGACCACCCTGCCCGGCGAGGACGCCGCTCAGTCGCTTGCCGCCGCCATGGAGCGCATGGACCCCGAGCCGACCGGCGTGGGCGTCTTCGAGATCGAGGACGGATCGGGGCTGTGGGAGGTGGGCGGCTATTTCCTCGAACCGCCGGATGCGGTCATGCTGGAGGTGCTGGCCACGGCCTTCGGCGCCAAGCCCTTCGCGCTGTCCGAACTGCCCGAGGTCGACTGGGTCGCCCATGTCCGCCGCGAGCTGTCGCCGGTCGAGGCCGGGCGCTTCTTCGTCTACGGCAGCCACGATGCCGACAAGGTGCCCCAGGGGGCAGACCGGGTGCCGTTGCAGATCGAGGCGACGGTGGCATTCGGGACCGGCCACCACGGCACGACGCTGGGCTGCCTGCTGGCTTTCGACAGGTTGCTGTCGGCAGGATGGCGGCCCGCGAAGGTGGCGGACATCGGCTGCGGCACAGCGGTGCTGGCGATGGCGGCGGCTGCGACGCTGCCGGACGCGCTGGTCATCGCCAGCGACATCGACCGGGTGGCGGTGGACGTGGCCGAGGCGAATGTCGCGATCAACAACCTGGAGGGCCGGGTCGAGTGTCTGGAAGCCGCGGGCCTGGATCACGCCAGGCTGAAGGCCGCCGGACCCTATGATCTGATCTTCGCGAACATCCTGAAGGGGCCTTTGATCGAACTTTCTCCGGCCATCGCGACTCACCTCGCAACTGGTGGTAGAGCGATCCTGTCGGGGCTTCTATCTGTGCAAGCAGATTCGGTGATCGCCGCTTATGTGGCCGCGGGGATGACGCTCAACAGTCGTGACGATATCGGAGAATGGTCCACGCTGGTTCTACAAAAGATCTGAGATCATGGACAATGGGGTGCGAATGCGGCTCTAGAATGAACCGCAGATGAACGTGCCGCATTTTCGCCATATCTCTGCAGCAAAAATTTCTTGTCAGGGCTGCCAACCTGGAGTGGATACGATGTGGGTTGATCCAAATCTCAACGACTTCTACAGCCGCGTTTCGCGGATCGAAAAGTCTCATGCCAAGGGGTACGGGTTCGAAGCCGCCGGCACGCTGGGCCGCAAGGCGTCGAACCGCAGCGGCCTGCGGGTCCTGAAGCTTGCCAAACCGCTGGTGCTGGCGCTGGCTGTGGGCATCGGGCTGAAGGGCGTCATCCACTACTATGTCGGTGCCCAGACCTATGAAAGCCGGGTCAGCGCGCTTGCTGCTGGCCAAGGGTTCGATCCCGTCGGCGCCTGGCTGATGCATGCGGATCCGGCGACCCTTTGGGTTTCGGGCCAGATGCAGTCCCTGCTTCCCCGTTGATCAAGGCCAATTGACCGAAACATTCCATGAAGAAGGGCCGCATCGGCTGATGCGGCCCCATTTCGCGTGTTCCTGCCCGAAAGGGCGCGGCCTTAGCGGCCGATGGATTCCACGTCGCCCCGGCACAGGCCGATATCTTCCAGCTCGCGGTCCGACAGCTTGGCCAGAGCGTTGCGCGTGATGCGCGCATCGTTCCAGACCGAGAACGCGCGGACGACGTTCGACAGGGCATTGATGGCACGGTAGGTGGTGATGGCGCCGTAGGGCGCCGGGCGGGTCGTCTCGACAGCGGCCATGGCGTTCTTCCTTGTTTTCATTCTGCTCAAAAAGAGGGCCTATTCCCTCTCGACCTGCGAAATAGTCGTGCTGCATGTGCAAAGCAAGGTAAGGAAAGGCATTCCTGCCATGCAGAGGCTGCATGGCGCGTGTCAATATTTTGTCAAACTTTTCAGAGTGTTCTGCTGGTCTGGCAAGGGCGGCGTCGCTTTTGTAGCCGGTCGGTCGTATTCTGCAAGTGCAAAATGATTGTGCGGCGGCAGCGGAGCCGCCGAAAGCCATTGGCGGATGTTCCCTTTTCGTGCTAGCCCTTGTAGCGAGGCAGAGGACGGGGACAAGATGCGGGTCATCGGCATCGATCCGGGCTTGAGAAATCTGGGCTGGGGCGTGATCGACGTGGCGGGCTCGCGCCTGTCCCATGTGGCGAACGGCATCTGCCATTCGGACGGCGGGGACGGCGATCTTGCGGTGCGGCTTCTGTCGCTTCATGCGCAATTGACGGAAGTTCTACGCATTTGGCAGCCGGAGTCGGCGGCGGTGGAGCATACCTTCGTCAACAAGGACGCGGTGGCGACGCTGAAGCTGGGCCAGGCGCGGGGGATCGCCCTGCTGGTCCCGGCGCAGTTCGGGCTGGCCGTGGGGGAATATGCGCCGAACGCGGTGAAGAAGACGGTGGTGGGCGTGGGCCATGCCGCCAAGGTGCAGGTGGATCACATGGTGAAGCTGCAGTTCCCCGGGGTGAAGGTCGCGGGGCCCGACGCGGCGGATGCGCTGGCGGTGGCGATCTGCCATGCGCATCACGTGCAGTCCTCGGGACGGTTGGCCGCGGCATTGAGGGCGGCGGAATGATCGGAAAGATTTCCGGGCGGCTGGATTGGCGCGGGCCGGACCATGTGCTGATCGACGTGCGCGGGGTGGGCTACATCGTCCACGTGAGCGAGCGGACGCTGCGGGCCATGCCCTCGGTGGGAGAGGCGGTCAGCCTTTATACCGACCTTCTGGTGCGCGAGGATCTTTTGCAGCTGTTCGGCTTTCCGACCATGCTGGAGAAGGAGTGGCACAAGCTGCTGATGACCGTGCAGGGCGTGGGGGCGAAGGCCAGCATGGCGATCCTGGGGACGCTGGGGGCCGAGGGCGTGGGGCGGGCGATCACGCTGGGCGATGCGCGGGCGGTGCAGTCCGCGCCGGGCGTCGGGCCGAAGCTGGCGCAGCGGGTGATCCTGGAGCTGAAGGCCAAGGCACCCGGAGTGATGGCGCATGGCGTGGGGCTGTCGTCGGCGGCGTCTGCGGAGGACGTGGTGGTGGAGCCGGTGGAGGCTCCCGCCCCGCGGAAGGCGGCGAAGGTGGATGAAGGGGCGGCGCGGCGGGCGGCGGCCTCGGCGGATGCGCTGTCGGCGCTGGTGAACCTTGGGTACGGGCAGGGGGACGCGGCGCAGGCTGTGGCGACGGTGGCCGGGGACTTGCCCGAGGGTGACACGGCGGCGCTGATCCGGGCGGCGCTGAAAGTGCTGGCGCCGAAATGACGTCCGATCCCACGTTGCGCCCCGAGAAGTTGCCCGAGGATACGGACAAGGCGCTGCGCCCGCAGATGCTGGCCGAGTTCATCGGGCAGGCCGAGGCGCGGGCGAACCTGGCGGTGTTCATCGAGAGCGCCCGGATGCGCGGCGAGGCGATGGACCACACGCTGTTCCACGGGCCTCCGGGTCTGGGGAAGACCACGCTGGCCCAGATCATGGCGCGGGAGCTGGGGGTGGGGTTCCGGATGACCTCTGGCCCCGTGCTGGCCAAGCCGGGGGACCTTGCGGCGATCCTGACGAACCTCGAGCCGCGGGATGTGCTGTTCATCGACGAGATCCACCGGCTGAGCCCGGTGGTGGAGGAGGTGCTGTACCCGGCGCTGGAGGATTTCGCGCTGGACCTTGTGATCGGCGAGGGACCGGCGGCGCGGACGGTGCGGATCGACTTGCAGCCGTTCACACTGGTCGGGGCGACGACGCGGCTGGGGCTTCTGACGACTCCGCTGCGGGACCGGTTCGGGATTCCGACGCGGCTGGAGTTCTACAGCGAGGCAGAGCTTTACGAGATCGTCGCGCGGGGGGCGCGGCTGATGGGGCTGATGGCGGACCCGGAGGGCTGCCGCGAGATCGCGCGGCGTGCGCGGGGAACGCCGCGGATCGCGGGGCGGCTTCTGCGGCGGGTGGCGGACTTTGCGCTGGTGGAGGCGGGGGGGCGGATTTCCCGCGAGTTGGCGGACCGGGCGCTGACGCGGCTGCAGGTGGACAATCTGGGGCTGGACGGGGCGGACCGGCGGTATTTGACGCTGCTTGCCGAGAACTATGGCGGGGGGCCGGTGGGTGTGGAGACGATCGCGGCGGCGTTGTCGGAGCCCCGGGATGCGATCGAGGAGGTGATCGAGCCGTACCTCCTCCAGCAGGGGCTGATCCTGCGGACACCGCGCGGGCGGATGCTGGGGGCCAAGGCCTGGCGGCATCTGGGGCTGGAGGCTCCGAAAGTGGCGGGACAGGCGGACCTGTTCGGCAGTTGAAAGGAGCGCTGCGCGCGCGCCTTTTGTCTCGTCGTCGGGCTTGCGCCTCCTCCTCGGCTGATGGGGGTTTCACCCCCATCAGCCGAGAGTATTTGTGGAAAAGAGCAAATCAGCGGAGACGGGCATGGGACCGGCGGAGATCGAGGCGTTGTTCACCCGGAGCGACGGGTCCTACCTGTTTGCCCGCTGGGGGCGGCCCTTGGTGCCGGTGGTGTTCGGGGTGGAGGATGCCTCGCTGGCCGTGTTCAAGGGGGCGTTCGAGGCGGTGGTGTCGCTGGCCGGTCACCGGATGGCCGAGACGGACCCGGAGCTGGGGGCGAACCTGATGGTGTTCTGCTTCCGCCAGTGGGGGGAGCTTTTGGAGGTGAAGGACCTCGGGCGGCTGGTGCCGGAGCTTCCGGCGCTGGTGGCGCGGCTGGAAGGGGCGGGGGCGAACCAGTACCGGATCTTCCGCTTCGACCGCGACGGGGCGATCAAGGCGGCCTTCGTCTTCCTGAAGATGGACGCGGCGCTGGCGGCGATGGAGGCGGAGACGCTGGCGCTGGCACAGGCGGTGCAGACGGTGGTGCTGTGGTCGGACCGGGCGTTTGACGGGACCTCGCCGCTGGCGCGGGTGGGGGAGCGGGTGATCCTGCGGCCGGAGATCGGGGCGGTGATCCGGGCGGGCTATGACCCGGTGATGCCGGCGGTGGCGCGGGACGCCTCCCATGCGCTGCGGCTGGCGGCGCGGGTGGGGGCGCACTGATGTGTCCACGGTGGACAATACGGCATATGTGAGCGAAATCAACGGGTTGATTGCGGGCGTTCAGGATCTGTCAACCCTTCGGGTTGGGCGGGATTGCGGTCAGGCGGGCTTGCGGCAGACAATCTGGATGGGGCGGGTGCGGCCCTCTTCGATGTTGCGGGCGGCGTTGCGGGTCTTGGCAGGGGCGGAGGAGCCGAGAAGGATGTGGACGCCGAGGCGGGGCAGTTCGCCCTTTTCGGCCAGCGCCATGACGGCGCGGTAGCCCTGGAGATAGGTGTCGCCCGTCTCGGTCAGGTCGATGTCGCGGAAGCCAGCCGCCTGCAGGTGGTCGACGGTGTCCTCGGGCCGCATCAGGTATTCGTGCCTGCCGTCGTCGGACCAGGGCACCGGGTGGTGCGGGGCCTCGCCAGTGCCGAGCCCGTGTTCGGTCAGCGCGAAGAAGGCGCCGGGGCGGAGGACGCGGAACGCCTCGGCGAAGAAGCGGGCGCGGTCGGGGACGTTCATGGTGACGTGCTGCGAGAGGCCGCCGTCGAAGGTCGCATCCGGCCAGGGCAGGCTTTGGCCGTCGCCCAGGCGGACGGCGACGCGGTCGGCAAGCCCGGTCAGTTCGCTGAGCCGGTTCGCGGCCTGGACGAAGGGTTCGGTGATGTCGACGCCGTCGACCCGGCAGCCGAAGCGGCTGGCAAGATAGCGCGCCGGGCCGCCGACGCCGCAGCCGATGTCGACCAGCCGGTCGCCCGGCTTGATCGGCAGCACGTCCGCCAGGTCGCGGGTGGCGGCAAAACCGCGGGCGTGGAAATGATCGACGGGGGCCAGGCTTTCGACGGTGAGGCGGTCTGGGGACAGGCCCGACGCCTGGGCTGCGTCAAGGATACGGGCGAGGACATCCCCCTCACCCCATTGTCTGGCAACCGATTCGCTCATGCCTGAACCTCCGGGCCTTGGGCGAAATGTAGCACGCTTCCGGCCACCTTGCAGGGCTTGTCTTCGCCGCCGGGCTGCCAGATGCTGCGCCCCGCATTCAGGACGGAACCTTGCGGGCATGGACGGGACGGCGGCGCATCAGTGGAACCTGCGGGTCTATTACGAGGACACCGACCTGGCGGGCATCGTCTACTATGCCAACTACCTGAAATTCATCGAACGGGCGCGGACCGAATGGGTCGAGGCGCTGGGGGTGGACCAGGTGGCGCTGAAGGCGCGGCAGGGGATCGTCTTTGCCGTCCGGCGGGTGGAGGCGGATTACCTGCGGCCCGCGAAATTCGCCGACGAGCTGGTGGTGGAGACGCGGCTGCAATCGCTGGGCGGGGCGCGGATCGTGCTGGAACAGGTGGTGCTGCGCGGCGGCGAGCGGCTGTTCGTCTCGGTCGTGACGCTGGTCTGCCTGGGCGAGGATGGCCACGCGGCGCGGATCCCGGCCGAGGTCCGCGCGCGGCTGGCGGGACGGTTGCACTGAGCATCTGACCGGAGGCCCCCACGCCCGGCCCCTCCCCCCCCGAGGGGAGAGGGGAGGCCCGGTGGCGCGGCGGTGGTGCCCGAGGACGGGCGGCGGAGCCTCCGGCGGGAGTATTTGCGGAAAAGAGCAAGGGTGCTTTGGGGGGGCGACCCTGGTGTCTGCGGGGGCGCGGCGCGGGATGACGAATGTCGTCATCTGCGCGCGAAACCCTGCCGGCCACAGAGTTGTGTTGGCATTCCCCCTGCACTCTTGCTAGAATCAGGGGTAACGGAGCCGGGAAACGGCCCGATCAACAAGAGCAGGCGTATGGACACCAACACCCTTGCGATGGCGCAGGAGATTGATTTCTCCATGTTCGCCCTTTTTGCCCGTGCAACGCTGACGGTGAAGATCGTCATGATCATGCTGCTGATCATGTCCTTCTGGAGCTGGGCGATCATCATCCAGAAGCACATCATGCTGCGCCGGGCGCAGGGTGAGGCGACGATATTCGACCGGGCCTTCTGGTCGGGCGAGCCGCTGGACGAGCTTTTCGAGAAGATCGGGCCGGACCCGCAGGGGCAGTCGGAAAAGATCTTCGCGGCCGGGATGCTGGAGTGGCGGCGGAGCCACAAGCAGGACGGCGGGCTGATCGCGGGGGCGCAGAGCCGGATCGACCGGGCGATGAACGTGGCCATCGCGCGGGAAAGCGAGTTCATGAACCGCGGGCTGAGCTTCCTGGCGACGACGGGGTCGACCGCGACGTTCATCGGGCTTTTCGGCACGGTCTGGGGGATCAAGCACAGCTTCGAGCAGATCGCCATCAGCCAGAATACCTCGCTGGCCGTCGTGGCTCCGGGTATCGCCGAGGCGCTTCTGGCAACGGGTGTGGGTCTGGTCGCGGCCATTCCGGCGGCGGTCTTCTACAACAAGCTTTCGGCGGACATCGACCGGGTGCTGGGCGGCTATGAGGCCTTTGCCGACGAATTCGCGACGATCCTGTCGCGCCAGCTGGACTCGTAAGTCATGGGCATGGGCGTATCGGGATCGGCGGGTGGCGGGCGGCGTCGCCGGCGCGGCGGGCGGTCGGCCGCGATGCACGAGATCAACATCACGCCGATGGTGGACGTGATGCTGGTGCTGCTGATCATCTTCATGGTGGCCGCGCCGATGCTGACGGTGGGTGTTCCGGTCGAGCTGCCGAAGACGGCGGCGGCGGCGCTGCCGACGGAACAGGAAGAGCCGCTGACGGTGACGATCACCTCGGACGGGCGGCTGGCGATCCAGACCACGGAAGTTTCGGATGCCGAGATGATCCCGAAGTTGTCGGCCATCGCGGCAGAGCGGACCTCGAAGAAGATCTTCCTGCGGGCCGACGGCGCGATCCCCTATGAGCGGGTGGCGCAGGTCATGGGCGCGCTCAATGCGGGCGGGTTCAACGAGATCGGCCTGGTGACCGAAGGCGAGGGCCCAAGCTTTGGCGCCGGGGCTGCGTCGGATAGCGGAAACGACGGCGGCTGAGGCGGATGGAGACGCGGTTCCAGACGGGGACGGTTATCTCGGCGATCGGGCATGTGGGGGTGATCCTCTGGGTGCTGGTCGGCGACTGGCTGTTCACGGATGCGCCGCCCGAGGAGGTCATCGTGACCTCGGTGTCGATGATCAGCTCGGAGGAGTTCGCGGCGCTGCAGGCGGGGGCGACCCCGACGCCGGCCGAAGAGCCGGCCCCGGTGCGGCCGGAGCCGCGGCCCGAGCCGGCGGTGGAGCCGGAGCCGCAGCCGGAACCCGAGCCTGCGCCAGAACCCGAACCTGCGCCTGCGCCGGAGCCGGAGCCTGTCCCGGAGCCGGAGCCTGTCCCGGAGCCGGTTGTCGAGCCTCCGCCCAGCGATGCGGTGCAGGCCGAGGAGGAGCAGGCGATCCAGTCGGACTCGACCGAGATCCAGCCCGCGCCCGAGGCCGAGGAGATCGTCGCGCCTGACCCGGTCCAGCCGGAGACGGAGGCCGAGACCTCGGACACGCCCGAGCCGGCGGTCAGCGAGGACCCGGTGGCCGAGGAGGTGATCCAGCAGGAGCCGACCGAAGCGACGGCACCCGAAGATACCGGGGACATCACCCAGACCGAGGCGAACGAGGAGCAGGATGCCGAGACGGGGATGACGACCTCGGTCCGTCCACGCTCGCGCCCGGAACGCGCACCGGAGCCGCAGCCAGAGACGGACGTGGCGACGGAAGAGACCCCGCCGGAACAGCCCGCCGAAGAGCCCGCGGACTCGGCCGAGTTGAACGTGCAGCCGGTGGATGACACGGCAACGCAGGATGCCATCGATGCGCTGCTGGGCGAGGCGGCAGACGAGCCGGTCGAGGAGGCCTCGGACACGGGCGGGCAGGACCTCCCGCAGGGGCCGCCGCTGACCGGGGGCGAGATGGGCGACATCTCGAGCGCGATTGCGCGGCGCTGGAACCTGGGGGCGGCGTCCACGGACGTGCTGAGCTCGATGGTGGTGGTGCGGGTGAGCTTTGACGAAAGCGGGCGGCCGGTGAATTTCGAGCTGCTGGAGTCCAGCGGGCCAACCCAGGCCGCGATCGACAACCTTTACCGGATCGCCCAGCGGGCGGTGAACCGGACCCATCAGGAAGGCGGAATTCCGCTTCCGCCCGACAAGTTCGATACGTGGCGCGTGCTTGACCTGGTCTTCGATGCCAATGGGATGCGCGTGCGATGACCGTCAGACGTGGAACCAAAACCGGGAAATTCCCCTTCTCTCCCGCAGGCAGTGCGGGCAAAGACAAGCAAAAGAACGGAGCGTGAGGCCGATGATCAGACCCGTGAGAGCAACCTTCCGAACGCTGCTGGCGCTGGCCCTTGGCGTCGCGACCCTGGCGGCCGCCCCTGTCCTGGCGCAGTCCAGTCCGCCGCGGATCGTGATCGGCCAGGGTGTCATCGAGCCGATGCCCATCGCGGTCCCCGGCTTCATCGACGAGGGCGGCGCGGGCGACTATGCGCGGCAGATCAGCAATGTGGTGATCTCGGACCTGGAAGGCACCGGATTCTTCCGCAACATCGGCGAAGAGGCGCATATCAGCCGCATCACCAGCTTCGACGGCGGCATCGCCTTCGAGGACTGGAAGGCGATCAACGCGCAGGTGCTGGTCACCGGCGCGGTCAGCGTGGCGGGCGACCGGATCACGGTGAAGTTCCGCGCCTATGACGTCTTCAACGGCACGACGCTGGAAGGGGCGGCGCTGCAGTTCGCCGGCACCACCCAGGGCTGGCGGCGCATGGCGCACAAGGTGGCCGACGTGATCTATTCCAAGATCACCGGCGAGGGCGGCTATTTCGACAGCCGCGTGGTCTTTGTCAGCGAGTCCGGTCCGAAGAACCAGCGGCTGAAGCGGCTTGCGGTCATGGACTATGACGGGGCGAACGTCGCCTATCTGACGGACAGTTCCTCCATCGTGCTGGCCCCGCGCTTCTCGCCGCAGGGGGACCGGATCATCTACACGAGCTACGAGACGGGCTTCCCCCGGATCACGCTGCTGGATGTGGGCAGCCTGGCCCGTCAGACCCTGGAAGAACAGCCCGGCACGATGACCTTCGCGCCCCGCTTTTCGCCCGACGGCGGGACGATCGTCTTCAGCCTGGAGCGGGGCGGGAACACCGACATCTATGCGCTGTCCCTGGGCGGGGGCGGCTTGCGTCAGCTGACCAACGCGCCGTCGATCGAGACCGCGCCGTCCTTCAGCCCGGACGGCAGCCAGATCGTGTTTGAAAGCGACCGGACGGGCACGCCGCAGATCTACGTGATGCCAGCCGGCGGCGGCGAGGGGACGCGGATCTCGGGCGGGAAGGGGCGCTACGGCACCCCGGTCTGGTCGCCGCGCGGCGACTATATCGCCTTCACCAAGCAGAACGAGGGCCGCTTCCACATCGGCGTGATGCGCACCGACGGGTCGGAAGAGCGCTTGCTGACCGCCAGCTTCCTGGACGAAGGCCCGACCTGGGCGCCGAACGGGCGGGTCTTGATGTTCACGCGTGAAACCTCGGGCGGCGGCGGGCAGGCGAGCCTGTGGTCGGTCGACATCACCGGGCGGAACCTGAAGCAGATCCCGACCGACGGCCCGGCCAGCGACCCCGCCTGGTCGCCGCTTTTGCCCTGAATTGTGACGCGCCGCCGGATTCCCCTGGCGGCGCAAAGCTGTTACTCTGCCCGAAATCGAGCCAACAAGAAGGATCCCCCTCCCATGAGCCTTGCTGCGAAGTCGCTGCTTCTGATCGCCGTCCTGGGCCTTGCGGCCTGCAACAACCCTGACCGCTACGGCGCTGGTGCCGGCGGGGCTGGTGGTGCCGGTGGCGCTGGCGGCGCTGGCGGGATCGACACCACGGGGCTGGGCGATCCGAACAACCCGACCTCGATCGCCTATTTCAACCAGACCGTCGGCGACCGCGTTCTGTTCGCGGTGGACCAGTCGACCCTGTCGCCGGAGGCGCGCGGTATCCTGACGGCGCAGGCCAACTGGCTGAACCAGAACACCGGCTATGCCGCGATCATCGAAGGCCACGCCGACGAGCAGGGGACGCGGGAATACAACCTTGCCCTGGGCGCGCGGCGCGCGGCGGCGGTGCAGAACTTCCTGATCAGCCAGGGTGTCGCGGCGAACCGTCTGCGGACGATTTCCTACGGGAAAGAGCGCCCGCTTGAGGTCTGCTCGGAAGAAGCCTGCTATGCCAAGAACCGCCGCGCGGTGACCGTGCTGTCGGCCGGCGCCGGGGTCTGACCCGATGCGCCGCCTTGGTCTTGCCGTGGCCTTGTGCCTGCTGCCGGTTCTGGGTCATGCCCAGGACCGGGCGCAGACGCTGGCCGACATCCGGGCGGAGTTGTCCGCCCTTGCCGCCGAGTTCAACGCGCTGAAGGCCGAGCTTGTCTCGACCGGGGCGGCGACGAGCGGGGCGGCGGGCGGCGATGCGCTGACCCGGATGGACACGATCGAGGCGACACTCGCGCGGCTGACCGCGCGGACCGAAGAGGTCGAACTGAAGCTGAACCGGGTGGTCTCGGACGGGACCAACCGGATCGGCGACATCGAATACCGCCTGTGCGAGGTGACCGAGGGCTGCGATCCCGCGACCCTGGGCGCGACGCCCACGCTGGGCGGCGACGCCGGGGCGGCTTCTGCGCCGGTGGCGGATGCGGGGACGGGTGCTGCCCCCGCCGCGGCGGCGGACACGACCGGCGGCGCGGAATTGGCGGTCAGCGAGCAGGAAGACTTCGACCGGGCCAAGGAGGTGCTCGGTCAGGGTGACTTTCCCCGCGCTGCAGAGCTCTTTGCGACCTATGCCCAATCCTATCCTGGCGGGCCGCTAGTCCCCGAGGCGCATTACCTGCGCGGCGAGGCGCTGACGAAGCAGGGGGACACGGCCAATGCGGCGCGGTCCTATCTGGATGCGTTCTCGGCCAAGCCGGACGGGCCGATTGCCCCGGATGCGCTGCTGAAGCTGGGCGAGGGGCTGGGTGCGCTGGGCCAGGTCCCCGAGGCCTGCGTGACGCTGAAAGAGGTCGGGACGCGGTTCCCGGGCAGCATGGCGGCGACGCAGGCGACCGTGGCGATCCAGGGCTTCGGGTGCCAGTAGAGGACCGGCTGGTCGGGCTGATCCGGGCGGCGCTTCCTGCGGACCAGACCATCGGCGTGGCGCTGTCGGGCGGTGGGGATTCCACCGCCCTTCTGCATCTGTGTCTGGCGGCGGGTCTTCGGGTCGAGGCCGTGACGGTGGACCACCGGCTGCGGTCCGAGAGCGCGGCGGAGGCCGAGGCGGTGGGGGCCGAGTGCCGCCGTCTGGGCGTACCGCACGAGGTAAGCGTGTGGGAGCATGGGGTGGTCACGGGCAACCTGATGGACGCGGCGCGACGGGCTCGGGTCGGCCTGATCCGGGATTGGGCGCGGGATCGGAGGATCGGCGTGGTCGCCCTGGGTCACACGCGGGACGATGTGGCTGAGACTGTGCTGATGGGGCTGGCGCGCTCGGCCGGGGTTGCGGGATTGTCGGGCCTGCGACCCGAGTGGCAGGAGGACGGAGTCCGGTTCGTTCGACCGCTTCTGCAGGCGGGGCGCGGGGAGTTGCGGGACTGGCTGCGGGCGCGCGGGATCGCCTGGGTGGACGACCCCACGAACGAGAACGACCGCTTCACCCGGGTGAAGGCGCGCAAGGCTCTGGCGGCGCTGGCCCCACTGGGGATCACGGCGGCCCGGCTGGCCGATGTGGCCGCGAACCTTGCCCGGGTGCAGGAGGCGCTGGCGGTGCAGGTCGGCGAGGCGGGGCGCGCCGTGGACGAACAGGCCGGGGCCTTGCGGTTTGGCCCGGAGGTCTGGAGCCACCCGGTCGAGGTGCAGCGGCAGGTGGTTGTCGCTGCGCTGCTGTGGTTGACGGACGCCGACTATGCGCCCCGCGCGCAAGCGGTCGAGCGGTTGCGTGCGGCCCTTAGCGCGGGCCTGGACGCAACGCTTGCCGGCTGCCGGGCGCGGAGGGGCTGGCTGATGCGCGAGCCTCGGGCTTTGGGCAATCCGGTGGCGGTGGGGCAGCCCTGGGACGGGCGCTGGCTGGTCGAGGGGCCGGCGGGCGAGGTCCGGGCGCTGGGGGCCGAGGGGCTGCGGCAGGTGGCGGACTGGCGCAACGCCGGGCTGCCGCGCGAGGTGTTGCTGGTCACGCCCGGCGTCTGGGAGGGGGAGCGGCTGCTTGCCGCACCCTGCGCGGGGGTTTCCGCCGGTTGGCAGGCGCGGCTTCAGTCTCCGTTCACACTTCGCCGTTAGTGGATTGAACACGGCCCCCAAAGGTTTATCTTAAGTCCAAAGCCGCCGCTGCCCTCTTCCGGGGCCGTGGGCGCATTCAGGAGATCCCTGCATTGGGCAATGCACGCAATATCGCCTTCTGGGTCGTGCTGCTGATCCTTGTGATGGCGCTGTTCCAGCTCTTCTCGGGCAACCAGACGACGATGTCGTCGCGGTCGCTGTCCTATTCGGACTTCGTGGAGCGGGTGGACGCCGGACAGGTCAGCAAAGTGGTGCTGGATGGCGAGAAGATCGTGGTCGTCGGCAAGGACGGCAATTCCTACGTCACGATCAAGCCGCCGGGGGACCTGGTGACCGACAACCTGTCGCGCGACCTGATCGCCAAGGGGGTCGAGGTCGAGGCAGAGCCGCAGGCGCAGTCGGGCTTCGTGTCGGTGCTGCTGAGCTTCCTGCCCTTCCTGCTGCTGATCGGCGTCTGGATCTACTTCATGAACCGGATGCAGGGCGGGGGCCGTGGTGGCGCGATGGGCTTTGGCAAGAGCCGCGCCAAGCTGCTGACGGAAAAGCAGGGCCGGGTGACGTTCGACGACG
The DNA here is from genome assembly GCA_027489355.1 of Paracoccaceae bacterium. Taxonomy (GTDB): domain Bacteria; phylum Pseudomonadota; class Alphaproteobacteria; order Rhodobacterales; family Rhodobacteraceae; genus Tabrizicola. The sequence continues at coordinate 129,279 of JAIXZY010000003.1, read as the reverse complement.
TGGCGGGCATCGACGAGGCCAAGGAAGAACTGGAAGAGATCGTCGAATTTCTGCGCAACCCGCAGAAGTTCAGCCGTCTGGGCGGCAAGATCCCGAAGGGCGCGCTGCTGGTCGGCCCGCCCGGCACGGGTAAGACGCTGCTCGCCCGCGCCATCGCGGGTGAGGCGGGCGTGCCGTTCTTTACCATCTCGGGGTCGGACTTCGTGGAGATGTTCGTCGGCGTGGGTGCGTCCCGCGTGCGCGACATGTTCGAGCAGGCCAAGAAGAACGCGCCCTGCATCGTCTTCATCGACGAAATCGACGCCGTCGGCCGCGCCCGGGGCGTGGGCATCGGCGGCGGCAACGACGAACGCGAGCAGACGCTGAACCAGCTTCTGGTGGAAATGGACGGGTTCGAGGCGAACGAGGGTGTGATCATCATCGCCGCCACCAACCGCAAGGACGTGCTGGACCCGGCTCTGCTGCGTCCCGGCCGTTTCGACCGGCAGATCCATGTGCCGAACCCGGATATCAAGGGCCGCGAGAAGATCCTGTCGGTCCACGCCCGCAAGGTGCCGCTGGGGCCGGATGTGGACCTGCGGACGATTGCGCGCGGCTCGCCGGGGTTCTCGGGCGCCGACCTGATGAACCTGGTGAACGAGGCCGCGCTGATGGCCGCGCGGGCCGGGCGGCGGTTCGTGACGATGGTCGATTTCGAGAATGCCAAGGACAAGGTCATGATGGGAGCGGAACGCCGCAGCATGGTCTTGACGCCCGAGCAGAAGGAGATGACCGCCTATCACGAGGCCGGCCACGCCATCGTGGGCATGGAACTGCCGAAGTGCGACCCGGTCTACAAGGCGACGATCATCCCGCGCGGCGGCGCGCTTGGCATGGTGATGAGCCTGCCCGAGATCGACCGGCTGAACTGGCACCGCGACCAGTGCGAACAGCGCATCGCGATGACCATGGCCGGCAAGGCGGCCGAGATCATCAAGTACGGCGAGGATGCGGTGTCGAACGGTCCCTCGGGCGACATCCAGCAAGCCAGCGCGCTTGCCCGCGCGATGGTGCTGCGCTGGGGCATGTCGGACGTGGTGGGCAACATCGACTATGCCGAGGCGGCCGAAGGCTATCAGGGCAACACCGGCGGCTTCTCGGTCAGTGCCGAGACCAAGCGGCTGATCGAACAGGAAGTGAAGCGGTTCATCGACGAAGGCTATGAGACCGCCCGCCGCATCCTGCTGGAAAAGCACGACCAGTGGGAGCGCCTGGCGAAGGGCCTGCTGGAATACGAGACCCTGACCGGGGACGAAATCCGCAAGGTCATCGCCGGCGAACCGCTGGGCGGCGACGACAGCGCAGACACGCCCTCGTCCGGCGGCGGGACGGCCTCGATCGCGGCGATCCCCAAGACGCGGGGCCGGCCGAAGAAATCAGGTCCGGAACCCGAACCGGCGCCGCTTTGATCACCAGAAGGCCCCGCAGCGTCGGGGCCTTTTGCTTTTCGACGCCTGCCGATACCCTGTGCCCGGGCGCGGGAGAGGGTCGATGATCACGGCATATGCAACGCGGGGCGCGCGGCTGGAAAAGCTGGACCTGGACCAGCGCCACCTGGGCGAGGCGGTCTGGATCGATGTCGAGGCCCCGACCGAAGCCGAGGAGGATGCGGTCGAGGCGGCGCTGGGCATCGACATCCCGACCCGCGAGGACATGCAGGAGATCGAAGTCTCGTCCCGCATCTACCGCGAGGGTGGGGCGCTGTTCCTGACAGCGCAGGTCATCGCCAGCCCCGAGGCGCGCGAGGCCGAGATCGGCCCGGTGACCTTCGTGGTGCTGCCGGACCGGCTGGTGTCGGTGCATTACCACCATCCGCGGTCGCTGGGCTATTTCGCCGACTGGGCGGCGCGGCACGATACGGTGCTGGAGACCGGCCTCGATACGCTGATGGGCCTGCTTGAGGCCGTGGTCGACCGGCTTGCCGACATCCTGGAGGCGGAAGCGCGCCAGCACGAGGCGCTGTCGCGGGCGATCTTCGCGGCGCACCGGCCCTCGGGGCGGACCGAGACGCTGGGGGCGGTGCTGCAACGGATCGGTCGGGCCGAGGCGATGAACGGCAAGGTCAACGAAAGCCTGGCGACGATCCTGCGGCTTCTGACCTATCTGACCTCGACCCCCGAGGCGGCGGATGGTCCCTGCCTGCACGCCCGGCAGATGCCGCTGGCGCTGGCGCAGTTGCAGGACCTGAAGTCCTTGCGCGAAGTCGCGGCGGCGCAGGCGGACAAGGTGCGGTTTCTGCTGGATGCGACGCTTGGGGTAATCAACATCCGGCAGTCGGACGTGATCAAGATCTTTTCGGTGGTTGCCTTCGTCTTCCTGCCTCCGACGCTGATCGCCAGCATTTACGGAATGAATTTCAAGCACATGCCCGAGCTGGACTGGACCTGGGGCTATCCGATGGCGTTGGGTCTGATGGTGGTCTCGGCGCTGGTGCCCTACCTGATCTTCCGGTGGAAGAAATGGCTGTAGACTGGGACCCAGCCCGCTATGGGGCCTTCCGCGACCTGCGGTTGCGGCCGGCTCTGGACCTTCTGGCCCAGGTGCCTGGCCTGCCTCCGGGAGAGATCGTGGACCTTGGCTGCGGCGACGGGGCGGTGGCGGATGCGCTGGCGACCCGCTTTCCGGGGCGCGGGCTGGTGGGCGTGGACAACTCGCCCGCGATGCTGGCCAATGCGGCCGCGCGGCTGCGCTATGACCGGTTGATCGAGGCGGATATTGCCGGATGGGAGGCGCTGGTGCCGCCGGCGCTGATCTTTTCCAACGCGGCGCTGAACTGGCTGCCGGACCATGCCACCCTGATGCCGAGGCTGGCGCGGATGCTGCGGCCCGGCGGGATGCTGGCGGTGCAGATGCCGCGGCAGGGCGAGGCACCGTCGCACCGGCTGCTGCAGGTGCTTGCCGGGCGGTTGTTTCCCGGCCGTTTCCCGGAGGCCGCTTCGCCGGTCCTGCAGGCGGCGGATTATGCAGCGATGCTTCTGCCACTGGGCGAGGTGCGGGCGTGGACGACGGACTACCTGCAGATCCTCGACCCGGTGGCCGAGGGGCATCCTGTCCGGCTGTTCACCGAAAGCACGGCCATGCGGCCTTTCCTGCAGGGCCTGTCCGCCGATGAAGCCCGGGCCTTTGTCGCCGCCTACGAGGTGGCGCTGGCCGATGCTTACCCGCCGCTGCCCGATGGCCGTGTCCTGTTTCCCTTCACCCGCGTCTTCTTCGTTCTGGAGCGACCCTGATGCCTGCCCTTATTCCCACGACCCACAAGGCCCGCGTCATCTGGCTGGGCTACCAGCCGGTGCCCGTGGAGAAGCTCGTCATCACCGCGGTCCCGCTGGAGGTGATGCCGCTGAGTTTCGCGGGCTATGAGGGCGAGGTCCACGCGGGGTTGACGCGGCCCTCGTGCAGTCGCGTGCTGAAGCAATATCCCCGGAATACCGAGATCCGGAACGTCCGCCAGCTTTGCGTCGTCAGCGCCGAGGAAATGATCGAGGTCGCGGCCGAGATGGGTCTGGCGGCGATGGACTACGCCTGGGTCGGGGCTTCCCTGGTGCTGGAGGGAATCCCGGACCTGACCCACCTGCCGCCCTCCAGCCGCTTGCAGGGGCCGGACGGGGTGACGCTGGTTGTGGACATGGAGAACCTGCCCTGCCAGGAGCCGGCGGTGACGATCGAGAAGGCGCTGCCCGGACTGGGCAAGGGCTTCAAGCGCGCGGCCGAGGGCAAACGCGGAGTCACGGCCTGGGTCGAGAGGGAGGGTATGCTGCGGCTGGGCGACGAGATGCGGCTGCATGTTCCGGCGCAGCGAGCCTGGCAGGCTAACCCGAACGGAGCGGAAAAATAGTTCAACGACATGAAAATTCCGCTTCTGCACGCGTCCGTTTCGTATCGGAAACGCGGCAAGGCGAATTTGGCGGCGTTTAGGTCGCAAAAGGCCTTCGGCAAGCGCGTCTGGCCCGGTATCACGTCGCAAACGGCACAATCTTGCCCCGTGGGAGACGTACATGGCCTTCAAGACCGACATCGAGATTGCACGCGAAGCCAAGAAAAAGCCGATCATGGAGATCGGGCAGAAGCTGGGCATCCCGTCGGAGCATCTGCTGCCCTACGGCCATGACAAGGCCAAGGTGAGCCAGGAGTTCATCAAGTCGCTGGCTGGCAAGCCCGATGGCAAGCTGGTCCTGGTGACCGCGATCAACCCGACCCCGGCGGGTGAGGGCAAGACCACGACCACCGTGGGTCTGGGCGATGGCCTGAACCGGATCGGCAAGAAGGCTGTGATCTGCATCCGCGAAGCCTCGCTTGGCCCGAACTTCGGGATGAAGGGTGGCGCGGCGGGCGGCGGCATGGCCCAGGTCGTCCCGATGGAGGAGATGAACCTTCACTTCACCGGCGACTTCCACGCGATCACCAGCGCGCACAACCTGCTGTCGGCGATGATCGACAACCACATCTACTGGGGCAACGAGCTGAACATCGACGCCCGCCGTGTGGTGTGGCGCCGGGTCATGGACATGAACGACCGCGCGCTGCGGGATATCGTGGTCAACCTCGGCGGCGTGTCCAACGGCTTCCCGCGCCAGACCGGGTTCGACATCACCGTCGCCTCGGAAGTCATGGCGATCCTGTGCCTGTCCAACGACCTGGAAGACCTGCAGAAGCGCCTGGGTGACATCGTCGTCGCCTACACCCGCGAGAAGAAGCCGATCTATTGCCGCGACATCAAGGCCGACGGAGCGATGACTGTCCTTCTCAAGGACGCGATGCAGCCGAACCTGGTGCAGACGCTGGAAAACAACCCGGCCTTCGTCCACGGCGGCCCCTTTGCCAACATCGCCCACGGCTGCAACTCGGTCATCGCGACCAAGACCGCGCTGAAGCTGGGTGAGTATGTCGTGACCGAAGCCGGTTTCGGCGCTGACCTCGGGGCCGAGAAGTTCTTCGACATCAAGTGCCGCAAGGCTGGGCTGAAGCCCTCGGCCGCCGTGATCGTCGCCACGGTTCGCGCCATGAAGATGAACGGCGGGGTGGCGAAGGCCGACCTTGGCGCCGAGAACGTGGAGGCCGTGAAGAAGGGCTGCCCGAACCTGGGCCGTCACATCGCCAACGTGAAGTCGTTCGGCGTGCCGGTCGTCGTGGCGATCAACCACTTCTATTCGGACACCGATGCCGAAGTGGCCGCCGTGAAGGCCTATGTGGCCGAACAGGGCGCGGAAGCGATCCTGTGCAAGCACTGGGCCAACGGCTCGGCGGGGATCGAGGACCTGGCGCATGCCGTGGTGAAGCTGGCCGAGAGCGGCTCGTCGAACTTCGCGCCGCTCTATCCGGACGAGATGCCGCTGTTCCAGAAGGTCGAGACCATCGCCAAGCGCATCTACCATGCAGACGAAGTGCTGGCCGACAAGTCGATCCGCGACCAGCTGAAGGCCTGGGAAGCGGCGGGCTATGGCAACCTGCCGATCTGCATGGCGAAGACCCAGTACAGCTTCACCACCGACCCGAACCTGCGCGGCGCGCCGACGGGGCACTCGGTCCCGGTACGCGAAGTGCGGCTGTCGGCGGGCGCGGGCTTCATCGTGGTGATCTGCGGTGAGATCATGACCATGCCGGGCCTGCCCAAGGTCCCTTCGGCCGAAGTGATCCGGCTGAACGATGCGGGTCAGGTCGAAGGGCTGTTCTGACGCGTTGCCCTTTGCGGGCTGTCCCCTTATCTCGGGGGCAGCCTGCAAGAGGGAATGATGATGCGAAAGCCCGCCGACTGCACCACGATGGCCGAGATCCGGGCCGAGATCGACCGGCTGGACGAAGACCTCGTCCGGCTTTTCGCGGAACGGGCGGGCTACATCGACCGGGCGGCCGAGATCAAGGCGCAGGTGGACCTGCCGGCGCGGATCGGCAGCCGGGTCGAGGAAGTGGTGCAGAACGTCCGCGGCCACGCCGAAATCTACGGGCTGCCGCCCGACCTGGTGGAAAAGCTGTGGCGGCGGCTGATCGACTGGTCCATCGCGCGCGAAGAAAGCCGCCTTGGGCCGGACAGTCTGCGAAAAGGATGAAAGCAGGGGCGCGATGACTGCCACACTGATCGACGGCAAGGCCATCGCGGCCCGGATGCGTGACGAGACGAAGGCCGAGGCCGAGCGGCTGACGGCCCTTGGCTGGGCACCGCGGCTGGTGTCGATCTCGGTTGGCGACGTGGCTGCGGCGGAGCTGTATGTCCGCAACCAGCAGAAGTCGGCGGAAGCCGCGGGTGTGGGCTTCGAGGCGCGGAATTATCCCGACAGCATCAGCCTGGAGCAGCTGCAGGGCGTGCTTGCGGGGCTGAACGCGGACCCGCGGGTCAACGGGATCATCATCCAGCGGCCGCTTCCGGCGCATATCCCGGTGAAAGCGTTGCAGAAGGCGGTGCATCCGATGAAGGACGTGGAGGGGATGCATCCTTCGTCCATAGGCAACATCGTCTACAACGACCTGACGCTTGGTCCCTGCACGGCCGTCGCGGCGGTGGAGATCCTGAAGACGCTGCCGCTGCGGATGGAGGGGCTGGACGTCTGCGTGATCGGACATTCCGAGATTGTGGGCAAGCCGATCGCCTTCCTGATGATGGGTCTGGGGGCGACGGTGACGGTCTGCCACCACATGACCCGGCAGGTCGCGGTGCACTCCCGCGCGGCGGATGCGGTGTTCGTGGCAGTGGGCAAGCCCGGGCTGGTGCGAGGGGAGATGCTGAAGCCGGGCGCGGCGCTGATCGACATCGGGATCAACCGGGTCGATGGCAAGACGGTAGGCGACGCGGATTTCGCCAGCTGCAAGGACGTGGCGGGCTGGATCACTCCGGTCCCCGGGGGGGTCGGGCCGGTGACGGTCTCGATCCTGATGAAGAACGCAGTGCTCGCGACGGCGATGCAGATGGACCATTACCGCTCGGCCTTCGCGGCGGCGGTTTGAAGGGAGGATCAGGGGATGACGGCCAAGGTGATCGACGGCAAGGCCTTTGCGGCGAATGTGCGGGCGCAGGTCGCCGAGCATGTGGCGCGGCTGAAGGAGCAGAATGGCATCCAGCCCGGCCTGGCCGTGGTGCTGGTGGGGGAGGACCCGGCGTCGAAGGTTTATGTGAAGAACAAGCATGCCTCGACCATCGAGGTCGGAATGGCTTCGTTCGAGCATCGCCTGCCGGCGGAGACGTCGGAGGCCGAGCTTCTGGCGCTGATCGACAAGCTGAATGCGGACCCGTCGGTGCATGGGATTCTGGTGCAGCTGCCGCTGCCGGGGCATCTGAACTCGGAGCTGGTGATCAACCGGATCGATCCGGCCAAGGACGTGGACGGGTTCCACATCTCGAACGTCGGCCTGCTGGGGACGGGGCAGAAGTCGATGGTCCCCTGCACGCCGCTGGGCTGCCTGATGATGCTGCGGGATCATCATGGGAAGCTGGCGGGGCTGAACGCGGTGGTGGTGGGCCGGTCGAACATCGTCGGCAAGCCGATGGCGCAGCTTCTCTTGGGCGACAGCTGCACGGTGACGATCGCGCATTCGCGGACCAAGGACCTGGCCGAGGTCTGCAAGCGGGCGGATATCCTGGTGGCGGCGGTGGGCCGGCCCGAGATGATCACCGGCGACATGGTAAAGCCGGGCGCGACGGTGATCGACGTGGGCATCAACCGGATCGAGCGCGACGGCAAGGGTAAGCTGGTGGGCGACGTCCACTATGAAAGCGCGGCCGCGGTGGCGGGGGCAATCACGCCGGTGCCGGGCGGGGTGGGGCCTATGACCATCGCCTGCCTGCTGGCGAACACGCTGACGGCCTGCTGCCGTGCCAACGGGTTGGCCGAACCCGAAGGGCTGACCGCCTGAGCGGACGGGTAGGGTGGGCGGTATCGCCCACCCTACGCCTGCACTAGCGCGGCATCGGGATCGCCAGCGCGCGACGGCCGGTCAGTATGGCGAGAGCGTCCCGTGCCATGAGAGTGGTCAGCGCCGGGTCGTGCGACCTGAGCCCGCCGGTATAGGCCCCGTAGGCGGGCAGGATCATCCGCTTCGCATCCGCAAGGAAGCAGGGCCGCGACTGGCCGGCAAGGCTGGCTTTCGGATGGTAATGGCCTGAAATCTCGGCGGTTTCGGACTCATCCGCAATATGTCGGAATGTGAAGGGATGGAGCCTGAGTTCGGCCCGGTGCGTGCCGCCGAGGTCGATCGGGCCGGGATCGTGGTTGCCGGTGATCCAGGTCCAGTCGCGACCGGCCATCAGGCGGATGAGCCAGAGGCGCGAGCTTTCCTCGATTCCGTTCAGCGCGGCGAGGTCGTCAAAGCTGTCGCCGAGGCAGATGACCGTCTCGGCCCGCGTGTGTTCGAGGTCGCGGTCGAGCTTCTCCAGGGTCGCCTGCGTCTCGTAGGGGGGGAGGAGCATGCCGCCGCGGCGGGCGAGGCGTTCAGACTTGCCGAGGTGCAGGTCGGAGACGGCGAGCGTCCTCCGGGCGGGCCAGTAGAGCGCGCCGGAGGGGAGAAGGTGCAACGTTTCGCCGTGGAAGAAGAGCGCGTGGTGCATGGTTTGTTCTATGCTTGGCGTCGCGCCGATCGCAAGGGGCGGTTATTGAAATGAGTGCGTCGCACGGAGTCTTTGCCTCGGCTGCGCGGACTGCGCCGCTTGCCTCAGGGGGCGCGCCGCGCGGGGATATTTGGGCCAGTATGAAAGGCTCAGGCGAGGCCGGCGGCTTCCATCAGCTGCTGGGCCTGGGTCATGGCGAGGCGGTCGCGGCCCTCGCCCTGGACGGGGATGCGGCTGGGTTCGAAGAAGAGGGGGGCCGCGAGCGGGGTGACGCGGGAGAGGCGGCGGAGGTCGATGTTCGGGCCGACGCGGGCGAGGAGCTGTTCGATGCGGGAGAAGTCGATGAGGCCGCGCATCGCCTCTTCCCGGGTGATCTGCAGGAGGAGGTGGTCGGGGTCGTAGCGGCGGAGCGTGTCGTAGAGGATGTCGGAGGAGAAGGTGGCCTGACGCCCGGTCTTGCGGCGGCCCTGGTGGGTGCGCTCGATCAGGCCGGCGATGATCGCGGTGGAGCGGAAGGTCCGCTTCATCACCGCGTTGCCGGCGAGCCAGTGGTCGAGGCCGTCGCGCAGGGTGTCGAGGTCGAAGAGCGGCGCGGGGTCGGTGACGGGGTCGAGGCCCCAGATCAGCGTGGCGTAATCGGTGGCGACGAAGCCGAGGGGGGCGAGGCCCTGGAATTCCATCTGTTTCGTGACGAGGAGGCCGAGGGTCTGCTGGGCGTTGCGGCCGGCGAAGCCGTAGATCACCAGGTGCTCGCGGCCGTCGTGGGGGAAGGATTCCAGGAGGAGCGAGTGCGGGTCGGGAAGGCGCGAGACCTCGCGCTGGAGGCTCAGCCACCAGGCGGTGTGGGCGGGAAGGTCGGGCCAGCTGTCCTGCTGGAAGATTTCCAGGATGCGGTCGGTGAGCAGCGTGGAGGTGGCGAACTTGGTGCCGTTGAACACGGCCACCTTGGGGTCGCGGCCGGGGGTCCTTGAGACCTCGACCGTCATTTCGCGCAGGGATTCGTAGCGTACGACCTGCCCGCCGATCAGGAAGGTGTCGCCGGGGGTGAGGGTGGCGGCGAAGTCCTCTTCGACCTCGCCGAGGGGGGTGCCGCCGAACTGGTTCTTTAGGCGGACCTTCAGCGTCTCGGTGTCGATGATCGTCCCGAGGTTCTGGCGGATGAGCGCCGCGGCGCGGGGGTCGCGGAGGTGCCATCTGCCGGCCGTCTGCTTCAGGCGCCGCCAGCGGTCGTAGGCCTTCAGCGCGTAGCCGCCGGTGGCGACGAAGTCGAGGCAGGCGTCGAATTCCTGTTTCATCAGAAGGGCGTAGGGGCCTGCGGTGATGACCTCGGCGTAAAGGGCATCGGCGTCGAAGGGGCCGGCGCAGGCGGTGGCGAGGATGTGCTGGCAGAGGACATCCTTCGGCCCCGGCCCGCGCGGTTCACCGTCCAGCGTATGGGCGCGGACGGCGTCGAGGGCTGCCTGGCATTCGACCACTTCGAAGCGGTTCGCGGGGACGAGAAGCGCCTTCGAGGGCGCGTTGTAGCGGTGGTTGGCGCGGCCGATGCGCTGGACGAGGCGTTTGACGTTCTTCGGTGCGCCGACCTGGATCACCAAGTCGACGTCGCCCCAGTCGATGCCGAGGTCGAGCGAGCCGGTGCAGACGACGGCGCGGAGGGCGCCCGCAGTCATCGCCTGTTCGACGCGTTCCCGCTGTTCGCGGGAGAGGGAGCCGTGGTGGATGCCGATGGGCAGGTCCTCGGTATTCTGGAGCCAGAGGTCGTGGAAGAAGAGCTCGGCCTGGGCGCGGGTGTTGTGGAAGATGAGCGTGGTCTTGTGGCGGGTGACCTGGTTCAGGATCGCGGGGATGGCATAGCGGCCACCGCCGCCGGACCAGGGGGGCGGGGCCTCGGTTTCCAGCATGGAGATGTCCGGGTCGGGGCCGGGGTCGGCCTCGAGGATCGTGGTGTTCGGGGCGAGGAAGCGGGCGAGGGCGGGCGGGTTTTCCACGGTGGCGGACAGGCCGACGCGGCGGAGGGTGGGGTTCATCCCCTGCAGGCGGGAGAGTTGCAGGACCAGCTGGTCGCCGCGTTTGGATTCGGCCAGCGCGTGGATCTCGTCGACGATGACGCGCTTGAGGCCGGCGAAGATGCGGGGGGCGTCTTCGTAGCTGAGGAGGAGGGCGAGACTTTCCGGCGTGGTCAGCAGGATGTGCGGCGGGTCGGCGCGCTGGCGGCGGCGCTGGGTGTAGGAGGTGTCGCCGGTGCGGTCCTCGACCCTTATCTTCAGGCCCGCGCCTTCGATGGGGGTGCCGAGGTTCCTCCGGATGTCGGCGGTAAGGGCCTTGAGGGGGGAGACGTAGAGGGTGTGGAGGCCGGGGGGCGGGTTCGGCCCCAGTTCGGCGAGGGTGGGGAGGAAGCCGGCCAGCGTCTTGCCGCCGCCCGTGGGGGCGATGAGCAGCGTGGCGGGGTCGTCCGAACGGTCCAGCATTGCCCGTTGGTGCGGGTGCAGGGTCCAGCCCTTCGCGGCGAACCAGTCGGAAAGGGCGGGTGGAAGCGTCGTCATGGAGACGTAGATAATGCGCCGCGGCGGGTTCGGGAACGGTGCGCGGCGTTTCCTTTTCGTGATATGGAAGAAGATCGGTCGCCGTCCGCTGGTGTCCCGGAGGCTGGTGTGCGGCAAGGTCGGGTGCTGTGCGGGATGCGCCTTGCGGCAACCCTGCGAATCGCGTCGTTCGCAGAAGGATTTGCCCCGGCGGAGGATTTCCAGAGAAGATTATTCCCCGCGGACGCTTGTTCCAGCCACGGGCTTTGCCCCGGAATTGCGGCGCTTTTTCCGGTGCGGCCACGTCATTCCGCTTGCCGGAGCCCGGGAGCGCGCCTAATCGGGGGCCATGAGACTGCTTTTCCTTGGCGATGTCGTGGGCCGGTCCGGCCGGACGGCGGTGATCAGTCGGCTTCCGGGGCTCCGGTCGGCCTGGGGGTTGGATTTCGTCGTGGTGAACGGCGAGAATGCCAGCCAGGGGGCGGGGATCACCGGCGACCATGCGAAGGAACTGCTGGCGGCGGGGGCGGATTGCCTGACGCTGGGCGATCATGCCTTCGACCAGAAGGACATGCTGAGCTTCATCGAGCAGGAACCGCGGATCGTGCGGCCGCTGAATTTCTCGAAGGTCGCGCCGGGGCGCGGGGCGCGGGTGTTCGAAGCGACGCAGGGGCGGAAGGTCCTGGTGACGCAGGCGCTGGGTCAGGTGTTCATGAAGCGGCCGTTCGATGACCCGTTCTCGGCGCTGGAAGCGGTGCTGAAGCAGCATACGCTGGGCGGCGTGGTGCAGGCGGCGATCGTGGATTTCCATGCGGAAGCCACCTCCGAGAAGATGGGCATGGGGCACTGGTGCGACGGGATGGCGTCTCTGGTCGTGGGGACGCATACTCATGTGCCGACCAGCGACACGATGATCCTGGGCAAGGGAACGGCCTACCAGTCCGACGCGGGCATGTGCGGCGATTATGACAGCGTCATCGGGATGGAGAAACTGGAGCCGCTGCGCCGCTTCCTGACCGGGATGGCAAAGGGGCGGTTCGAGCCGGCGAACGGCGAGGCGACCCTGTCGGGCGTCTATGTCGAGACGGATGACAGGACAGGGCTTGCGCAGAAGGTCCGGATGATCCGGGTGGGCGGCAAGCTGCAGGAGTCGGTGCCGTGACGGACGCCGCGGTCGCCCCCCCACCCCAGCCCTCCCCCACGCGGGGAGAGGGAGGCGCCTGGCGGCCGGGGCGGTGGTTCTTCCTGGGCGTGCTGGTCTGGCTGGGGGTCGGCTGGGGATCGACCCATCCGCTGGGCAAGATCGCGACGGAGACGGGGCACGGGGCCTTCGGGCTGATCTTCTGGCAGCAGGTGGTGATGGTCGCGGTGCTGGGCGCGATCGCGCTGGTGCGGCGCAAGGGGATGCGGCTGACGGTCCCGGCGGTGCGGTTCTATGTCGTCGTGGCGGTGCTGGGAACGGTGATCCCGAACGGGACGTTCTATGCCTCGGTCGCGCATCTGCCGTCGGGGATCATGTCGATCATCATCGCGATGATCCCGATGCTGGCTTTCCCGATGGCGCTGGCTCTGGGGATGGACAGGTTTTCCGCCCCGCGGCTTGCGGGGTTGGCGATGGGGTTGCTGGGCGTGGCGCTTCTGGCCGCGCCGGGGGCCGCGCTGCCGGATGCGGCGATGCTGGGCTGGCTGCCGGTGGCGCTGGTCGGGCCGTTGTTCTATGCGATCGAGGCGACCTATGTGGCGCATCGCGGGACGCAGGGAATGGACGCCCTGCAGGCGATGCTTGGGGCGAGCCTGGCGGGGCTGATCCTCTGCGCTCCGCTCATGCTGGTGCTGGATCAGGGCTATTCGCCGCTGCCGCTGGGACGGGATGACCTGGCGCTGGCGCTGTCCTCGGCGCTGCACGCGCTGCTTTATGCCAGCTACGTCTGGCTGGCGGCGACAGCGGGATCGGTCTTTGCCGCGCAGTCGAGCTATCTGGTAACGGCGGCGGGGATGGTCTGGGCGATGGTGCTGCTGGGCGAACGTCCGACGGCGACGGTCTGGCTGGCGCTGGGTGTGATGCTGGCGGGGGTGGCCCTGGTCCAGCCGCGCCGGCGGGGCAAAGCGGTGGGGGGCTGATGTTCGGTTTGGCGATTCCGGCCGAGCTCCAGCCCTGGGTCGCGCTGGCGATCCTGGCTGCAATGTTCGTCCTGTTCGTGCTGGAGCGCATTCCGGTCGAAGTCACGGCCATCGGCGGGGCGGCGCTGATGCTGGTGCTGGGGATCCTGCCGGTGAAAGAGGCGACCTCGGTCCTGTCGAACCCGGCGCCCTGGACCATCGCGATGATGTTCCTGGTGATGGGCGGGCTGGTGCGCACCGGCGCGGTCGAGGCGGTGATCACCGCGGTGACGCGGCACGCGGGGGACCGGCCCAAGGCGACCGTGGTCGTGCTGATCGGGGCGATCGCGCTGGCCTCGGCCTTCATGAACAATACGCCGCTGGTCGCGGTGATGATCCCGGTGGTGATCCAGCTTGCGGTCAGGATCGGCACGGCCCCGTCCAAGCTGCTGATCCCGCTCAGCTACATGACGGTGTTGGGCGGGATGATCACGCTGATTGGCACCTCGACCAACATCCTGGTCGACGGGGTGGCGGTGGACCGGGGGCTAAAGCACTTCAGCCTGTTCGAGATCGCGCCGCTGGGGATTGCGGTGACGCTGGCGGGCGGGCTGTTCCTGGGGCTGTTCGGCGACCGGCTCTTGCCGGTGCGGCAGTCGATGGGGGTTCTGCTGAACGACCGGCGGAAGATGAAGTTCTTCACCGAGGTCGCGGTCCCCGAAGACAGCCAGCTGATCGGCCAGCCGGTGCTGGACATCGACATCTTCAAGCGCGACGGCGTGCGGGTGATCGACGTGCTGCGGGGCGATGCCTCCCTGCGGCGGGACCTTGGGTCGGTCACTCTGGAGGCGGGCGACCGCGTGGTCCTGCGCACCGAGATGACGGAACTGATGGGCCTGCACGCGCGCAAGGACGTGCATCTGGTGGATAAACTGAGCTCGGTCAAGACCGAGACGGTCGAGGTGCTGATCGGCCCCGGCTGCCGGATGGAAGGCAACCGGCTGGGCGACCTGCGGCTGCGGCGGCGCTATGGCGTCTATGTGCTGGCGGTGCACCGGCGGAACCAGAACATCGGGCGGCAGCTGGACGACCTGATCGTGCGGGTGGGGGATACCCTGCTTCTGGAAGGCACGGTCGAGGACATCCAGCGGCTGGCGGCGGACATGGACCTGGTGGACGTGAACCGGCCGCGCGTGATGGCCTTCCGGCGGGCGAAGGCCCCGATCGCGCTGGCGGCGCTGGCGCTGATCGTGGTCCTGTCGGCGCTGGACCTGGCGCCGATCCTGCCCCTGGCGCTGATCGCGGTGGCGGTGATCCTGATCACGCAATGCGTCGACAGCGACGAGGCGTTCAGCTTCGTGGACGGGCGGCTGCTGGCGATGATCTTCGCCATGCTGGCGGTGGGCGAGGGCTTGGACCAGTCCGGCGCGGTGGAGATGATCGTCAATGGGGTGGCGCCCTGGCTTACGACGCTGGGGCCGTTCTGGCTGATCCTCGCGGTCTATTTCCTGGGCCTGGTGCTGACCGAGTTCCTGTCGAACAACGCGGTGGCAGTGATCTACACCCCCATCGCCATCGAGCTGGCGGAAAAGCTGGGCTACGACCCGCGGCCCTTCGTCGTGGCGGTGATGTTTTCGGCCACGCTCGCCTTTGCGACTCCGGTCGGGTATCAGACGAACATGATGGTCTACGGGCCGGGGGGCTACCGGTTCAGTGACTTCACCAAGGTGGGTGTGCCGCTGAACATCATCGTAATGCTGGTCAGCTGCGCGCTGATCCCGCTGATCTGGCCGCTGTAAGGAGAACGGACATGCGCAAGCTTCTGCTGGTTCTGACGCTTAGCGGCTGCGCCGGGTTGTCGGCCGCTCCGGTGCCGCAGGCGGCGCGGCTGTCGGCCGAGGTGCTGACGCTGACGCTGTCGGACGGGACGATCTGCCGGGCGAACTGGGTGGCCTCGGGCGGGGCGGGGCGGTTCGAAAACTGTGGGCCGGGCTTCGGCTATGCGGTGGACGTGGTTGAGAACCCGAACATCCTCCGCCAGCTTGTCACCGCGCTGACCGAGGCGCTGGGGGCCGAGGGCGTCTCGCCGCCGATGGCCGAGGTGGTCATCACGGATGCGACGGGGCGGGATCACGTGTTCGTCTCGCCGCCGCCGGTCGATCTGACGGACGACTAGCTTTCCGGGGCAGGGCTTGCCCTTGGCCGGGGCGGCGGTGTAAAGCGCCCCATCACCGAAACGGGATCGAGGGGACGGCCATGGCAGGCCATTCGAAATGGGCGAACATCCAGCATCGCAAGGGCAAGCAGGACAAGCTGCGCTCGAAGATGTTTTCCAAGCTGTCGAAGGAAATCACCGTCGCGGCCAAGATGGGGATGCCTGACCCCGACATGAACCCGCGCCTGCGGCTGGCGATCAAGGCGGCGAAGGCCCAGTCGATGCCGAAGGACGTGATCGACCGCGCGATCAAGAAATCGCAGATGGGCGACGGCGCGGACTATACCGAGATCCGCTACGAGGGTTACGGCGTCAACGGCATCGCGATCATCGTCGAGGCGATGACCGACAACCTGAACCGCACCGCCTCGAACGTGCGGTCGTACTTCACCAAATGCGGCGGGAACCTTGGCACCACGGGGTCGGTCGCGCATTCGTTCGACCGGGTGGGCGAGATTTCCTATCCCGCCAGCGCCGGGTCGGCCGACGACGTGATGATGGCCGCGCTTGAGGCCGGCGCGGACGATGTGGAATCGGACGAGGACGGCCACTGGATCTATTGCCAGGTCGAGAACCTGTCCGAAGTCTCGGACGCGCTGGAAAAGGCGCTGGGCGAGTCGATCGAATCCAAGCTGGTCTGGCGTCCGCAGACCCGGACCGAGGTGGACCTTGACACGGCGCAGAAACTGATGCGCCTGATCGACCTTCTGGAAGAGGATGACGACGTCCAGACCGTGACGCACAACTTCGACGTGCCCGAGGACGTGGCGACCCAGCTTTGATTTCCCAGGGGCGCCGGGAGGTTATTTCCCCGCGCCCCTTGCAATGCCCCGCGCAAAGGCGCATGTGGGTGGGGCAAAGCTTCTTCTCTATCGTTCTGCTGTCTGCTTCGGCCCTCAGTTTCTCGATCGCGACGACACTGGGCCAGGCCACCGCAAGCTCGCGGGTGGCGCATTTGACAGGAGACATCACGATGGCCAACGGCACCGTGAAATGGTTCAACGCCACCAAGGGTTTCGGCTTCATTGCCCCCGCAGGTGGGTCGAAGGACGTGTTCGTCCACATCACCGCCCTCGAACGCGCGGGCATCCGCTCGCTGCCCGATGGGCAGGCTGTGACCTATGACATCGAGCAGGATCGCAACGGCCGGGAATCGGCCGTGAACCTGGCTCTGGCGTAAGCCTTATCCCTTCGGGGGTTCGGGAACGGGGGTGGCGAAGGCCGCCCCCGTTTTCATTTGACCAAGGCCTGCGCGGCGGCGTGGCGGAGGGCCTCGGTCACCGGGGCCAGAGCGGGGGCGGCAAGGCGGGTGAACTGCCAGTGCAGCGCCACATCCAGCGGCGTGTCCGGCACCAGTTCCACCAACCGGCCGTCGGCAAGATGCGCGGCGGTCAGGAGATCGGGATTCATCCCCCAGGCCAGGCCCGCCAGGCAGGCGTCCACGAAGGCCTGGGACGACGCCATGCGGTGGGTCGGCAGTGCCGCGCGGGTCAGGCCACGGGTGGCGGCCCAGCGGGTCTGAAGCTGGTCCTTGTCGGAAAAGGTCAGCGCCGGGGCCCTGGTCAGGGCGTCGAGGGTCACTCCGTCCGGGAACCAGCGGTCGCGGTAGGCGGGCGAGGCGGTGGCGCGGTAGCGCAGCGCGCCAAGCGGGATGGTGTCGCAGCCTTGCAGCGGGCCGGGATGCGCGGTGATGGCTGCGACGACGTCGCCCCGCCTGAGCCAGTCCTGGCTGACGTCCTGGTCGTCGATGACAAGGTCGAAGAGGAGGCCCTCGGTCCGTGCGAGCGCGGGGATGACCCAGGTGGCGAGGCTGTCGGCGTTGACCGCGATCCGCAGCGTGGCGGGGCCGGGGGCGAGGGCGGGCAGGTCCTGCGCGAGCGTGCGTTCGAGAAGCGCGATCTCGTCATGGTGGCGGATGAGCCGCAGGCCGGTCTCGGTGGCGGTGCAGGGCGTGCCGCGGCGGATGAGAAGGGTGCCGATCGCTTCCTCCAGCGCCTTGATCCGCTGGGAAACGGCAGAGGGGGTGACGTGCAGTTCAGCCGCCGCAAGATCGAAGGCGCCGCGGCGATGGACGGCGGCAAGGGCGGCAAGCTGGGCGGGGTCTAGCATTAGCATCGCTTAATTGGAAGCAGGAAGATTAACTGGAGTTTGTCCGGACGGAGCCGTAGGTCAAGGGCAAACGGGGAGGCCGGCAATGGGCGAGATGGATCTGGCAGTAATGTTGCGGACGATGGAGCCGGTGTTGCACGCCGAGCCCTACGGCTATGCGGTCTGGACCGGCGGGGTGCTGCCAATCCGGCCCTTTGCAACCGTGCTGGAGGCGGAGGGTCTGACAGTGGTGGCACCTCTGGCCGAGATGCAGGCAGCGGGGCTGGCGTCGGACCCCTGGGCGCGGATCAGCCTGACAGTGCAGTCCGACCTGGCGGCGGTCGGATTGACGGCGGCCTTCGCGGGGGCTCTGGGACGCGAGGGCATCAGCTGCAATGTGGTGGCGGGCTATCATCACGACCACCTGTTCGTGCAATGGGACCGGCGCGATGCGGCGATGGCAGCCCTGCGGCGGCTGTCCGATGCTTGAAGCGGCGGTCAACGGCTATCTGGTGGCGCTGAGCCTGATCCTGGCGATCGGGGCGCAGAATGCCTTCGTGCTGCGGCAGGGCCTTCGGCGCGAGCATGTGGGGCCGGTGGTGGCGGTCTGCGCGCTGTCGGACGCGGTGCTGATCGCGGCGGGCGTCGCCGGGTTCGGATCGCTGTCGGCGGCGCTGCCGTGGTTCGGCGGGGCGATGCGCTGGCTGGGGGTGGCGTTCCTGCTGGTCTATGGCGCGCTGCGGTTCCGGGCTGGCCTGCGCGGCGGCGAGGCGTTGCGACCTTCCGAGGCGGCGGCGGCTCCGCTTGGGCCGGTGCTGGTGACCTGCCTGCTGCTGACCTGGGCCAACCCGCATGTCTACCTGGACACGGTGGTGCTGATCGGGTCGATCTCGGCCCAGTACGCGCCGCACCAGGCGGTGTTCGGACTGGCGGCGGCCTGCGCGTCGTTGACGTTCTTCTCGGCGCTGGGCTTCGGGGCGCGGCTGCTGGCGCCGGTCTTCGCGAAGGCATCGGCATGGGTCTGGCTGGAGGTGCTGGTGGGCCTGGTCATGTGGGGACTGGCGGCGGGGCTGGCTTTCGGCGGCTGATGTCCGTGCCGGGCGCTGGCGGCCGGTCGGGCGCGGTGCGCTGTAGCGCATCCTACCCCGGATCCAACGGCTTGCCTTTGCGGTGCCGTTCGGGTTCTGTCCCGCCATGCGGAACGTGAGCGATCTGGGCCGGCCCCTCGAGGGGGCCATGTGGATGGCGGGGGCGGGGCTTTCCTTCGTCGGAGTCAACGGAATTGTCCGTTACCTCGGGACCGAACTGCCGGCGGCGCAGTCGGCCTTCATCCGCTTTGGCTTCGGGCTGTTGTTCCTGCTTCCGGCGCTGTGGGCAATGCGGGGAACGCGGTTCGGCCCGGGGGTCGGACGGTTGTTCCTGGGGCGCGGCGCGCTGCACGTCGTGGCGGTGATCTTCTGGTTCTACGCGATGGCCCGGGTGCCGGTGGCCGAGATGGCGGCGATTGCCTTCCTGGGGCCGGTGATGGTGCTGGTGATCGGCGGCCTTCTCCTGGGCGAGGGGCTGGGGGCGCGAAGGGTGGCTGCAGTGCTGGTGGCCGTGGCGGGCGGGCTGATCGTCCTGCGGCCGGGGGTGCGCGAACTGAGCCTTGGGCACCTGTCGCAGCTGGGTGCGACGGTGTTCTTTTCGATGAGCTACATCATCGCCAAGCGACTGAGCCAGGAGGCCCCGGCTTCGGTCATCGTGGCGGTGCTGTCGGTGACGGTGACGCTGGGGCTGCTGCCTCTGGCGCTGTGGCAGTGGCAACCGGTGCGGTGGGAGCAGCTGGGCTGGCTGGCCTGTGTGGCGGGGCTTGCGACGCTGGCGCACTACGCGATGGCGCGGGCCTTCCGGGCGGCGCCCCTGGCGGTGACGCAGCCGGTGACCTTCCTGCAGCTGATCTGGGCCGCGCTTCTGGGCGCGCTGGCCTTCGGCGAGCCGGTGGAGCCCTGGGTGCTGGCGGGCGGCGCGCTGATCATCCTGGCGATCAGTGCGAACACCTGGGCCGAGGCACGGCGGGGCCGGGCGGCTCCGGCCCTGGTCGAGGAGCCGTGAGTCGTAGGGTGGGCGATTCGCCCACCCTACGCATGCGATCCGGTCCGAGGCGTCGCGCCGTGTGGCAGGGGCCTTCCGGATGAGCCGGCCCAAGTCACGGATAAGGCTGGACCGTCCGCGGCGCCACGGATTGGCGAAGGCCGTGATCCCTGGCCTCGCCATATTCCTTCAGCGACACCGGGGCGACAAACCTGTCCCCAGTCAGTCGAAACGACGAAGGGCGCGCATCGCTGCGCGCCCTTGCAAGGCAGATTGGCTGCGTCCAAGCCTCAGGCGAGCGTCGGGTCGATGCCCTTGCAGGCGGCGACGAGGCCTTTCACGGCGTCGACGGACTTGTCGAACATGGTCTTTTCCGTAGCGTCGAGTTTCACCTCGACCACACGCTCCACCCCGCCGGCGCCGATGATCACGGGGACGCCAACATAAAGACCATCAAGCCCGTAGGCGCCCTTCACATGGGCGGCGCAGGGCAGGAGGCGCTTCTGGTCCTTGAGGTAGGCTTCGGCCATTTCGACGGCCGAGGCGGCGGGGGCATAGAAGGCCGACCCGGTCTTCAGGAGACCCACGATCTCGGCCCCGCCGTCGCGGGTGCGCTGGACGATGGCGTCGAGTTTTTCCTGCGTGGTCCAGCCCATCGCCACGAGGTCCGGCAGCGGGATGCCGCCAACGGTGGAGTAGCGGACCGAGGGGACCATCGTGTCGCCGTGGCCGCCAAGGACGAAGGCGGTGACGTCCTTCATCGAGACATTGAACTCGGTCGCAAGGAAGTGGCGGAAGCGGGCCGAGTCCAGCACGCCGGCCATGCCGATGACCTTGTTGTGCGGCAGGCCCGAGAATTCGCGCAGCGCCCAGACCATCGCGTCAAGCGGGTTGGTGATGCAGATCACGAAGGCGTTCGGGGCGTATTGCTTGATGCCTTCGCCGACCGCCTTCATCACCTTGAGGTTGATGCCAAGGAGGTCGTCGCGGCTCATCCCCGGTTTGCGGGGGACACCGGCGGTGACGATGCAGACGTCGACCCCGGCCAGATCGGCGTAGGAGTTGGTACCGCGGAGCGCGGCGTCGAAGCCTTCGACCGGACCGGATTGCGCAATGTCCAGCGCCTTGCCTTGCGGCGTGCCCTCGGCAATGTCGAACAGGACGACGTCGCCCAGTTCCTTCAGCGCGATGAGATGCGCGAGCGTGCCGCCGATCTGACCGGCGCCGATAAGGGCGATCTTGGGTCTGGCCATCTGAGCCTCCTTGGGGTGAATCGGCGGCAGGCGTAGCCCCTAAAAAGCCGGCTGTCCAGCACTGGAATGCAGGACGGTATACCATTGTATGCTGAAAAATGCGGCTTTCGGGCGGCTCGGATCGGGGTTAGCGGTAACGCGACACGGAGGCTGCGATGGAAGAGATCGGATTCTGGGTGGCGGCGGTCGTGGCGGCCGCTCTGGTGGGGATGGGCAAGGGCGGTGTCCCGATCGTGGGGATGCTGTCGGTTCCGGTCATGGCGCTGGTGATGAACCCGGTGGTTGCGGCGGGGATGCTGCTGCCGGTCTATGTCGTGTCGGACATGTTCGGGCTTTACGCCTATCGCCATGCTTTCGACCGCCGTGTGCTGGCGATCCTGGTGCCAGGAGCCGTGGCGGGGATCGGCCTGGGCTGGGCCACGGCCAGCGTTGTGCCCGAGGCGGCGGTGACGCTGCTTGTGGGGGTGATCGGAGTGGCCTTTGCGCTGAACCTGATCCTGCGGAAACCCGCGGTGACCGAGCCGAAGCGGGCCGAGGTCGCGCCCGGTCTGTTCTGGGGGGCGGTGACGGGCTTCACGAGCTTTGTCAGCCACGCGGGCGCGCCGCCCTATCAGGTCTATACGCTTCCCCTTGGCATGCAGAAAGCGGTGTTCGCGGGGACCTCGACGATTGCCTTCGCGATTATCAACGCTGTGAAGCTGATCCCCTATTATGCGCTGGGACAGCTGGGCCTGGAGAACCTGAAGCACGCCGCCGTGCTGTCGGTGCCGGCAGCGGTGGCGGTCTTCGCGGGCGTGGGATTGGTCAAGCGGATGCCGGAGCGGCTGTTCTTCCGGGCGGTGACCTGGGCCTTGCTGCTGATCTCGGTCAAGCTGGTCTGGGACGGGGCGCGGGCGCTGATCTGACCCGGAAGCTGCGGGATCGTTTTGCCCTGGGATGAATCTCGCGCGCCATCGTGCGAGGACGTGACGTGGGCGGCTGCGAAAGGAACGACAATGTTGCCGGATGCCGATACGCTTTATGCAAGCCTTGCGGCCCGGGATGGGCGGTTCGAGGGGAAGGCCTTCGTCTGCGTGAAGACGACGGGGATCTTTTGCCGCCTCACCTGCCCGGCGCGGACGCCGTTGCGGCGGAACGTGGAGTTCCGCGGCTCGGTCGAAGACTGCCAGTCAGCGGGATTCCGGGCCTGCAAGCGGTGCCGGCCTTACGCCGGGTCGCCCCGGGCGGGCAGATCTTCGGTGACGGTCTCGTAATTGGCACCCGAGGCCATCAGGCACATGCGGCCGTCGGGCAGCGTCATCGTGATCGACCAGGTGCCGGTCGCGTCCGAGGCGAAGAGCTCCATCACGGCGGACTGGCCGGCGATGCCGATGGCGCGGCGGGTCTCGTTGTAGCGGTCAGCGAGGAGGGCGATGACGGTCTCACGGGTGTCGCATTGCGGGGCGGAATGGGCGATCTGGGTGGCGGCGAGGACGGCGGCGAGGCCGAAAGAGAGGGCGAGAAGCTGCTGGGGCATGGGCTTGGCTTTCTGGCGTTGGGATGCGGAAAGGCTGCCGGGATCCGGCTGACAGGCGATTAACGGGGCGTCCGGGTGCTGCGCCTACGCAATTTCTGCGGCGCGGCAAATTGGGCTTGCCGTTTGTGTCCGATATGTGCTTTCAAGCGCAAGAATGTTGCGCGGAGGTGAGTCGTGGCGCGTCCCTATCGGTCTGTCCTTTACATCCCTGCCTCGCGGGAGCGGGCCTTGGAGAAGGCGCGGGAGCTGGCGGCGGATGCGATCATCTTCGATCTGGAGGATGCGGTCTCGCCCGAAGAGAAGGTCCGGGCGCGGGAAGTGCTGAGTTCGGCGCTGGGCGCGGATTACGGCGGGCGGGCGCGGATCGTGCGGGTCAATGGGCTGGGGACCGATTGGGTCGAGGGGGACCTCGCGGCCTTCGGCGGGCATCCGGGGGTGGATGCGGTGCTGGTGCCGAAGGTCGGGTCTGCGGCCGATCTGGATGCGATCGCGGGGCGGGTGAAGGTGCCGCTTTGGGCGATGCTGGAGACTCCGAAAGGGTGCCTGAACGCGGGGGCGATCGCGGCGCATCCGCGGTTGGAGGGGATGGTCATGGGGACCAACGACCTGGCGAAGGAGCTGGGCGCGCGTTTCCGGGCGGACCGGCTGCCGCTGATGGCGGGGCTTGGCGCCTGCGTGCTGGCGGCGCGGGCGGAGGGGAAGGTGATCGTCGATGGCGTGTTCAACGCCTTCAAGGACGAGGTGGGACTGCGGGCGGAATGCGAGCAGGGCCGGGACATGGGGTTCGATGGCAAGACGCTGATCCACCCGGCGCAGCTGGCGGTGGCGAATGAAGTCTTTGCTCCGAGTGACGAGGAGGTGGCGCTGGCCCGGCGGATGATCGCGGCCTATGCCGAGGCGCGGGCGCGGGGGGAAGGCGTGGCGGTGGTCGACGGCAAGATCGTCGAGAACCTGCACGTGGCCTCGGCCGAGGCGCTGATCGGCAAGGCCGAGGCGATTGCGGCCCAATCGTTTGCAGCGGCGACGGTTTAGGGGCAGGGTGCGCCCGGTGAACCGGCTGGAGGCCTTCGATGACGTGGATTGTGTTGGGGCTGGCGCTGTGGTGGGGCGCGCATCTGTTCAAGCGTGTGGCCCCTGGCGCTCGGGCGGCGCTGGGCGATCCGGGCAAGGGGCTGATGGCGGTGCTGATCCTTGCGGGGATCGTGCTGATGGTCTGGGGCTGGCGCGGGAGCGACTGGCTGGGGATCGCGGCGGCCGAGTTCATCCCGGTCTGGGAGCCGCCGCGGTTCCTGATCCATGCGAACAACCTGCTGATGTTGTTCGCCTTCTACCTCTATGCGGCCTCGGGCATGAAGACGCGGATCACGCGGGTCATCCGGCACCCGCAGCTGACGGCGGTGAAGACCTGGGCGGTGGCGCACCTGCTGGTCAACGGCGACCTGGCGGCGATCGTCCTGTTCGGCGGGATCCTTGCCTGGGCGGTGGTGTCCGTCATCCTTATCAACCGCGCCGAGCCGCGGGGGCCGCTGCCGGAGCCTGCGCCTTTGGGCAAGGAGATCGGCGCCGTGGTGGGGGCCGTGGTGGTGATGGGTGTGGTGATGATGATCCACAACTGGCTAGGCGTTCCGCCTTGGGGTTGATGTCGGATGGGGGGCTTGCGCAGCCCCCCAAACCCCCCGCGGGATATTTGGGGAAGAGAAAGACAATTTTAGTCGAATTGTCTGGGACTTGGTGAGGGAATGAAGCTTTACCGTTTCTTGAGCGCGGATGACACCTCAGCCTTCTGTCACAAGGTGACGGCGGCTTTGAACAAGGGGTGGGAGCTGCATGGCGGGCCGACCTATGCCTTCGACGCGGCCAATGGCGTGATGCGCTGCGGGCAGGCGGTGGTGAAGGAGGTGGCGGGGGACTACCACCCGGACGTGAAGTTGGGCGAGCAATGAAGACGAATCCGGGGCGTTTCTTCGAGGATTACCGCTTGGGCGAGGTGATCCGGCATGCGGTGCCGCGCACGGTCGGTGCGGGCGAGCGGGCGCTGTACCATGCGCTGTATCCGGCGCGGGGGGCGGTGTATTCCTCGGACGAGTTCGCGCGGTCGGTGGGGTTGGCGGCCAGCCCGCTGGACGACCTGGTGGCCTTCCACACGGTCTTCGGCAAGACGGTGCCGGACATCAGCCTGAACGCGGTGGCGAACCTTGGCTATGCCGAGGGGCGTTGGCTCAAGCCGGTCTGGCCGGGGGATACGCTGCGGTCTGAATCCGAGGTGATCGGGCTGAAGGAGACCTCGTCCGGGGCGACCGGGGTGGTCTGGGTGCGGACCCGCGGGTTGAACCAGCACGGCGAGGCGGTGCTGGAGTATGTGCGCTGGGTGATGGTGCGGAAGCGGCGCCGCGAGGTCGAGATCCCGGTCGCGGTGCCAGCCCTGGCGTCGGCGGTCGCTCCCGAGGCGCTGGTCGTGCCGGAGGGGCTGGACTTCAGCCGCTATGACTTCGGGTTGGCCGGAGAGGCTCATCGCTGGGGCGATTACGCGGTGGGCGAGGTGATCGACCATGTCGACGCGGTCACGGTCGAGGAGGCCGAGCACATGCTGGCGACGCGGCTGTGGCAGAACACCGCGAAGGTGCATTTCGACGTCACCCAGCGCGAGGATGGCAAGCGGCTGATCTATGGGGGGCATGTGATTTCGCTGGCGCGGACCTTGTCGTTCAACGGGTTGGCGAACGCGCAGATGATCGTGGCGCTGAATGCGGGCGCGCATGCCAACCCCTGTTTCGCAGGCGATACGGTGCGGGCCTGGTCGGAGGTGCTGGACCGCGCGGATACCCCTCTCCCCTCGGTCGGGGCGCTGCGGCTGCGGCTGGTGGCGACGCGGGGCAAGGCCGGGGACCTGCGGGGTCCTGACGGAAAATACCTGCCCGAGGTGCTGCTGGATCTGGACTACTGGGCGCTGGTGCCGCGCTGAGTCGCCCAGGGGCGGCTTGGCGAATTTCTGTGATCACGCGGCGAAAATTTGTGATCACGGATCGGCGAAATGTGGTGCTGATAGCGACAACATGCTGCAATCGCGGCATTCCGGGCGTGACAGTCGGGAAAACCGCGCTATTCAGGGAGGCAACAAGCGTAGCCACCGGGCCGGGGCAATCCGGTCGTCGGGACAGCGACGAAGGGAACCGCAATGGCTGAACCGAAGCGGGTCGAACGGCCCCTCTCTCCTTTCATGATCGGCCCCTACTACCGGCCGCAGATGACCTCGATCTCGTCGATCCTCACGCGGATCACTGGGCATGCGCTGGTGGCGGGCGCGCTGCTGGGGGTCTGGTGGCTGCTGGCGGCGGCGACCTCAGAGGCCTATTTCCAGACGGCAAACGCGGTGGCGACCAGCTGGTTCGGCGATCTGGTGTTCACGGGCTCGCTCTGGGCGGTGTGGTACCACTACCTGGCCGGGCTGCGGCATCTTTATTTCGACGCGGGAAAGGGGCTGGACATCCCGACGGCGGAAAAGCTGGGTTGGGCCTGTATCATCGGCTCGGTCGTGCTGACCGTGATCACAATTCTTCTGGTTCAGTGAGGACGCCATGCGCTATCTGACCCCCCGCAAACGGGCCGAGGGCCGCGGAGCAGCCCATGCCGGGACCGAACATCACTGGTCGATGACCGTCTCGGCCGTGGGACTGGCTTTCCTGGTGCCGGTCTGGCTTTACGTGTTCGGCAAGACGCTGGGCCAACCGCGTGACGTGGTGCTGGAGACCTTCGCAAGCCCGTTTCCGGCGATCCTGACCGCCCTGGTGCTGGTCGTGGGGATGCGCCACTTCGCGATGGGTGCCACGACGATGATCGAGGACTATGCCCGGGGCACGACGCGGAAGATGCTGATCATCTTCGTGATCTCGCTTTCCTGGGTGATCGCCGCGACGGGGCTTTTTGCCCTGGCCCGCATGGCTCTGTAAGGACCTGATGATGACTGCCTATCCGTATGAGACGCATGATTACGACGTCGTGGTGGTGGGGGCCGGCGGGGCCGGTCTGCGCGCGACGCTGGGGATGGCCGAGCAGGGGCTGCGCACGGCCTGCGTGACGAAGGTGTTTCCGACGCGGTCGCATACCGTGGCGGCGCAGGGCGGGATTGCCGCGTCGCTGGGGAACATGGGGCCGGACCACTGGCAGTGGCACATGTACGACACCGTGAAGGGGTCGGACTGGCTGGGTGACACCGACGCCATGGAATACCTGGCGCGCGAGGCACCAAAAGCCGTCTACGAGCTGGAGCATTACGGCGTGCCGTTCAGCCGCACCGAAGAGGGCAAGATCTACCAGCGGCCGTTCGGCGGGCACACGACGGAGTTCGGAAACGGCCCGCCGGTTCAGCGGACCTGTGCGGCGGCGGACCGGACGGGGCATGCGATCCTGCATACTCTGTACGGGCAGAGCCTGAAGAACAACGCGGAGTTCTATATCGAATACTTCGCGCTGGACCTGATCATGACCGAGGGGGCCTGCACCGGCGTGGTGGCCTGGAAGCTGGACGACGGCACGATCCATGTCTTCAACGCGAAGATGGTGGTGCTGGCGACGGGTGGCTATGGGCGGGCCTATTTCTCGGCCACTTCGGCGCATACCTGCACCGGGGATGGCGGCGGGATGGTGGCGCGGGCCGGGTTGCCGCTGCAGGATATGGAGTTCGTGCAGTTCCACCCGACCGGCATCTATGGCTCGGGCTGCCTGATCACGGAAGGCGCGCGCGGTGAGGGCGGGTACCTGACCAACAGCGCGGGCGAGCGGTTCATGGAGCGCTATGCGCCGCACTACAAGGACCTGGCGCCGCGCGATTACGTCAGCCGCTGCATGACGCTGGAGATCCGGGAAGGGCGCGGGGTGGGGGTCAATGCGGACCACATCCACCTGCACCTGAACCACCTGCCGCGCGAGACGCTGGAGGCGCGGCTTCCCGGCATTACCGAGTCGGCGCGCATCTTCGCGGGGGTGGACCTGCACAAG
Organism: Paracoccaceae bacterium; assembly: GCA_027489355.1. GTDB lineage: Bacteria > Pseudomonadota > Alphaproteobacteria > Rhodobacterales > Rhodobacteraceae > Tabrizicola. The sequence continues at coordinate 101,945 of JAIXZY010000003.1, read as the reverse complement.
GAGCCGATCCCGGTCTTGCCGACGGTGCACTACAACATGGGCGGCATCCCGACGAACTATTGGGGCGAGGTGCTGAACCCGACGAAGGAGAACCCCGACGCGGTGTTCCCTGGCCTGATGGCGGTGGGCGAGGCGGGCTGTGCTTCGGTGCATGGCGCGAACCGGCTGGGGTCGAACAGCCTGATCGACCTCGTGGTCTTTGGCCGCGCTGCGGCGATCCGGGCGGGGCAGGTGGTGGATCGGGGCGCCTCGGTCCCGGCGACCAACAAGGCCGAGGTCGACAAGACCTTGGGCCGCTTCGACGATCTGCGCAATGCCAAGGGCGCGATCCCGACCGCCGAGCTGCGGCTGGAGATGCAGAAGACCATGCAGGCCGATGCGGCGGTGTTCCGGGCCGAGGAGACCCTGGCGGCGGGCGAGAAGAAGATGACGGCCATCGCGGGCAAGATGGGCGATCTGAAGGTCACGGACCGCAGCCTCGTCTGGAACAGCGACCTGATGGAGACGCTGGAGCTGACGAACCTGATGCCGAACGCGTTGGCGACGATCTATGGCGCCCATGCCCGGACCGAAAGCCGTGGCGCGCATGCGCATGAGGACCATCCGCACCGCGACGACGTCAACTGGCGCAAACATTCGCTGGCCTGGGTGGACGGGGACAAGGTGACGCTTGACTACCGGGCGGTGCACACGGACCCTCTCACGACCGAAGCCCAGGGCGGGATCGCTTTGTCCAAGATCGCGCCGGCAGAAAGGAAGTTCTGAGATGCGCGTCGTGGCCCTGTCCCTGCTTGCCGGCCTGGTGCTGGCCGCCTGTGATGCCGCCGAACTCGTCGATTCCGCGCTGAAGCGGACGGTGCATTCGGTGGTCTTCCCGGTGGTCAACATCGACATGCCGGCGGAACCGGCACGGCTGGCCACGAAATGCATCCTGGATGCGGCGACGCAGGAGGAACTGGAGCTTCTGGCGCGCGACGTGGGGGTCGAGGCCGGGACTTCGACCAAGGCCACGATCCGGCAGATCGCGCTGCGTCCTGCAGCGCAATCCTGCTTTGCGGCAAATGGCGTGCCGCCGCTGGCGGGCTGACCGGGTCATGGCGACGGCGCTGGCCACGGGGATCGCGGGGAAGGGGCGCGTCAGGGCGGACCTGCGGATCGCCTTGGTCTTCTTCGGCATCACCCGGGCGCTGCGGCTGACCTTGCCCTCGATCACCGCGAACCTGGTCGCTCCGGCGCGGGCCATCGCGCGGGAGGTGCGGCTTTACGGGCATTTCTTCCGGCAGACCGGGATCAGCAACCCCCGGTCCGGCGAGGAGGGGGCGCTTGACCCCGAGGAGTATCGGCTGCTGCAGCTGGACCAGGTCGAGCTGGAAGAGCCCGGGGCCTGCCTGGACCTGTATCCGATCGCCGAGATGCAGGCGCGCGGGGACATCTGGCGCGACGACTTCGCCAGCTTCCGAAACCTGGTGCACCAGCTGCATTCGCTGAAGCGGGCGACGCTGCTGGCCGAGGGGTTCCGGCCCGACATCGTGGTCTTCGCCCGACCGGATCTTCTGTACCACGACAGCGCGGCCGAGCCGCTGGACATGCTCGCGCGCGCGCATCGGTCCTTTGTCCTGGTGCCGGACTGGTCGCAGTGGTTCGGCCACAACGACCGCTTTGCACTGGTGAAAGGGGCCGAGGGAGTGTCCGCCTATGGTCGACGGGCGGACCGGATGGGGGAATATTGCGCGCGGGGCAAGCGGCTGCATTCCGAGCGGTTCCTGAAGTTCGCTCTGGGCCGGCAGCGGGTGCGGACGATGCACCTGCGAGCCTCGCGTGTCCGGGCCAACGGCTTGCAGGTGCTGGAGGATTTCACGCCGGGCCGAGGCTCTGTGGGCCAGCGCGAGCTGGTGCCGCTGGGCACGATCAGGCCAGAGGCGCCCGCGATGGCGTGCGGCGCATGAGGGGCGGGATGAGGCGGTTCGGTCTGATGCTGACAAGTGCGGCGCTGCTGGCGGCCTGCGGTCCCATGACGGTCCAGCAGGCCGAGCGCCAGTGCTTCGAGCGCGCGCGCCTGGCCAAGCAGCCGCGCGGCGAGGTGTCGATGGGCGTGGGCACGGGCGGGCGCAGCGCGGCGGAGGTTGAGCTGAACGTCAGTTCGGACTTTCTGCTGGGGCGCGATCCGGCAGCGGTTTACGAGATGTGCGTGATGCAGAAGTCGGGCCAGCCCCCCAGTCGGCCGCTTTACGCAAGACCGGACTGGCGGTGATGGCGAAGGACCTTATCCCCACGCCGGACCCGAGGGCCTTGCGCTCTGCCAAGGCGGCGCTGGAGCGCATCCGGCGGCGTCGGCTGCGGGAATACGAGACCATGATGGTGACCGGGTTTACCCGCACCTGCCCGGTCTGCGGCTATCAGGGCGAGTTTGCGCCGGTGGGGGAGCCTCCGCGGCTGGACGGACTGTGCCCGCTGTGTCGGTCGCGCGAGCGGCATCGCCTTTTCAGGCTGTGGATCGACCGGCGGGGTGGCATCGGCAAGAACATGTCGGTCCTGCATTTCGCCCCCGAGCCGATGTTTGAGCCGATCCTGCGCGGGTTGGCCGGGCGCTATGTCACGGCGGACTTCATGCGCACGAAGGTCGACCTGAAGCTGGACATCGAGGCGCTGGACCTTCCGGACGACAGCTTCGACCTGATCATCGCGCATCAGATCCTGGAGCACGTCGATCACCACAAGGCTCTGGCCGAGTGCTTCCGCGTGCTGACCCCGGGCGGGCGCATGGTGGCGACGACCCCGGTCGTCGAGGCTTGGGCGGAAACCTATGTGAACCCCGAGGTGAAGACCGCCCGCGAGCGGGTGCTGCATTTCGGGCAGAAGGACCATTCGCGCTATTTCGGGCGCGACCTGAAGGATCACATGCGTGCGGCCGGGTTCGATCTGTATGAATTCATCTCGGTCGAACCGGATGTGTCGACCTATGCGCTCCACCGCGGCGAGACGCTGTACGAGCTGACGAAGCCCGCCGCACCCACCCTCAAGACGACAACCCGGAAAGGTTGACCCATGGTCCAGTTCAGTTTGCCCAAGAATTCCAAGGTCCGCACCGGCAAGACCTGGCCGAAGCCGGAAGGCAAGAATGTCCGCAAGTTCCAGATCTACCGCTGGAATCCGGATGACGGCGAGAACCCGCGCGTCGATACCTATTTCATCGACATGGACCAGTGCGGCCCGATGGTTCTGGACGCGCTGATCAAGATCAAGAACGAGATCGACCCGACCCTGACTTTCCGCCGGTCCTGCCGCGAGGGCATTTGTGGCTCTTGCGCGATGAACATCGACGGGATCAACACGCTGGCCTGCATCTACGGGCTGGATGAGATCAAGGGAGACGTCCGCATCTACCCGCTGCCGCACATGCCGGTGATCAAGGACCTGATCCCGGACCTGACGCATTTCTACGCTCAGCATGCGTCCATCATGCCCTGGCTGGAAACCAAGACCAATCGCCCGGCGAAAGAATGGCGTCAGTCGATCGAGGACCGCAAGAAACTGGACGGGCTTTATGAATGCGTCATGTGCGCGTCCTGCTCGACCTCGTGTCCGTCGTACTGGTGGAACTCGGACCGCTACCTTGGCCCGGCGGCGCTGCTGCACGCCTATCGCTGGATCATCGACAGCCGCGACGAGGCGACGGGAGAGCGGCTGGACCAACTGGAAGACCCGTTCAAGCTGTACCGCTGCCACACGATCATGAACTGCGCCAAGACCTGCCCGAAAGGGTTGAACCCGGCGAAGGCGATTGCCGAGATCAAGAAGATGATGGTCGAGAGGGTGGTCTGACCCTTGCCGATCCTGCTGCTGGTTCTGGCGGTCGGGGTTTACCTGTTCCTCTGGCACCAGTGGCGGACGACGACGCTGACACGCGACTGCCGCTGGCGGCTGGACCGCAGCGTCGCGCCGGACTATTGGCGCTGCGCCGTCTGCGGCGCCGAGGCGCGGGGGGCGGAGCCGAGGGATTGTCTGCGCAAACGTTAGAAGGCGGAGTTTTCGAAAACTCCGCGACGGAGCCTTTGAAGGCTCCGGTCCGATTTCTTCGAAGAAATCGGCGCTTGCGGGGGGCGGTGGTTCGGGGAAGAGTCGAGGCATGAAGCCGGAGCATCCCGAACACACCGCCCCCGTTGATGCGGCCGCCCGCAAGGCCGTCCGTCCCGTCATCTGCTATCCGGTCGAGGGGTTGCCTCGGCCCGACCTGGCCGCCTACCGCGCGGCGCGGGAGGGGTGGAGCCTTGCGTCCGAGGTGCTGGTGCCGCCGCGGGAGGCGCGGACGTTTGAAGTCCCGGCGGGGTGGTTCTTCCGGATGGTCAGCGTCGAGGGGCCTCAGGTGGGCGACCTGAACCTGTTCGCGGCAGAGAACCTCGGCGAGCGGTTCTTCAGCGGCAAGACGCGGGCGCTGCACGGGACGCATCTGTCCACCGGCGACCGGATGTGGTCCTGCCTGCCCTACCTGCGGCCGATGGCGACGATCACCGACGATACGCTGGACTGGTACGGGTTCGATGCCTTCGGCGGCTCGGTCCATGACGTGATCGGCACGCGGTGCGACCCCTATACCCATGCGCTGCTGTCGGGGGGCGAGCAGTATCACCACTGCTGCCATTCCAACCTGAGCCGCGCCGTGGCCGACCACTGGGGCCTGCCGGTTAAGGCAGCAGAGCTGCATGTGCACGACGTGCTGAACGTCTTCATGTGCACCGGGTTCACGCGGGACACCGGGCAGTATTTCATGAAGGCCTCACCCGTGCGGCCCGGCGACTACCTGGAGTTCATGGCGGAGATCGACCTTCTGGGCGTGCTCTCGGCCTGTCCGGGCGGGGATTGTTCCAGTGAACACTCTTCCGACGTCGCCGCCTGCCATCCGCTGCTGGTGCAGGTGTTCCGGCCCAAGGCCCCGCCGGTCGGCTGGCGGCCTTCCGGGCCTAATCCCTATGACCGCAGCCACGGTCAGGAATAGCGTTCCACCGTTGACGCCATGTGGTCGTCGTAGCGGTCGCCCCAGGCCCAGCCGACCGGCAGCAGCTGGTCGATCTCGTCCCGGTCTTCGTCGGTCAGGTCGATCTCGGGGGCGTCGGCCCAGGCGGTCAGATGCTCGGCGGTGCGGGTGCCGGGGATCGGGATGATATGCGAGCCACGGTCGAGAAGCCAGGCGAGGGCAAGCGCGGCGGGGGTATGGCCGCGTCGTTGAGCGAAGGTGTGGAAGGCGTCCAGACGCCTCTTGTTGTACGGCCAGTTCTCTGGTGTGAAGCGGGGGATGCGGCTGCGGAATTCGTTCGGCGCGAAGGTGGCGGGATCTGCCATCGGCGTCCCGAAGGCGCCGCGGGCCAGGGGCGAGAAGGGGATGAAGGCCACGCCCAGGCTGGCGCAACGCTGGATCAGGCCCAACTCTGGCGTGCGGGTCCAAAGCGAGTATTCGCTTTGCACGGCCATCACCGGGTGGACCGCGTGGCAGCGTTCCAGCGTGTAGGGGCCCACCTCGGACAGGCCGTAGCCCAGGATTTTCCCTTCCTCCTGAAGGCGTTGCATGGTGCCCGCCAGATCCTCGGCCGGGACCTGGGGGTCACGCCGGTGGGCGTAGAACAGGGTGACGTGGTCGGTCCCCATGCGTCTTAGCGACCCTTCGAGTTCCAAGCGCATGTGCTCGGGCCGGTTGTCGACGCGGCGCGCCGGGTCGTCGGTGAAGGCGGCCTTGGTGGCGATGTGGGGGCGCTTGCCGCTGCGTTTCAGCCACGAGCCGATGAACGTCTCGGACACGCCCTTGCCATAGCCGTTGGCGGTGTCGAGGAAGGTGATCCCGGCATCCCAGGCGGCGTCGAGCGTGCGGAGGGACTCGGCCTCGGTCGTGGGGCCGAACATGCCTCCGAAGGACAGGCAACCAAGACCCAAGGCGGAAACTTGCGGGCCGCTGCGGCCAAGGGGGCGGGTCTTCATTGCGTGACGTAGTGCAGGCCCTGAAACCGGGCGCGCAGGGCCTTGGTCCGCGGGGCGACGGTTTCAGGGGCGTTGGACCGCAGGCCCTCTGCGATGAGGGCGGCAAGGGCCGGGGCGTCGGCGGGCGTGACACCGCGGCGGACGAGTTCCGGGGTGCCGATCCGGAGACCGTTGAGATCGCCGGGAACCTCGGCAATTGGCAGGCCGATGCCGCAGGCCAGGAAGCCGGCTTTCCGCAGCGTCTTCGAGGCCGCCTGCCCGCCGCCGAAGGCTGCCGCCTCGATGGCGAACTGGTGCGAGGTGGTGGCTCCCCGGTCGGCGGCGAAGACGGGAAGGCACTGATCCTGCAGGGCCTTGGCCAGCGCCTGGGAGAGGTTGACCATCGCCTTGGCATAGGCCGCTCCGTGGTCGCGCCAGTCAAGAAGCGTGTAGGCGAGCCCGGCAGATTTGGCGGCGTCGAAGTTGGCGGTGAGGCCGGGGAAGGCGATGGCGTCTAGCCGCTTGGCGATCTCGGCGTCGTTTGTGACGATCAGGCCGCCGGCGGGCCCGCCGAGGGATTTGTAGGTCGACATCGTCATCAGATGTGCGCCTTCGGTCAGCGGGTTCGCCCAAACTCCGCCCGCGATGATGCCGCATTGGTGCGCCGCGTCGAAAAGGACCTTGGCACCGACCTGGTCGGCAATCTTTCGGACCTCGGCTACAGGATGGGGGAAGAGGTTCAGGCTTCCGCCGACGGTGATGATCTTGGGCCGGACTGCATGGGCGAGGTCCTCTAGGCCCTTCAGATCAATGGTATAGCCGTCAGCGTCGATGGGGGCGGGGTGGGTGGTCAGGCCATAAAGACCCGCGCAGCCCGCCGCATGATGAGTGACATGACCCCCTATGGTGCCGGGCGGCGCGATGATGCTGTCGCCGGGCCTTGCCAGCGCCATGAAGCCGTAGAGATTGGCCAGTGCACCCGAGGCGACCCGGATTTCGGCGTAGCGCGCACCGAAGATTTCGGCGGCGAGTTCTGCCGCAATGACCTCGATCTCCTCGATGGCCTCAAGCCCCATTTCGTACTTGTCCCCCGGATAGCCGAGCGAGGGGCGTGAGCCGATGCCGGAGGCGAGGGCAGCCTCGGCGCGGGGGTTCATCACGTTGGTCGCGGGGTTGAGGTTGAAGCAATCCCGGTCATGGATTTCGCGATTGCGCTCAATGAGTTGGTCAAGGCGCGCGGCGACCTGGGCCGAGGGCTTCCCGGCGTCGTCGGCAAGGCGCTGGATGTAGATCTCGCAGGGGGCGGGGACCCAGGGGCGGGAGGACAGGTGGGGCATCGGCAACTCCGGTCGTGACGGCAGCAGGAAACGCTGCCGCCGCCGCATATGCAAGCCGGAAGCCGATGCCGGTTTCGCCCAGCGGTGCCGGTCAGCCGAAAGCGGCAGTAAGCGCGATTTCCACCATGTCGCCGAAGCTGCGTTCGCGCTGGTCCGAGGGCAGCGCCTCTCCGGTGGTGATGTGGTCCGAGACGGTCAGGACCGCGAGCGCCCGCGCGCCGTGGCGGGCGGCGACCATGTAAAGCTCGGCGGCCTCCATCTCGACCCCCAGACAGCCGTGGCGAAGCAGCTGTTCCGACAAGTCCGGGCGTTCGTCGTAGAAGGTGTCCGAGGAATAGATGCCGCCGACGTGGACCGGCGTCCCCTTGGCAGTAGCCGCGGCGTAAGCCTTTGACAAAAGGTGGAAATCGGCGCAGGGGGCGAAGTTCAGCTCTTTGAAGATCGTGCGCGACGGCGAGCCGACGGTGGAACAGGTCTGGGCCAGGATCACATCGCGGACCTTGACATGCGTGGGCAGGGCGCCGGCCGACCCGATGCGGATCAGTGTCTTGGCGCCATAATCCCGGATCAGCTCGTTCGCGTATATCGAGAGCGACGGCATCCCCATGCCCGAGCCGTGAATCGTGACGCGGTGGCCGTTCCAGGTGCCGGTGTAGCCAAGCATCCCCCGGACCTCGTTCACCAGGACGGCCTCCTTCAGGAAGGTCTGCGCGGCCCAGCGGGCGCGGTAGGGATCGCCGGGCAGTAGCACGGTTTCGGCGATGTCGCCGGGCTTGGCGCCGATGTGAAAGGTCATTCGTCCCCCTCGTGCCGGAAACTGGCCAAAGCCCTAGTTTCCGACGATTTCTTCTGTCTGCTTTTCGTCTGCCCGCCGTCTGGCATCTGTCGGCCAGGCCGTCGGGCGTCGCGCCATTAATGCGGCGCGCAACGCTGCCCGGCAAGAGCCGAAAAGACTGGTTTGTCAGCCTGAAAGCCATCCCGGGCCCGGAGGCGAACCGCCGGGGCCGGGGTGGGCCTGATCACGCCTTGTGAAACGGTGCCGGGGGCTGGCAGAGGGCAAAGTCCGTGTCGCCCACCGAACCGGCGGGCGGATCAGATCGCGTGGGGTGCCAGATCGACGAAGGTTGTGCGGTTGCCGCAGAATCCGGCCTCGGCCGGTTGGGCAGCGTCGCCTTTTGCCAGCAGCCTGGCGCAGGCCGTGCGGTCGGCACAATGGCCGCAGGTGGACAGGATCTCGACCCAGAGCGCATGGTCGCGCTTCAGCTCGGTCTCGGACAAGCCGAAGATCCTGCCCATGGCCGAGACGCGCTGGGCGATGTCGCGGGGCATCTTCAGAAAGGCAAGGACCTGTTCCCGGCTCATGCCGAGGTCGTCAAGGTCGCGGTCGGAGAGGGCATTGACCTCTTGCACTTCGTGCAGGCGGTCGATCAGGGCACGGATACGGTCGAACATGGTGGCTCCGGTGGCTACATGTCCCATCGATAGGAAGAGGACCGTGCGGAAGCCTTGATTTGCGTCAAGTCCCGGGCGTGCCGGTCAACTTTCGGGAAGCGTAGTCAGGGATTTGGCACTCCAGTTTCAGGTCATGCGAAAGTCGTCGTCGGGGACCACCGACCCGGCACGACAAGGCTGTGCTGGATGCCGTCCTGGAAGACGTTGAGGTCGCACCCGCAGAACATGGCCGGCGCGGTGGAGCAGGAGAGTTCTGTGTGTCCGGGATCAGGGTGGGTCTTCCGGCCGAGGAGGAAGGCCTGCGTCACGGCGTCTTCGGGCTGGGTAAGTGTGCCGCCGTGCGCGGTGCAGGCGGGCCGGTGGTAGTCGAGAAGCGCCTCAAGAGCCTCGGCGCGGATCATTGCAGCTGCCAGTCGCTGCCGGTCCAGAGGAAGCGAACGGTTTCTCCCCGGTCGTTCGGGGCAGTCAGATAAGTGGTGCCGCCTTCGGTAAGGGTGTCCCAGGAATGCAGAAGAAGCGCGTCGCGGGTGCCGTCGATAAGCGTATCAACGGCACATCCGCCAGTGCCGCAGTAGGTGCTAATGCTGTCCGGGCACTGGAAGAGGCTGCTGTCGATCACCCAGTCCGGGGTGCCGTCGCCGTTCAGGTCGCGTTGGGTGACGGCCTCGGACGCGGCGGTGAAGTCACCTTCGCAGACGGATTTCGCCTCGTCCACAATGGCGGCGACTTCGGGGGGCCAGTCCTGGGCCAGGGCTGGGGTGGCAAGCAGAAGCAGGGCAAGCGCGGCGCGCATGGAAAGCCTTTCGGTTGCTGTCGGCCTCTTGGTACGAAGCGGCCGACGTCGCGAAAAGGCAGGTTTTCCCTATTCGGCGGCGACCTTTGCGGGATCGGCAAGGGCCACGAGGTCCAGCATGATCCGGTTCAGCTGGAAGTCCTTGGGCGTGTAGACCTGGGCCACGCCCATAGCCTTCAGGGTCCTGGCATCATCGTCCGGGATGATGCCCCCAACGACGAGGGGCTGGGTCAGGCCCTGCTGGCGCATGAGGTCCAGGGTCTCGCGGATGAGCGGCAGGTGGCTGCCGGAGAGGATGGACAGGCCGATGACATCCGGCTGCTTCTCGGTCGCGGCGGCGACGATTTCCTGCGGGGTGAGGCGGATGCCGTCGTAGGTGATTTCCATCCCGCAGTCGCGGGCGCGTGCGGCGATCTGTTCGGCCCCGTTGGAATGACCGTCGAGGCCGGGCTTGCCGAGGAGGAGACGGAGCGGGCGGCCGAGCTTGGTGGCCACGGCGGCGACGGCGTCGCGGACGGGCTCCAGCCCCTCGGTGCGGTTCGAGGGGTTCTGGCTGACGCCGGTGGGGGCGCGGTATTCGCCGTAAAGCGCGCGCATGGCGCCGCCCCATTCGCCGGTGGTGACGCCCGCCTTGGCGCAGGCGATGGAGGCGGGCATGATGTTCTCGCCGGACTGGGCGGCCTGTCGGAGGGCGGACAGGGCTTTGGCGACGGCCTCGGGGTCGCGGCCTGCGCGCCATTGGGCGAGGCGGGCGCATTGGTCGGCCTCGGCCTTGGGGTCGGCGGTCATGATCGCGCCTTCGCCGGTGGCAAGGGGGGAGGGTTCCGTGGCGGTGAACTTGTTCACGCCGACGACGGTGGTGGCTCCGGTCTCGATGCGGGCCAGGCGTTCGGCGTTGGCCTCGACCAGGCGGCCCTTCATGTAGGCGATCGCGGCGACGGCCCCGCCCATCGCGTCGATGTGGGCGAGTTCTTCCAGGGCCCCGGCCTTCAGCTCGTTGACCTTGCGGTCGATGGCCGGGTTACCGTCGAAGAGGTCGTCGTATTCCAGAAGGTCGGTCTCGAAGGCCAGGATCTGCTGCATCCGCAGCGACCATTGCTGGTCGAAGGGGCGGGGGAGGCCGAGCGCCTCGTTCCAGGCGGGAAGCTGGACGGCGCGGGCGCGGGCGTTCTTCGACAGGGTGACGGCGAGCATCTCGATCAGGATGCGGTAGACGTTGTTTTCCGGCTGCTGTTCGGTCAGGCCGAGGGAGTTGACCTGGACGCCGTAGCGGAAGCGGCGGAACTTGGGGTCGGTGATGCCGTAGCGGGATTCCAGAAGCTCGTCCCAGAGGGCCGTGAAGGCGCGCATCTTGCAGAGCTCGGTTACGAAGCGGATGCCGGCGTTTACAAAAAACGACATTCTGCCCGCCATAGCCGGAAAATCCTGGGCGGGAACTTTCACTTTCAGATCATCAAGGACGGCGCAGGCGGTGGCGAGAGCGAAGGCGAGCTCCTGCTCTGGCGTGGCCCCGGCTTCCTGCAGGTGGTAGCTGCAAACGTTTATCGGGTTCCACTTCGGCAGGTGTTTGCCGGTGTAGGCTGCGACATCGGTGATGAGGCGCAGGGACGGCTGCGGCGGCAGGATGTAGGTGCCGCGGGAGAGGTATTCCTTGATGACGTCGTTCTGCACCGTGCCTTGCAGCCTTGAGACATCGGCCCCCTGTTCCTCGGCGACGGCGATATACAGCGCCAGAAGCCAGGGCGCGGTGGCGTTGATCGTCATCGAGGTGTTCATCTGTTCCAGCGGGATGTCCTGGAACAGCGCGCGCATGTCGCCCAGGGTGGCGACGGGGACGCCGACCTTGCCGACCTCGCCGCGCGACCGGGGATCGTCGGAGTCGTAGCCGGTCTGGGTCGGCAGGTCGAAGGCGACGGAAAGACCAGTCTGACCTTTGGCGAGGTTGGTGCGGTAAAGTGCGTTCGAGGCTGCGGCGGTGGAATGGCCGGCGTAGGTACGGAAGAGCCAGGGCTTTTCGGTCATGGTGGCCTTGTGAATCGTTCGGGTAATTTTATTACGTCAAGGCAGGCATACGGGAAAGATCGTGCCGCTGTCAATCGCTGCGCTGCGGCAACTCTGGCGGAGCGGGGGTTTCACACCCCCGCACCCCCGTGGAGTATTTTCGAAAAGAGCAAATGGATTGCGGCAAGGTGCGCTTCTTGTAGGGTGAGCGCATCATGTTCGGCACGGTCGCTGTTCCGGTCTGGTTGCTTGTCCTGATCCTCGGATTTGCGGCGGTCAGCTTTGCCACGCATTTCCTGTTTCCAAGCGTGCGCTGGTTCTTCCGGCGGCGGGCCGAGCGGGCGCTGATGCGGCTGAACGCGCGGCTGGACCGGAAGATCGACCTTCTCAAGCTGGCGGAACGGTCGGACATGGTGGCGCGGCTGGCCTATGACCAGCGGGTGGTCGATGCGGCGATGGTGCATGCGGCCGAGACCGGGGTGCCGACCGCGGTGGCGTTCGAGGAGGCCAAGCGCTACGCGCGGGAGATCGTGCCGGGCTTTTCGGCCACGGTCTATTTCGGCTTTGGAACGCGGGCCGCGAAATGGCTGAGCCGACTGCTGTTCCGCGTGCGGGTGGGCAAGGTGGACCAGGCATTGCGGTCGATAGACCCGAAGGCCACCGTGGTCTTCGTGATGAACCACCGGAGCAACATGGACTATGTGCTCGTCACCTGGCTGGTCGCCGACCGGTCTGCCGTGTCCTATGCGGTGGGCGAATGGGCAAGGGTCTGGCCCTTGTCGGCGCTGATCCGGTCGATGGGGGCCTATTTCATCCGGCGCGGCAGCCGCAATGCGCTCTACCGCAAGGTCTTGGCGCGCTATGTCCAGATGGCGACCGAGGAGGGGACGACGCAGGCGATGTTCCCCGAGGGCGGCCTCAGCCTGGATGGGCGGGTCGGGCCGGCGAAGCTGGGGCTTTTGAGCTATATCGTCGAGGGCTGGATGCCGCATGACCGCGATGTGGTCTTCGTCCCGGTGGGCCTGGCCTATGACCGGGTGTTGGAGGACCGGGTCCTGGTCGCGGCGGCGCAGTCGGGGACGCGGCGGTTCAGGAACCGTCCGGTATTGGTGGCGTGGCATGCGCTGCGTTTCCTTTGGGCGCGGTTCCGGGGGCGGACGAAGGGGTTCGGCACGGCCGCGGCGGGGTTCGGGGCGCCCCTGTCGTTGCGTGAGCATCTGGGGGCTGGGGGCACGGTTGAAGGGCTCGGCGAGCGGCTGATGGCGGCGATTGCCGCGGTGGTGCCGGTTCTGCCGGTGCCGCTTGTCGCCCGCGCACTGGGCGAGGGGGCCGCTAGCCGCGAGGAACTGTCGGCGAGGGTCGAGGCGCTGATGGTCGGGCTGCGCACGGCGGGGGCGGTGCTGAAGCTGCCTCCTGTCGGAGGGGCCTCCGTCCTTGACGAGGGGCTTGAACCGCTGATCCGACGCGGTCTGGTCTCGGCGGAGTTGAAGCCGGTGCCTGCGGAACGGGCGCTGCTGGAGTTCTACGCGGCCTCGGTGCCGGTGCTAGAGCTTTCTGCGATGCCGCAGACATAAAATTACAAAACTATCATAGATCATATTGCAAAGTTGCGCGCAAGAATATTACACTTGCTGCAAGAGCGCGGCGATTCTGCGGCGCGGCACCAGGGTTGGAGGCTGAGTTGGCTTTGGATACGCAACATGCTCCCGTGATCTACGACGCGCCGAAGAAGCACCTGTACGAGCTGGGCGAGATGCCGCCTCTGGGCCATGTGCCGAAGCAGATGTACGCCTGGGCGATCCGGCGGGAGCGTCATGGCGCGCCGGAGCAGGCCATGGTGCAGGAGGTGGTCGACACCTGGACCATCGACAGCCATGAGGTCCTGGTCCTGGTGATGGCGGCGGGCGTCAATTACAACGGCGTCTGGGCGGGATTGGGTCAGCCGATCAGCCCCTTCGACGGCCACAAGGCGGCCTATCACATCGCGGGTTCGGATGCCTCGGGCATCGTCTGGGCGGTGGGCGACAAGGTGAAGCGCTGGAAGGTGGGCGACGAGGTCGTGATCCACTGCAACCAGGACGACGGCGACGACGAGGAGTGCAACGGCGGCGACCCGATGTTCAGCCCCACCCAGCGGATCTGGGGCTACGAGACGCCGGACGGCTCCTTCGCGCAGTTCACCCGGGTGCAGGCGCAGCAGCTGATGCCGCGCCCCAAGCACCTGACGTGGGAGGAATCGGCCTGCTACACGCTGACGCTGGCGACGGCCTACCGGATGCTGTTCGGGCATGAGCCGCATGACCTGAAACCCGGTCAGAACGTGCTGGTCTGGGGGGCCTCGGGCGGCCTGGGGTCCTATGCGATCCAGCTGATCAACACGGCCGGGGCCAACGCGATCGGAGTGATCAGCGACGAATCCAAGCGCGATTTCGTCATGGGCCTGGGGGCGAAGGGCGTAATCAACCGCAACGAGTTCAAGTGCTGGGGACAGCTGCCCAAGGTGAACTCGCCGGAATACAACGACTGGCTGAAGGAGGCGCGGCGCTTCGGCAAGGCGATCTGGGACATCACCGGCAAGGGGGTGAACGTCGACATGGTGTTCGAGCATCCGGGCGAGGCGACCTTCCCGGTCTCGTCGCTGGTCTGCAAGAAGGGCGGCATGGTGGTGATCTGCGCCGGCACCACGGGGTTCAACTGCACCTTTGACGTCCGTTACATGTGGATGCACCAGAAGCGCCTGCAGGGCAGCCACTTTGCGCACCTGAAGCAGGCGGCGTCGGCCAACAAGCTGATGGTGGAGCGGCGTCTTGACCCCTGCATGTCCGAGGTCTTCCCCTGGGCCGACATTCCGAAGGCGCACACGCTGATGTGGAAGAACCAGCACAAGCCGGGCAACATGGCCGTGCTGGTCCAGGCGCCCCGAACGGGCCTGCGGACCTTCGAGGACACGCTTGAGGCGAGCAAATCTATATAAATTCAACCTTTAACAACGAATTCACCCATCGCCCGGATATCTGTGCTTAAGTGAGTCGCCGCAGGGTTCGACGCCAGGTCGATCCTGCGGCGGCACAGATTTCTGGCCGAGGGACTGAATGCGCCACGACTGGGTCTTCGACGTTCTGTCGGATCTTCTTGCCTACGCGACCCGGAATGGTCTGCCCCGCCTCGCCGCCAAGGTCTCTGAGGCGATCGAGGAGGCGCGGCGCGAAATCGATGCGCCGGGCGAGCCACCTGACGACCTGCCGCCCTCTGCTCCGCCGACCGGGCGGCGCATGCACTGACCCTACCGCTTGGGGGCGAGAGGGGCTATGGTCGCAGGATGCAGGCCCCCGCGCTGACCTTTTCCGACGACCAGGCCGAGGCCTACGACCGGCTTGCTGCCGCCTTTCTGGGCGCGGGAATCGACCTGGGCGAGGGCGAGCTGTCGCCCATGGCCGAAGGTCGGACCTCGGTCCTGGCGGTGGTGGGGAAGGCCGGATCGGGCAAGACGATGCTTCTGGCCGAGCTGTACCGGGGCCTGAAGGCGGCGGGTGTCGAGGTGATCTCGGGCGATTACGAGGGGAAGAAGCGCAAGGACCGGCGGACGCTGGCGATCCTGGCGCCGACGAACAAGGCGGCGAGCGTGCTCCGGCTGCGGGGCGTGCCGGCGACGACGATCCACCGGATCCTGTACACTCCGGTCTACGACCCGGAGTATGAGAAGATCGCGGAATGGCTGGCGGGAACGGGGACGCGGCCGGTGATCGACAGCCTGGCGATCGCCGGGCTGACGGACCTCGCGCTGGACCGGGCACATGCGTTCTACCAGCAGGTGGCCTCGATCCCCGGCGCGCTGGCGGCGGCGGGGCTGAAGGGCAGCGACTTCATCAAGGGCTGGAAGCGGCGCGAGGAGCCGCTGGACGTGGGCTTCGTGGATGAAAGTTCGATGCTGGACGAACGCCAGTTCGACGACCTGCGCGAGATCTTCCCGACGCTGGTCCTGTTCGGGGACCCGGCGCAGCTGGCTCCGGTCGGCCAGTCCGGGCAGATGGTGTTCGACAAGCTGTCGGAGGGGCGGAAACTGATCCTGCACCGCATCCACCGCCAGACGCAGGACAACCCCATCCTGGACCTGGCGCATGCCCTGGCGGACGACAGGCTGGGGTTCGAGGATTTCGAACGGCTGGTCGAAGAGACGGCGCGGAAGGACGACCGGGTCGTCTGGGCGGAACGGGTCGAGGCGGCGCTGATGGCGCGGTCGCCGGTGCTGGTCTGGCGCAATGCAACGCGGGTGCGGCTGATCCAGGCCTTCCGCAACGCCTATGGCGCGCCGGAGGACCAGCTACTGCCGGGCGAGCCCCTGATCTGCGACGGGATCGAACTGCCTTTGAAGCACCGGAAGAAGCGCATCGACCTGGAGGCGCGGGGGCTGATCAAGGGCGCGCAGGTGATCTACCTGGGCGAGGGAACCCGCGAGGGCTTTGCGCGCCTGCATGTGGTGGGGGCGGAGGAGCCTCAGGTAAGTGCGGCAAGCATCATCAAGATCGAGAAGCCGGACGAGGAAGAGCCGTTCATCCCCCACGCCGCGCGGATGGGGGCAGCCTTCCTGCACGGCGCTGCAGTGACGATCCACAAGGCGCAAGGGTCCCAGTGGGACGAGGTGCAGGTCTTTGCGCCCGACCTTGCCGCGGCGGCCTATTCCGGCCGGTCCGAGGCCGGGGTGCCGCTCTGGAAGCGGCTGGCCTATGTGGCGATCACCCGGGCCCAGACGCGGCTTTACTGGGTGGTGCGCAACCGGCTGGCGCGACCGGTGGAGCCGCTGTCGATCGACGACCTCAAGCGCGCCCCGGCTCCGCTGGCGCTGGGTGAGGAGTGAGGCTTTTCCTTGCCCAGCGGGCGGGCTAGAGTCGCGCCAAGAATGGAGGCCCCGATGGCTTTGGTTTTCGTCCAGTTCCGCTGCACCCCCGGCCAGACCTATGCGGTCGCCAATGCGATCTGGGACCGGGAAGTGGTGAGCGAGCTTTACTCGACCAGCGGCGACTACGACCTGATCGCCAAGGTCTACATCCCCGATGGCGAGGACACCGGGCATTACCTGTCGTCGCGGCTGTTCGACATTCCGGGCATCCAGCGGACGCTGACCACGATGACGTTCCGGGCGTTCTGAGTGCCTAACCCCGGGGGCGCTGCCCCCGGACCCCCGGGATATTTTCGCCAGTATGAAAGATCAGAGCCAGTCGCTGCGGCCGGTGCCGACGGCGAGGCTGACATTGGCAAAGCCGTCGCGCGCCAGCAGCGCGTCGAGGCCGCGGGCGATCTTCGGGACCAGTGACAGGCCCTGGTAGACCATCGCGGTGTAAAGCTGCACGGCCGAAGCGCCCGCGCGGATCTTCTGGTAGGCTTCCTCGGCGGACCCGACCCCGCCCACCCCGATGAGGGGGAGCATGCCGTGGGTCAGTTGCGAAAGTTTCGCCAGGACGCGCGTGGACTTTTCGAACAATGGCGCGCCGGAAAGGCCGCCTTGCTGGTCGCGACTTGCAGATTTCAAACCTTCGCGCGACAGCGTTGTGTTCGTGGCGATGATCCCGGAAAGCCGCGCGGCCAAAGCCACCTCGACGATGTCGTGAAGGTCGGCCTCGGTCAGGTCGGGTGCAATCTTCAGGAAGACCGGGATCGGTCGCCCGAGGGTGGCGCGGGTCTCCATCACCCGGTCGAGAAGGGCGGACAGCGCGGCGCGACCCTGGAGGTCGCGGAGGCGTTCGGTGTTGGGAGAGCTGACGTTGACCGTGGCGAAATCGACATGCGGGCCGCAGCGAGCCAGCACGGTCGCGAAATCGGCGGCGCGGTTCTCGGCGGTCTTGTTGGCGCCGAGGTTCAGCCCGACGGGGACAGGCCCGCGCGTGCGAGCGGCGAGACGGGCGCCGATCGCCTCCATCCCCTGGTTGTTGAAGCCGAACCGGTTGATCGCGGCGCGGTCCTCGGTCAGTCGGAAGAGGCGCGGCTTGTCATTACCCGGTTGCGGCAGCGGAGTGGCGGCACCGACTTCGATGAAGCCGAAGCCCGCGCTGGACAGGGCGGAGATGGCCTCGGCGTTCTTGTCATAACCCGCGGCAAGACCCACGGGGTTGAGCAGAGGCATCCCGGCCAGGGTGGTATGCAGGCGCGGCAGGTCGGTGGGGCCGGGCAGCGGCACGAGGCCGGCCCGCAGGGCTGCAAGCGAGAGGCCATGCGCGCGCTCGGGGTCGAGGCGGTGCAGGAGCGACAGGCCGAGCCGTTCGATCCCGCTCACCACAGCCCCTCGGGGAAGATGTGGCCAGTGGCGCCCAGGGGCAGGGACTTGTCCCAGACCACCTCGTCGATGCGCAGGGGACGGTAGAGATGCGGGAAGAGCTGGCCGCCGCGCGAGGGTTCCCATTTCAGGGCGGGGCCGAGCTTGTCGGGGTCGAAGGCGACGAGGACGAGGTCGCTTTCGGTCGCGAACCACTTCGCCGCCGTTTCAGCCACCTGCGCGGCAGTCGAGAAATGGATGTAGCCGTCGGCCAGATCGACCGGAGCGCCCCGGGTCTCGCCCGCGGCACGGAAGGCGTCCCATTCGGAACGGCGGAAGATCTTCAGGATCAGCATTGCGTCCGATTAGCGAAGCTTGCGCAGCGTGGCAATGGCCTGGCGCGGGTGGGGCCGAGAGGGGAACAGGAAAACGGCGCGCCCCGGGGCGCGCCGTGTCCGTCCGGCGAAATGGTAGACAAGGGGTCAGGAGTTCTTGTCCTTCTTGCCACCACCAGTGCCACCGCCGTTCCCGCCACCGTTGTTACCGCCGTTGCCACCGCCGTTGCCGGGATTGCTGGGGTCGGAGCCGCCTTCGTCGTTACCGTGGCCATTGTCGTCGTGGCCAGTTCCGCCGGTACCACCGCCGTTCCCGCCACCGTTGTTACCGCCGTTGCCACCGCCGTTGCCGGGATTGCTGGGGTCGGTGCCGCCGGCGTCGTTGCCGTGGCCGTTGTCGTCGTGGCCAGTTCCGCCGTTGCCGCCACCGTTCCCGGCACCATTGTTACCGCCGTTGCCACCGCCGTTGCCGGGATTGCTGGGGTCGGAGCCGCCTGCGTCGTTACCGTGGCCATTGTCGTCGTGGCCAGTTCCACCGTTCCCGCCACCGTTGCCACCGCCATTGCCGCCACCGTTGCCGGGATTACTGGGGTCGAAGCCGCCGTCGTCGTTGCCGTGCCCGTTGTTGCCGTCATCCTGAGGCTGCGTCGGTTCCGGCTCCGGCTCCGGGGTCGAGCCGGGTTCGGGTTGCGGGTCCGGGTTTGGCTGCGGTTCGGGTTCGGCCGCGGGATCGGGCGTGGGCTGGGGGTCCGGCTCGGTCACAGGGTCGGGGGTGGGTTGCGGGTCGGGCTCGACAACCGGGTCCGGGTTCGGCTCGACCACTGGGTCAGGGGTCGGATCGGGCCGCGGGTCCACGGGCGTGACCGGTTTTTCGACCACCTGAGCGACCTTGTCCCCGATTGCGCCCGCGCAGTTGTGTCCGACGCGGTGGTGGACCTTCAGGTCCTGGATTTCGAAATAGTCGCAGTTCAAATTGCTGTTTGTCTCTGCGTTGGCACTGAATGCACTCGTTACGAAAGTGAACACAAGCAGAAGTTGTTTCATTTGCTCGTCCTTTCGCATAGCAATGCCTGCTTGTGCGCCAGGGGCGAGGCCTCAGAAGGGCTGTATCAAGGTTAACGGACGATGAATTTGTGGTTTAACTAAGATGCACTTACCACAGGTTGTATCTGGGCATTTTCGTGGCGCCGTTCTGGCCGTTAACCGGCGTTGTTCCTTTGACAGCCGACGCCGCCCCGGCGCAGTCTCGGGGTATTCACGTTGCAAAGCTTGGGAGAATCGCCATGCGGGAAATTTCGAGACTGGCCCTTGTCGCTGTCCTGCTGGCCGGACCGGCGGGTGCCGAGACGGTGAAGCTGACGCTGCTGGGCGTGGGGGACGTCTACAATTTCGAGGAAGAAGACGGCCGCGGCGGCTTTGCGCGGCTGAACGCGGTCGCCAAGGCCGAACGCGCGGCCAATCCGAACACGCTTTACCTGTTCAACGGGGACATGCTGTCGCCGTCGCTCGCCTCGGGCTTCGACAAGGGGCAGAACACCATCGACTTCACCAACCTGGTGCCGTTCGACCTGGCGGTGCCGGGGAACCACGAGTTCGACTTCGGGCCGGAAAACTTCTTCGAGAAGATGAAGGCCTCGAAATACCCCTGGGCGGCGATCAACATCACCAACGGGGACGGGTCGGCCATCGAGGGTCTGGGCGGCGTGACGGTGAAAGAGGTGGCGGGCCTGAAGGTCGCGCTGATCCCGGTGGCGCAGGACACCTCGCCCGAGGTCAGTTCGACCGGCAGCCTGAAGTTCCTGCCGACGGTGGAAACCGGCGTCGCCGCAGCCGAGAAGGCGCGGGAAGAGGGGGCGGATATCGTCGTCGGCGTGGTGCAGACCAATATGGAGAACGACCGCGCGCTGATGGCCAGCGGGGCGTTCGACGTCATCCTGTCGGGCGACGACCATTCCTATGCCACGGCCTATGACGGCCGGACCGCCTATGTCGAGACGTCGATCGACGGGCAGTTCCTGACGCCGATCGACCTGGCTGTCGAGGTCGAGGTGAAGGACGACGGCACGCGCGAGATCAGCTGGACCCCCGCCTTCCGCTTCATCGATACGGCCACGGTGACGCCGGACCCGGAGTCGGTCGCGCTGGCCGACAAGCTGCGGGCGACGATGGACCAGAACCTGAACGTCGAGATCGGGACGGTGGAAGCGCCGCTCGATAGCCGCCGGAACGTGGTCCGCGCGGAAGAGTCGACCATGGGCAACCTGATCGCGGACGCGATGCGAGACGCGACCGGGGCGGATATCGCGATCATGAACGGCGGCGGCATCCGGGGCGATACGACCTATGAGACGGGCCGCAAGCTGACGCGGCGCGACATCCTGACCGAGTTGCCCTTCGGCAACGTCACTGTCGTGACGGAACTGCCGGGCTCGCAGGTGCTTCTGGCGCTGGAGAACGGGGTGAGCCAGGTCGAGAAGGGGGCCGGGCGCTTCGCGCAGGTCTCGGGCTTGACCTATGCCTTCGACGCCTCGGCCCCGGCCGGAAGCCGCGTGAGCGAGGTGATGGTCGGCGGCGCGCCGCTGGAGGCGGACAAGGTCTACAAGGTCGCGGTGAACGACTACATCCTTGGCGGGGGCGACGGCTTTGCCAGCCTGGGCGGCGGCCGGATCGTGACCGAGGGACCGACCGGGCAGCTCGTCGCGAATGACGTGATGGCCTATGTCGAGAAGCTGGGCTCGGTGAAGGTCGGCGTCGAGGGCCGGATCAAGAAGCTGGGACAGTAAGCCTGTAGCGGGCGGGGGAGGGGCGCGGACCTTCCCCCGTTCCGCCCCTGGGCGGATTTCACGCCCGGGCGCTTGGCCCGCAGGCCCGATGCGCCTATCTTCGGCTCATGTGCGGGCGCTTTACCATCACCCATCCCAACGAGGCTCTGGCGGCGCTGTTCGACGCCGTGTCGGGCAACGACCTGCCCACGGTGCCGAACTTCAACGTCTGCCCGACGAATTCCGTGACCGTCGTCACCTCGGAAGGCGGGGTGCGGCGGCTGAGGGCGATGCGCTGGGGGTTCATCCCGACCTGGTACAAGGCCCCGAACGACGGGCCGCTGATCATCAACGCGCGGTCGGACACGGTGGCGACGAAGCCGGCTTTCAAGGCGGCGATCCGCGAGCGGCGTTGCATCGTCCCGGCCTCGGGCTTCTACGAATGGAGCGAGGGCGAGGGCGGCAAGCGCCTGCCCTGGTACTTCACCCGCGCCGATGGACTGCCGATGGCACTGGCCGGGGTCTGGCAGCACTGGGGCGATATGGACACGGTCGCCATCGTCTCGACCGAGGCGGGGCCGGGCATGGCCGAGATCCACCACCGCGAGCCCGTGGTGCTGGAGCGCGCCGATTGGCCCCTGTGGCTGGGCGAGGCGGGGCATGGCGCGGCAGTGTTGATGAAGGCCTCCCCCGCGGGCGCATTGACAAAACCGTTCCGGGTGGGGATCGCCGTGAACTCGAACCGGGCCTCGGGGCCAGAGCTGATCCAGCCGGTCGCGGCCTGACGTCAGAGCGGGCGGGTAACTTGCGCTTCGGCCAGCGAGAGGCCCAGTTCCTGTTCGACGGTTTCCCAGACATAGGGCTTGGCGATGGTCCGCACGCCATAGCGGTCGCTGCGTTCGTTGGCACCGTAGCCCGTGGTGAAGACGAAGGGGATGCCGCGCGCCTGAAGCGCCTCGGCGATCGGGTCGCTCCATTGCCCGTTCAGATTCATGTCGAGGATCGCGGCGTCGATCGTGCTGTCCTGCACCAGGCGTAACGCCTCGGCCAGCGAGGGGGCAGGTCCCACGACGACGGCGGCGCAATCGTCCAGCATGTCGCACAGCATGGCCGAGATGAGGAATTCGTCCTCGACAACAAGAATCCGGCGACCGGACAACACGCTCATGACAGGACCCTTTCGCAGGACGCTTCGATACGACAGACAAGGCCCTCGGGCCGGAATTCCAGTTGGGCCGACCCGTTCAGGTCGGCGGAAAGGCCCTGTTCGATCATCATGGTGCCGAAGCCGCGCCGATCAGGTTCGGCGACCGGGGGGCCGCCCGATTCGGTCCAGACCAGATCGAGGCGCGCCTGAGGGCCAAGCTGCCACCGAAGCGAGACCTTTCCGCCATCGACCGAAAGCGCGCCGTATTTCAGCGCGTTGGTCTGTAGCTCGTGCAGCGCAAGCGCCAGGGCCAGCGCCTGTTTCGGCGGCAGAAGCAGCGCAGGCCCATCCAGTTCGATTGCGGTGCGGCTCGCGGGGCCGCTGGACAGGACCTCGCGAGCCAGTTCCTGCATCGGGGTATCTTCCCAGTTCACCCGCGACAGGATGTTGTGCGCCTTGGCCAACACGCCCAACCGTCCGACGAAGGTCGTGACCGGAGGACTGGTGCGGTCGGACCGGAAGGTCTGGTGCGCAATGGCCTGCACCACGGCCAGCGTGTTCTTCACCCGGTGGTTCAGCTCGGCCAGCATCAGTTCGCGCTGACGGGCAATGCTTTCCTCCTCGGTGACGTCGACATTGACGCCGATCATGCCCAGAAATTTTCCGTCGCAGGCAAAGCGCGGGCGCGCCTCGGTCTGCAGGGTGCGCCATTCGCCCGCAACATTGGCGTAGCGCCCGCGCAGGACGACCGGCTGGTTCAGCGTCACCGCCTGGCCCATCTGGGTGAGGACGTGGTCGACGTCGTCGGGGTGGATGGTCGCGGTATAGTCGAAACCGTCGAGGCTGTCCCCCGTCACCCCCCAGAATTCGCGCGCGACCTTGTTCAGGTGTTCGCAATGCCCGCGCCGGTCGCTCATCCAGATCATCACTGGAACCTGCTCGGTCATCTCGCGGAAGCGGGCTTCCGACTGCCGAAGCTGCGCCAGCGCCGCCTCACGCGAGGCTTCGGCGCGGGTGCGCCCGATGCTGAACCCCAGCTGCCGGGCAATGGTGATCGCCAACGTCCGGGTGTGGTCGTCAAAGTCCTTGCGCTGACCGTAGTAGGTCATGAACTTGCCGATGACCCGCCCTTCCAGAGTCAGGGGGACGAAGCCGAGCCCGACGATGCCTTCGGCGCTGATTTCATCCTTGATCCAAACGGGTTCGTCCGTCTCGCGGATGTCGGAGACGAAGATCGGCGGCGGTTCAAGCTCTCCCGGTTGCCAGGGCGTATGTCCGGCAAGGCGTGTGCGGTAGCGGTCAGACAGCCCGCGCCAGGCGACGAACTGCATCACCCCGGCGTCGTCGAACAGCAGGATCGAGGCCCGGTCGCAGCCCAAGGTCCGGGTAATCGCTTCCAGGGCCGAGGCATAGACAGCCTCGACGGACCGCGCGTGATAGATGGCATCGGTGAACTCGTAAAGTGCCCTAAGCTCTTCACCGGTCTGGGGCTGCGACATACCCGACCGACTGTCCGCCATGATTCCCCGCCTCCCCCAAGGCCGTCAGTGCAACGCGCAACCTGACGCACTCTAACGCACAGGTTTTCATCCGGTTCCGCAGGGGAACGCATTTTTGCACCAGCCGATGGCGTGACGCGGTCTGCCCGAATTTTGGACATCTGCCTGTCTCCGTCGCGTCGGCGGGCAAGAAAAACGCACAAGAGGGCTTGACCCCCAGCAACAGGGACATATCGTCGACACTGTAAATCGCAAAACGATGATGTGGCACTCGGGCCTTGAACGCAGACCAGACAGGGTCTGCGCCAAGGCCTTTTGACGTTCGGGGGACGCCGTGAGACGGCAGATCAGGCTGGGACTCCTCTTGTCGCGCTCGGGCAGCTATTCGCTGATCTCCGAGGCCTGCCGGTCCGGCGCACTGGCCGCAATCGCGCGGGTCAACGGGGACCCCGACCTGGACTTCAGCTTCGTGCCGGTCGAACGGGACCCGGGCGGCAACATCGACGCCTACGCGCCGCTCTGCGAGGAAATCCTGCGCGATACCGGCGCGCGGCATGTCGTCGGGTGCATCACCTCGTGGAGCCGGAAGGAAGTGATCCCGACGGTGGAAAAGTTCGGCGGCACTCTGTGGTACGCGGTGCCGTATGAAGGCTTCGAGGCCTCGGACCATGTGGTCTACACCCATGCCTGCCCGAACCAGCACCTCTTGCCGCTTCTGGACTGGGTGATGCCCGCGCATGGGCGGCGGGCTTACCTCACGGGTTCGAACTACATCTGGGGCTGGGAGATGAACCGCCTCGCGCGCGAACGCATCACCGCCGCGGGCGGCGAGGTCACTGGCGAACGCTACCTGCCGATCGGGTCGCGCGAAGTGGGGCGGATGATCGAGGAAATCCGCTTCTCCCGGCCGGATTTCATCATGAACTCGCTGATCGGCCCGTCCTCCTATGAGTTCATGGCGGCCTACCGCGCGCTGGGGCAGGAGGATGCGTGGTTCCGTCCCGAGAGATGCCCGGTCCTGTCCTGCAATGTGACCGAATGCGAGTTGCCGGCCCTGGGCCAGGCGGCCGAGGGGCTGGTGGCGGCGGGGCCGTATTTCCGGGGCGTGCCGGGGTGGCCGGGGGCGGGGAACTTCGGCTCGTCGCACGAAGCGGCGGCGTTCTCGGCGGTGATGGAGCTTGCGCGGCTTCTGGCCGGACGCGAGGGGGCAGAGAACTGGCCCTTGTCGCAGCTTCTGGCGGGGCGGGGCGGGATCGTGGACCCCGAGACGCACCACACCGCCCTACCGGTCATCATCGCGCGGGTCGAAGGCGGGGCGTTCAAGGTGCTGAAGCGCTGCGAAGCGGTGGCGGGGGACCCCTACCTGACCCGCAGTCGCTCCACCCCCGCACCTATCCTGCGGGTGGTGTCATGAAGCGCCGGCCGATCCGCATCCCGAACCTTGGCGGCGCGCAGGCGATCATCCTGCACCGTCCGCATCCGACGGTGCAGGCCCTGACCCGGCAGCTGACGGCCATCGGCTTGCAGGTCGTGCAGGCCTGGCCCGAGCTGGGGCCGGAGGCGCTGGCGGCGGACTACATCTTCTTTGACGCCGACATGGGTCATGACGGCATGTTCCCCTGGGAACCCGGCCAGCCGCCGATCCCGATGATCGCTCTGATCGGCTCCGAGGCGCCGGGTCGGATCGAATGGTCGCTGAAGGCAGGCTCGCACGCGCAACTGCTGAAGCCGGTTGGGGACAGCGGGGCCTATTCGGCGCTGCTGATCGCGCGGGATGCGTTTGATGCGCAGAAGGCGCTGTCGGCGGAAATCGCGGACCTGCGGCGGCGGCTGGACGAACGGCAGACCGTGGTGCGCGCGGTGACGCTGCTGGCGGCGCGCGGCAAGGCCGAGGCCGAGGCCTATGCGCAGCTGCGCCAGATGGCGATGGCCTGGCGGATCAGTTTCGAGGACGCGGCGGCGCGGATCGTCGCGGCGCAAGGGGGAATGGATGACCGATCTGAGCGTGGCTGACCCCGCGCCGCAGGGGGCGTTTGCGCGGCTTCTGCGCCGCAAGCTGGCGCTGTTCGGGCTGGCGATCATCCTTCTGGTTGTGGCGGGGGCCGTCTTCGCGCCGTGGATCGCACCGTTCGACCCGAACGAGCAGATGTTCGACGGCCTGACGATCGAAGGCGCGCCGATGCCGCCGGGCGGTCAGTTCCTGATGGGGACCGACCTTCTGGGCCGCGACCTTTTCAGCCGCATCCTCTATGGTGCGCAGACCTCGCTCATCATCGGGGTGGTGGCGAACGGCCTTGCGCTGGTGATCGGCACGCTGGTCGGCATCACGGCGGGCTTCTTCCGCGGCTGGATCGGCGGGGTGCTGATGCGCTTCACCGACCTGATGATGGCCTTCCCGGCGTTGCTCCTGGCGATCTGCCTGGCCGCGATTTTCGAGCCGTCGCTCTGGATCGTCGCGCTGGTGATCGCCCTGGTGAACTGGGTGCAGACCGCGCGGGTGATCTATACCGAGACTTCCTCGCTGGCCACGCGTGACTTCATCGCGGCGGAACGGACGCTGGGTGCGAGCACCGGCCGCATCCTCTTCCGCCACATCCTGCCGCACCTGCTGCCCACGATCATTGTCTGGGGGACGCTGGGCATTTCCACGACGGTGCTGCTGGAGGCGACGCTTTCGTTCCTGGGGATCGGCGTGCAGCCGCCCACCGCCAGCTGGGGCAACATCATCTTCGAGAACCAGACCTACTTCCAGACCGCCCCCTGGCTGGTCTTCATCCCCGGGGCCGCGATCATCCTTCTGGCCCTGGCCTTCAACCTCGTGGGTGACGCCTTGCGCGACGTCCTTGACCCGACGCAACGGGGGCGCGATTGATGGCCGCCTATCTGATCCGCCGCCTGATCCAATCTGCGCTGATCCTGCTGGGTGTCAGCTTCATCACCTTCTTCCTGCTCTACGTCCTGCCCGCAGACCCGGTCCGCCAGATCGCCGGCCGCGCCGCCACGGCGGAGACGGTCGAGAACATCCGCGAGCAGCTGGGCCTGGATAAGCCCTTCGTCGTGCAATACGCCCGTTACATGGGCGCGCTTCTACAGGGCGACATGGGCCGTAGCTACCTGCAGAAGACCCAGGTGGCCGAGCTGATCCTGTCGCGCCTGCCTGCCACGCTCTTGCTGATGGTCGGGGCGATCTTCTGCGAGCTGGTGCTGGGCCTGACGATGGGGATCATCGCTGCGCTCTGGCGGGGCAGGGCGTTGGACCAGACGCTGATGGTCACCTCGTTCGTCACCGTCTCGGCCCCGCAGTTCGTGGTCAGCCTTTTGCTCCTCTACGTCTTCGCGGTGAAGCTGGGATGGTTCCCGATCGGAGGTTACGGGACCTTCGCCCATCTGGTGCTGCCTGCCGTGACGCTGGGGATCCTCGGGTCGGGTTGGTACAGCCGGATGATGCGGTCCAGCATGATCGACGTGCTGCGTGCCGACTATATCCGCACCGCCCGCGCCAAGGGGCTGACCCGCGCCCGCATCGTTCTGCGCCATGCGCTGCCGAACGCGATCCTGCCCGTCATCGCCATGATCGGCATCGACATCGGCATCTTCATGGGCGGTATCGTCGTGGTGGAGTCGGTCTTCGGCTGGCCCGGCATCGGCCAGCTTGCCTGGCAGGCGATCCAGCGCGTCGACATTCCGATCATCATGGGCGTCACGCTGGTGTCCGCTTTTGCCATCGTGCTGGGGAACCTGCTGGCCGACCTCATCGCGCCCTTCATCGATCCCCGGATCAAACTTCGCTAACCCAACAGGAGAGAGACAATGAAGAAGCTGCTCGCCTCGACCGCCGTCATGCTGGCACTGGCCCTGCCTGTGGCCGCGCAGGACTATACCCCCGACCCGGCCGCCAAGCCCGGTGGGTCGATCACCATCACCTACAAGGACGACGTGGCGACGCTTGACCCGGCCATCGGCTACGACTGGCAGAACTGGTCGATGATCAAGTCGCTGTTCGACGGGCTGATGGACTATGTCCCCGGCACGACGACGCTGCGTCCGGGGCTGGCGGAAAGCTACGAGATCTCTGAGGACGGCCTTGTCTACACCTTCAAGCTGCGCGCCGGGGTCAAGTTCCACAACGGGCGCGAGATGACGGCCGAGGACGTGAAATACTCGCTGGACCGCGTGACGAACCCGGCCACCCAGTCGCCCGGTGCAGGCTTCTTCGGCGCCATCGCGGGCTTCGACCAGGCGGGCGACGGCGGGCTGTCGGGGGTCGAGGTCGTCGATCCGCTGACGGTGAAGATCACCCTCTCGCGTCCCGATGCGACCTTCCTGCACGTCATGGCGCTGAACTTCGCCTCGGTCGTGCCGAAGGAAGCGGTGGACGAGGCGGGCGCGGATTTCGGCAAGAAGCCGGTCGGGACCGGGGCCTACAAGCTGGCGGAATGGACATTGGGCCAGCGGCTGGTGTTCGAGAAGAACGCGGATTACTGGCGCCCCGGTGTGCCGTTCCTGGACAGCATCGTGTTCGAGGTGGGGCAAGAGCCGGTCGTGGCCCTTCTGCGCCTGCAGAACGGCGAGGTCGACGTCCCCGGCGACGGCATCCCGCCCGCGAAGTTCACCGAGGTGATGGGCGACCCGGCCCAGGCCGCGCGCGTGGTGCAGGGCGGGCAGCTGCACACCGGCTACATCACGCTGAACGTCACCACCCCGCCCTTCGACAAGGTCGAGGTGCGCAAGGCCGTCAACATGGCGATCAACAAGGAGCGGATCACCCAGATCATCAACGGCCGCGCGATCCCCGCGACCCAGCCGCTGCCGCCCTCGATGCCCGGCTATACTGAAGGCTATGCGGGCTATGCCTATGATCCGGAAGGCGCGAAGAAGCTGCTTGCCGACGCGGGGCTGGCGGACGGGTTCGAGACCGATCTCTACGTGATGAACACCGACCCGAACCCGCGCATCGCTCAGGCGATCCAGCAGGACCTGGCGGCCATCGGGATCAAGGCCAACATCCAGAACCTCGCCCAAGCCAACGTGATCGAGGCGGGTGGCGCAGGCACCGCCCCGATGATCTGGTCGGGCGGCATGGGCTGGATCGCGGACTTCCCCGATCCGTCCAACTTCTACGGCCCGATCCTCGGTTGCGCCGGAGCGGCCCCCGGCGGCTGGAACTGGTCGAAGTTCTGCGACGAGGCGCTGGATGCGAAGGCGGTCGAGGCTGACAGCATGTTCGACCCCGCCAAGGCTGAAGAGCGGCTGAAGCTCTGGTCCGACGTCTACATGGGCGTGATGGAAGAGGCCCCCTGGGTCCCGGTCTTCAACGAGGAACGCTACACGATGAAGTCCGAACGGATGGGCGGCGAGGATGCGCTGTACGTCGACCCCGTCTCGATCCCGGTCAACTACGACTACGTCTGGGTCAAACAGTAATGTGCAAGGCCTGCGACTATACAATCCACGGCGCGCAGCATCACTTCGGCTGGGACAACTCCCTGCCGCCCGCGTTGCGCGTCGCGCCCGGCTCGACCATCGAGTTCCACTGTCATGATTCCTCGGCGGGCCAGCTCGGCCCGTCGTCTACCGTGCAAAGCGTGGTCGACCTCGACTTCGGCAAGATCAACCCGGTGTCGGGGCCGATCTGGGTGGACGGGGCCAAGCCCGGCGACGTGCTGAAGGTGACGCTGGAGGGCTTCCAGCCCAAGGTGTTCGGCGGCAAGGGCTTCGGCTGGACGGCGAACATCCCGGGCTTCGGGTTGCTGGCCGACCAGTTCAAGGACCCCGCGCTGTGCATCTGGTCCTATGACCCGGCCAGCATGGAGCCCGCGATGTGGGGGTCTTCGGCGCGCGTGCCGTTGAAGCCCTTCTCTGGCACCATCGGCAATGCGCCGGCCGAACCCGGCCCGCACTCGGTCGTGCCGCCGCGGCGGGTGGGCGGCAACCTCGACATCCGCGACCTGACGGCTGGCGTGACGCTTTACCTGCCGGTCGAGGTTGAGGGGGCCTTGTTCAGCGTGGGCGACACCCATGCCGCGCAAGGGGATGGCGAGGTCTGCGGTACGGCCATCGAATCCCCGATGAACGTCGTCCTGACGCTGGACCTGGTGAAGGACCAGCCGCTCAAGACCCCGCGTTTCACGACGCCGGGGCCGGTGACGCGGCATCTGGATGCGAAGGGGTACGAGGCGACCACGGGCATCGGGCCGGACCTGATGACCGCGGCAAGGGACGCGGTCGCCGGGATGATCGACCTTCTGACGCGGCAGCAGGGCATCTCGGCGGTCGACGCCTACATGCTGTGCTCGGTCTGCGGCGATCTGCGCATCTCGGAGATCGTCGACATGCCGAACTGGGTGGTCAGCTTCTACTTCCCCCGGGTCGTGTTCGAATGACCCTTGCGGAAACCACGCCAACCTCCGGGGCCGTCACGGCCCCGGAGCCCGTCCTGCGGGTCGAGGGGCTTTGCGTGTCGGTCCGGACCGAGGCTGGGCTGAAACCCCTGGTCCAGGACCTGTCGTTCCAGTTGCGGAAGGGCGAAACCCTGGCCATTGCGGGGGAAAGCGGATCGGGGAAGTCGATCACCTCGCTGGCGATCATGGGTCTGCTGCCGCCTCCGGCGGTGCGGGTGACAGGGGGCCGTGTGCGGCTGGCGGGCCAGGACCTGACCTCGTTGCCAGAGGCGGCGCTGCGCCGGGTTCGGGGCAACCGGATCGCGATGATCTTCCAGGAGCCGATGACCAGTCTCAACCCGGTGATGACCGTGGGCGCGCAACTGTCCGAGGCGATCCGGGCGCATGAGCCGGTCAGCCGAAGCGAGGCCAGGACACGCGCAGTCGAGGCCCTGCGTGCCGTCCGGCTGTCGGAGCCGGACCGCCGGATGGACCAGTATCCGCACGAATTGTCCGGGGGGATGCGCCAGCGGGTGATGATCGCGATGGCGCTGGCGCTCCGGCCCGAGGTGTTGATCGCGGACGAACCCACCACGGCGCTGGATGTGACCGTGCAGCGCGAGGTGCTGGACCTTCTGCGCGACCTGCAGTCCCAAATGGGAACAGCGATCATCCTGATCACGCATGACATGGGCGTGGTCGCCGAGATGGCCGACAGGGTCATCGTGATGCGGGCCGGGCGACAGGTCGAGACAGCGCCCACGGCGGATATCTTTGCTAGGCCGCAGGCCGACTACACCCGCGCGCTTCTGGCTGCCGTCCCGCGCATGGGGCAGGGGGCGACCCGCCTGCCCGTGACCTCGGACCCCATTGCGTGGCTGTCCGATGTTGTCGTCCGCTATCCCCTGCACGGCGGGCTTCTGGGCGGAGTGACGCAGAACGTTCACGCTGTCGAGCATGTAAGTTTCGACATCCGCAAGGGCGAGACCTTCGCTCTGGTGGGCGAATCCGGCTGCGGCAAGTCGACGATTGCCAAGGCCCTCGTCGGCCTGGCCCCGCACGAGGGCCGGATCGAGATCGCGGGACAGCCAATGGAGGGGCTGAACGCGGCGGGCCTGAAGGCGATGCGCCGCAGGGTGCAGATGATCTTCCAGGATCCGATGGCCGCACTGAATCCCCGGATGCGGGTGGGCGACCTGATTGCCGAGCCGCTGGTGATCCACGGGATCGGCGATGCCGCCAGCCAGCGCGCCCGTGCAGCGGACCTCATGGCGCGCGTCGGGCTGGAGCCTGATCACCTCAATCGCTATCCGCACGAATTCTCGGGGGGGCAGCGCCAGCGCATCTGCATTGCCCGGGCGCTGGCCTTGCAGCCGGACCTAATCATCGCGGACGAAAGCGTTTCGGCGCTGGACGTCAGCGTCCAGGCCAGGGTCCTTGACCTGTTGCGCGCCCTGCAGACCGAGTTCCACATGTCCTACCTGTTCATCAGCCACGACATGGCCGTCGTCGACAACATCTCGGACCGGGTGGGCGTGATGTATCTGGGCCAAATCGTCGAACTTGGGACTCGCGCGCAGATCTTTGGCAATCCCCAGCACCCGTACACGCGCCGGCTGATCAGCGCGGTGCCGATCCCGGACCCCACGCTCAAGCGCGCTGCAAGCCCGCGCCTGTCCGCCGAGGTGCCCAGTCCGGTACATCCCGTGGGGCGGCAACCGGTTCGGGTGATCCTGCGGGACATCGGCGAGGGGCACCTCGTGGGGACAGAGGCTTAGCCACGGGCCCTCGGTCGTCCGGGCCTCTTCAACTTTCCGTGTGCGGCGCGGCGGGGGCTGAACCCACATGATTGCATATTGTGTGGGCTTATAATAAGCAAGCTTATGACTTATCGCATCGACCGACTCGGAATCCTTCTCCAGGACATCACCCGCAAGCTTTGGGGGCGCTTCGAACTGCGCA
The DNA here is from genome assembly GCA_027489355.1 of Paracoccaceae bacterium. Lineage (GTDB taxonomy): Bacteria > Pseudomonadota > Alphaproteobacteria > Rhodobacterales > Rhodobacteraceae > Tabrizicola. Next base: position 70,084 of record JAIXZY010000003.1, on the reverse strand, counting down.
CGTCCGAGCATGGCTTGTCCGCAGCGCAATGGCGCCTTCTGGGCCATGTGCTGCGCGAAGGGCCACAGACCCAGATCGCCCTGGCCGCCCTGCTGGGCGTCGAGCCGATCAGCGTGTCGCGCCTGATCGACCGCATGGAGCAGCAGGGCTGGGTCCGGCGCGAGGCCCACCCGGACGATCGTCGCGCGCGGATCGTGGTGGCGACCGACAGGGCCCGTTCCGTCGGTCCCGCCGTCCGCACGATTGCCGAGGACCTTTACGAGACGGCGCTTGCCGGCCTGGACGAAGACCAGCGGCGGGGCCTGCACTCTGCGCTTCTGAAGATCACCGAAAACCTGCAGGCGGCCGAGACCCCTGCTTCATCCTTCGAGACCACGAAATGAACGCCCAGACCTCTGTCACTGCCACCACTGCCGCCAGCGCGGCCGACATGCCTGCTCCCGCCAGCAAGTCTCGCCCGGGGCGCAAGACGGCTCTGATGCTGGCCCTGCCGCTCCTGCTGGCAGCGGGTGCCGGCGGCTGGTGGCTGTCGGGCGGCGGTTCCGAGACCACGGAAAATGCCAACCTGCACCAGCCGCGCCTGTCCGTGGCCGCGACGGTCGGGGGGCGCGTGGTCTCGGTCAAGGTCGGGGAACTGCAGCAGGTCTCCGCGGGCGATCTCTTGTTCGAAGTCGATCCCGAGCCCTATGCCCTGGCCGTGGCGCAGGCCGAAGCCGCGGTCAGTGCCGCCCGGCTTCAGGTGGCGCAACTCAGGGCCGCCTATGCTCAGGCCGAGGCGCAGGCCGACCTTGCGGCGGAAGACGCGCGCTTTCAGGCCGACGAGCTGATACGTCAACAGGCGCTGTCCGGAAAGGGCGTCACCGCCTCCAGCACGCTTGACGAGTTCGACCATGCCAGCCGGCAGGCACGCTACCGGGCCGACGTGGCGCGGCTGACTGCGGATGCCGCCCGCGCCGCGCTTGGCGGCGATCCCGAAGCCGCGATAGACGATCACCCCACCGTCCGCGCTGCCCTGGCCGAGCTGGATCGGGCGCGCTACAACCTTGCGATGACCCGGGTGACGGCTCCGGCCGATGGCGTGGTCTATCAGGCCGCCTCGTTCCGCCAAGGCGCGATGATTGCCGCAGGCCAGTCGGTCTTTACGCTGGTGGAAACCGGCGAGGCCTGGGTCGACGCCAACTTCAAGGAAACGCAACTGGCCGGCCTGGCGACCGGGCAACCGGCCGAGATCGTCTTCGACGCCGCCCCTGGCCGGACCTTTGCCGGCAGGGTCGAGGCGATCGGCGCCGGGACCGGGGCGGAGTTCTCGCTTCTGCCGGCGCAGAACGCGACCGGCAACTGGGTCAAGGTCACGCAGCGGGTGCCCGTCCGGATCCGGCTGGACGATCCCGAGGCCGTCGCGCAGCTGGCTTCCGGCGTCAGCGCCGAGGTGACGGTGGACACCTCCGAGCCGCCCCCGGCACAGGTTGCCGCGGCAGAGTGACAAAAGCATGTCCGACATCCCCGAAAGCGCCCCTGCCGCACCGGCGACGGGGGCCGTCTCTCCCCCGGCCGTCGAGGTCAGGCATCGCGGGCTGATCACCCTCTCGATCATGCTGGCGACGATCATGCAGGTGCTGGACACCACCATCGCCAACGTCGCGCTGCCCTCGATGACGGGCGACCTTGGCGCGTCGCAGGATACGATCAACTGGGTCCTGACCAGCTACATCGTGGCCTCGGCCATCATGACGCCGGTGACGGGCTGGCTGGCCGACCGGCTGGGCAAGCGCGAGCTGTTTCTGGTGTCGATCGTGGGCTTCGTGGTCACCTCGATCGCCTGCGGCCTGGCGTGGAGCCTGTCGTCGATGGTCCTCTTCCGCCTGTTGCAGGGTGTCTTCGGCGCGGCCATCGTGCCCTTGTCGCAGACCTTCCTGCTGGACATCAACCCGCGCGAAAAGGCGGGGCAGGCTATGGCGATGTGGGGCGCGGGCATCATGGTCGGACCGATCATTGGCCCGACGCTGGGCGGCTGGCTGACGGAAAGCTACAACTGGCGCTGGGTTTTCCTGATCAACCTGCCGGTGGGCGTGATGGCGCTGCTGGGCTGCCTTGCCTTCCTTCCCCGCGTGCCGCGCAAACGGCGCAGCTTCGACATGACGGGCTTTGCCCTGCTGTCGCTGGCGATCGGGTCGCTGCAACTGATGCTGGACCGCGGGGGCGAGGTCGACTGGTTCTCGTCGCCAGAGATCTGGCTTTACCTTCTGGTGTCGATCTCGGGGTTCTGGATGTTCACCGTGCACATCCTGTTCAAGGAACACCCCTTCCTGGACCCGCAGATGTTCCGGGACCGGAACTTCCGCATCGGTCTGCTGTTCATCTTCGTCATCGGGATCATCCTGCTGGCCAGCCTTGCGCTGCTGCCGCCGATGCTGTCGCGCATCCTGGGCTATCCGGTCATCACCACCGGATGGGTCATGGCCCCGCGCGGGGTGGGAACGATGATCTCGATGCTGCTGGTCGGTCGGCTGGTGCGCAAGGTGGACCCCAGGCTGCTGGTCGTCGCGGGTCTGTCCCTGACGGCGGTCTCCCTGTGGGAGATGACAGGCTTCACGCCGCAGATGGATGCCTGGCCGGTGATCCGCAGCGGCGTGGTGCAGGGGCTGGGCCTGGGGCTTGTCTTCGTGCCGCTGTCGACCGTCGCCTTCGCAACGCTGGAGCCGCGCTTTCGGGCGGATGCCACAAGCCTGTTCAGCCTTGTGCGCAACATCGGCTCGTCCATCGGCATCTCGCTGGTGACGGCTGCGCTGGCGCGGAACGTGCAGGTCAACCACGCGGAACTCGGCACCTTCATTCAGCCCTTCAACCCGGTTCTGGCGCAGGTCAGCCCTGCCGCGATTGCTCGCGATCCGGCGGCGCTGCAGATGATGGACAGCCTGGTGAACGTTCAGGCGGCCATGATCTCTTATGTCGACGATTTCTACCTGATGATGTGGGTCTCGCTGGCTGCCATGCCGCTTGCGCTTATCCTGCGGCGCCCGGGACGGACCTGAACAAGACCAGGACGGATGCGGCCGGAAAGCCCGCCCCGCCGGCCCGTGTCCAATGGCACAGGATGATTGTCTGAGGATTGCCGAGGGTGTAGTCTGGTTCCATGCCCGGACAGGCGTCACCACCCGTGGGAGGCAGCCATGTATCGCACGATCGTTCTGGCCTATGACGGCACGCTTGAAGGCCGCCTGGCGCTGCGCGAAGGGGCTCGGCTTGCGCAGATCTGCCAGTCCCGCGTCTACCTGGTCGCCGTCGTCGAGATCTCGCCCGAACTTTACGCCGGCGACTTCGGCGCCGTCTATGCCCCCACGGACAGAAGCCCGGAAGTGCAGAAGATCCTGGACGAAGGGATGGAGCGTCTGCGGCGCATGGGGCTTTCGCCGGAAGCCAGGCTCGAGCGCGGCGCGCCTTCGGAGCGGATATCCAGCGTTGCACGCGAGGTCGCGGCAGACCTGGTCGTGGTGGGGCACCACAAGCAGGGCGCCTTTGCCCGCTGGCTGAAGGGCTCGGTAACGACCGACCTGAGCAACGCGCTTTCGTGCAGCCTTCTGGTCGCGCGGCTTGACGTCCCGGACGAGGCGCTCTTTCCCTCCCGTGCCGGCACTGGCTGAGACATCCCCTTGCGCTGGTCTGGGTTGGGTGAGGGTCAGCATGGTTCCCTGATCACCGGGCCTGCCGCCTTGAGGAATGCCTTCGGGCCGAATACCAATCGCACTCGGCGCGGGCGTTGGGCAAAGGTAAGAGCTCTGCTTCCAGCAAGTGTGCTGGGCTGACCAATCCTGGTGAGGCGACAGGTTGCTGCAAGTGCAGACGTTGATTTACGGAACGCATATGACTGCTTTCCGCCCATCGCCTCTTTCCGGCCGGGGTGTGCCAGAGGTCCAGTCTTCTGCTCAGGAGGTGCCGCGCCAAGGTCCGCGGTCACCTCATCCCTTGGGACTTGTCAGCAGCGGGCCGTAAAGCACCGCAAAGCCGCCAAAGGCCAGTACCCAAGCCACGGCCGAGATCGCAAGCAGGGCCGAGGTGGCAGCGGGCCACAGTCCGGCCAGAATACGCGCAGCGACAGCCGTAGCGAGTGCAAGGTAAAGGGCAGTCGTCCCAAGCCCGGCCGCAAGGGGCCGTCCGGTATGGCCAAGGGTCGCGCGGGTCATGACGGCAAGCGTCATCAGCCCGATGGCTCCTGCCATCCAGAGATGTTGAGCAACGGCGGGGGCCACCTGGTCCGGAATGAAGATCGCCGCAGCCATTGTCAGCGCGCCAAGCGGAAGGAAGAGATAGGCAGCGTGGAGGACCATGAGCAGAGGCTCGCGCCATGTCCTGTCACCGGCCCAGCGGGAAAGGCGCGCCATATGTGCTATCCCGGCAAGGGCCAGAAGCGCAGCGGTCGGGCGGGCATCCGGCAGGATGATCCAGGACAGCAGGGCCAGAAGCAGCAACAGGAGTGCCGCCTTGTCGAAGCGTTGCATCGGTGCGGCAGGCAGACGCGCCGGGCCCGCGGGCTGGCGAACCAGCCAGTTGCGGGTGAAGGAGGGGATGATCCGCCCGCCGATCACCGCGACCATCATCAGACCGGCGCCAAGACCGATGCGCAGGCCGATGCCCTGTGCGGCGATCTCGCCCCGGGCGGCCTGCCAGTGAAAGAGCGCATTGCCCAGCGTGAAGACCGCGAGCAGCGCAAGGACGACAAGGTTGTGCCAGTTCCGGCCCCTCACGATCTCACGCAGAAGGACGGCGGCAAGGACCAGAGGCAGCGCCAGGTCCGCCAGTGCGACGGCGACCGGCGGAAGCCCGGAGGAGACCAGCACGACCATCCGCCCCAGAAGCCAGAAAGCGGCCAGCGCGGCCAGCGGCCAGCCGACGACGGGCAAGCGGCCGGTCCAGTTCGGAACCGCCGTCAGCAGGAACCCGGCCAATGCGGCCGAAAGGTAGCCGAACAGGAATTCATGCGCGTGCCAGGACACCGGATCGAACGCGCTGGGCAGCTCGATCCAGCCGGTAAGCGCCGCCAACCAGATCATCATTGCAACCGCAGCCCATATTCCCGCGCCCAGGAAGAACGGGCGGAAGCCATAGGAAAAAAGGGCGGGGCCGGTCCAGGCACGGACCTGTTCCGAGGTGGTGGCCATCACGAGGTTCCTTCCCTGACAAGGCGAAAGCCGAGGTGTGCCGGCGGCAGGCCCGAGGCGCAGCCGCCGTTGGCGGGGTCACGAACAAGGAAGGACATCACCGCTTCATGGATGCCTCCCAGCACGAAGGCCGGACAGTCCTCTGGCTTCGTGCGATATTCGTCGCTGTCGTAGCACTCCTGCGTCCATTCCCAGACGTTGCCGTCAAGATCGACAAGCCCCGCGGTCGTGACCGAGAAGTCGCCCGTCGGATGCAGGGCCCGGTCGAAGGCGGGGGCCTCGACCATGTAGGCCGACGCCCAGCGAAGCTCGGGCGCGGTAAAGATCGGATCGGGAGTTTCGGGCAGCACCTCGGCGGCGATCGCGTACCATTCGGCCTTGGTGGGGAGCCGGTAGTCGGGGCCGGATCGCGCATTGATCCAGACCAGGTATTCCTTCGCGTCAAGATAGCTGATGCCGGTCGCGGGAAAGTCCGGGCCATTGCCGGGATCGGCGAGCGCCAGCGTGCAGCCGCCATCCGCGTGACAGGCGGCCCAGTCGCGAAGCGTGACTTCGGTCCGCTGGACCTCCAGCGTCGTTCCATCCTGCAGGTCCACGGCAACAAGGTCGACGGGATGGGCCTGGGGACCCCCCTGCCAAAGCAGGACGGCCCCCAGACCTGCCCCCACCACCAGACCGCCCAGGCCAAGGGACGCAAGGCCTTTCCGGGACATGGCAACGGGAAGCATGGCGTGTTCCTTCCTCAGGTCGCGAAGCTGTAGGGCTTGACGACCTGTTCCATCAGGGCGTTGTTCCATTCGCCTTCCACGACGAAATGCGCGGTGGCTCCCAGAAGGACGGCCTCGATCAGGTTGTGGTTGACGTAGGCGTAGACGCCCGGCTGCTCGAAGGTGTACATCGCCGCGCCCGAGGACCCGCCCCGGATCAGCCAGGTTTCCAGGTTGGTCGCCGGGGCGTCGTTGAACGATCCCGCCTCCCAGACATAGTTGCCGTGGCCGCCGATCAGGTGGGGACGGGTGTCCCGGTTGGCCTGGTTGTGGATCATCAGGACCGTGGACCCGACCTTGCTGCGCAGGGCCTTGTCCCCGGTCAGCGCCCCCACCGCGCCGTTGAAGACCGAGTGGGTGGGAACCAGCGTCCGCATCGCCTCGAGGCTGTCGGCATAGTCGTCGCCGGCGACGGCGTATTTCTTGAAGCTGCCGTCCTCGTTCCGGGGCAGGTAGTAGTCCTGCTCGCCGATATAGGCGATCTCGTCATAGCGCAGCGGGTTGCCCTTGCCGTCCTTCAGCCCGTCGCGGGGCAGGACCATGACGGTCCCGTTCATGCCGTGGCAGACGTGGTAGGGGATCATCTCGCCGCCCGGGGCGCAGTGGTAGGTGAAGACGCCGGGTTTGGTCGCCTTCCAGCGCAGGACGGTTTCCTCGCCGGGGAAGACATGGGTCAGGCCACCGCCACCCAAAGCGCCGGTCGAGGAGTGGAAGTCGATGTTGTGCTCGAAGACACTGTCCACCGGGTTGCGCAGGGTGACTTCGACATAATCACCCTCATGGGCGATGATCAGCGGGCCGGGGACCGAGCCGTTGTAGGTCAGCGCCCAGATCTCGGCGCCCGTGTCGGGATCGATGGTCATCAGCTTTTCGGTCGTCTCGAGCGTGATCTCGATGATCTTCGGGCCGCCGGTCGCCACCTGGTCGTGGACCGGGGCGAAGGGCGGGGCGACCAGGTCCTGCTTGACGCGGGTATAGCCCGACAGGTCCACCGGGGGGGCCTTGCTGATCACCTCGGCCTCGGCCTGCAACAGACGCTCGGGGACGCGGGGCAGCATCGGCATCGGGCCGTGCGGCACGCGGGCCTGGACCTGGGCGGCACCGGCACCGAGGGCGGCCGCGCCGGCGGCGACGAGCGAGCCGCGCAGGATCGAGCGTCTGCTGGCAAGGGCACGGCCGAGGTCGGGTAGCTGGGTCATGATCGTTACTCCGGGGAAGGATTGCAGGGTCTCAGAGTCCGGCGAGGGCGGCTTCCAGCCGTTCCTTCGCCTTCTTGGGCAGGCGGCCTTCCAGGAAGGTCGCGGGCGGGGCGGCTTCGTCACCGACGGCGACGACCATCACCATGCCCATCGCGAAATGCGGCTTGCAGCGGATGCCATAGAAGCCGGGGGCGTCGAAGGTGACCTCGATGTCCTTGTTCAGGTCGCCGACGAACTCGGCCGCGCCTTCCGGCAGCATCCCCTCGATCGTCTCGGCGTTGTGGCTTTTGTCGGTGGCGATGAAGCGGACCGTGTCGCCGGGGGCCACGCGGATGGCGGCGGGTTCGAACACCATCGCGCCGTCGGCCCCCCTGTTCAGCATCTTCACCTCGACCGTTTCGGCCTGGACAGCCCCCGCAAGGGCAAGGCCAAGGACCAGGGCGCTTGTCATTTGACGCAACATCTTGTCTTCCTTTGCTGTGCATCTTGGTTGAGGGAAGATTACCCCCACAGCGCCCGGGCGACTTTGCGCGGGCACAAACTTCGCCACGGTTCCGTGCCGGGCGCTTGGCAGGAAGGGCACGCGACGGTGGGAAAGCTGCTGGATGAAAGCCTGCTCGCGGGCCTGCCGCCCTTTCTGGGCCTTGCGCGCGAGGAGTTGCGCCAGATCCTGGACGAGGCGGTCTCGCAGCGCTTTGACGCGGGCAGCAACGTCTTTGCCGAAGGCAGCCCGGCCGCGCAGTTCTTCCTGCTGCTGGACGGCCACGTCCGCGCGCAGCGCACCACGCGGAACGGCGATCAGGTGATCCTGCACCAGATCCCCCCGGGCGAGCTGTTCGGCATCGCCCGCGCGATGGGGCTGGACAGCTATCCAGCGTCGGCGGTCGTCGTGGCGGAAAGCATTGTCCTGGCCTGGCCGATGCGTCTGTGGGAGCCGTTCATGGACCGGTTCCCGGGCTTTGCCAAGGACACGTTCCGCACGGTCGGCGCGCGGATGCATGACAAGAACGACCGGATCATGGAGATCGCGACGCTCGCGGTCGAACAGCGCATCTCGAGCGCGCTGCTGCGGCTGGTCAACCAGTCGGGCCGCAAGACCGCAGATGGTATCGAGATCGACTTCCCGATCACCCGCCAGGACCTGTCCGAGATGAGCGGCACCACGCTGCATACCGTCAGTCGCACGCTGAGCGCATGGGAGAAGGCCGGGATCGTCCACAGCGAGCGCAAGCGGATCATCGTCCGCCAGCCGCACCAGCTGGTGATCCTCGCTCAGCCGCAGGGCTGACGGCGGCGCGCAGCTCGGCCAGAAGGGTGTCGGGGTCGATTCCGTATTCCTCGCAGGCATCGTCGATGGTGTGAAACGGGCCGATCACGCAGCCCACGCAGAGCATCCCGCGGCCGAGGAACACCGGCACGGTGGCTGGCCAGTGCCGCATGATCTCGGCCAGCGGCAGGTCGGGGTCGTCCAGTCGTGGTGCACGCATCGCCATGCCCTCCCCTTTCCGGCAGCATCGCGCGAACAATCCCGCGAAACGTTGTTCCCGCGCAAACTTGGTGCAGGCGGCACAGGGTAGTGCTTCCCCGGATGGAAAAGTCTGAGGGACGCCGACTATGGCCGAAATACTGACCAAGACCAGGGCGCGAAACATCTTCTACGGCGGGTCGATCTTCTTCGTCGTGGTGTTCGTGGCCCTGACGGTGGACAGCCACCGCTACATCGTGACCAGTTCGACGGCAGGCATGCCCCTGTCGGACGCCGTGGCCGCGGGCAAGCATGTGTGGGAACGCAACTCCTGCATCAACTGCCACACCCTGCACGGCGAAGGCGCCTACTTCGCGCCTGAAGTGGGCAACGTGATGACACGCTGGGGCGTGCAGGATGACCCGGACGGGGCTTTCGAGATGCTGAAGGCCTGGATGGAGTCGCAGCCCTCCGGGATCGAAGGGCGGCGCCAGATGCCGAACTTCAACCTGACGGACGAAGAAATCCGCAACCTGGCCGAGTTCCTTCGCTGGGCCGATCAAACCGACACGCAGGGCTGGCCGCCCAATGACGCAGGCTGAGGAGGCTTCGCGATGAAATACCAATCCCAAAAGGTGGCGCTGGCCTATTTCGCCTGTGCGCTGCTGCTGTTCGCGATCCAGGTCTTCGGCGGGCTCCTGGCCGGCTGGGTCTATGTCTCGCCCAACTTCCTGGCCGAGATCCTGCCCTTCAACGTCATCCGCATGATCCACACCAACGCGCTGATCGTCTGGCTGCTCTTGGGCTTCTTCGGATCGGCCTATTTCCTGCTGCCCGAAGAGGCCGAGCGCGAGATCTATTCGGTCAAGCTGGCCTATATCCAGCTGGCGTTGCTGATGGTCGGCACCCTGGGCGCGGTCGGCAGCTATCTGGTCGGCATCCACGAGGGGCGCGAGTTCCTGGAACAGCCCCTGTGGGTCAAGGTCGGCATCCTGGTCGCGGCGCTGATCTTCCTGTTCAACATCTCGATGACCTTCCTCGCAGGCCGCAAAACCGCCGTGACCAACGTGCTGCTCCTGGGCCTGTGGCTTCTGTGCCTCCTGTGGGTCTTTGCCTTCATCAACCCCGACAACCTGAGCCTGGACAAGATGTACTGGTGGTTCGTCGTCCACCTCTGGGTCGAAGCGACCTGGGAACTGGTGATGGCCGCGATCCTGGCCTTCCTGATGCTGAAGCTGACCGGGGTGGACCGCGAGGTGGTGGAGAAGTGGCTCTACATCATCGTCGCCACGGCCCTCGTCTCGGGCATCCTTGGCACCGGACACCACTTCTACTGGATCGGGACGCCGGGCTACTGGCAGTGGATCGGCTCCATCTTCTCGACCTTCGAGATCGTGCCCTTCTTCCTGATGATGTCCTTCGCCTTCGTCATGGTCTGGAAAGGCCGGCGGAACCATCCGAACAAGGCCGCACTCCTGTGGTCGCTGGGGTCCTCGACGGTGGCGTTCTTCGGGGCTGGGGTCTGGGGCTTCCTGCACACGCTGCACGGGGTGAACTACTACAGCCACGGCACGCAGATCACCGCCGCGCATGGGCACCTCGCCTTCTACGGCGCCTATGTCGCGCTCAACCTCGCGGTCTTCACCTATGCCATGCCGATGCTGCGGGAACGTGCGCCCTACAATCAGGTGCTCAACATGGCGTCGTTCTGGCTGATGACCGGCGGGATGGCCTTCATGACCTTCGTGCTGACCTTCGCGGGCACGGTCCAGACGCACCTCCAGCGCGTCATGGGAATGTACTACATGGAGGTGCAGGACGGCCTGTCGATCTTCTACCTGATGCGCTTCGGCGCGGGGGCCGCCGTGGTGGCCGGGGCGCTTCTGTTCATCTACTCGCTGGCCTTCGCCCGCAAGGAAGAGGTCGTCGCCCCCGGTCCGATCACCGCTGTTGCGGGGGAATAGGCCATGAACGCCCATGTCCACGCCAGCCTGCCACACTACCGCCCGACGGGCCGCGAATGCGAGCTGTTCCAGCTGGCCCATGCCAACCGTCTGCCCCTTCTTCTGAAGGGGCCGACGGGCTGCGGCAAGACCCGCTTCGTCGAGCATATGGCGGCCCGTGTCGGCCTGCCGCTCCATACCGTCGCCTGCCACGACGACCTTTCCGCCGCCGACCTGATCGGCCGCTACCTGATCAAGGGCGGCGAGACGGTCTGGGTCGACGGTCCCCTGACCCGCGCGGTGCGGACGGGGGGGATCTGCTACCTCGACGAGGTGGTAGAGGCCCGCAAGGACGTGACCGTGGTCCTCCACCCCCTGACCGACAGCCGCCGCACGCTGATGATAGACCGGACGGGAGAGGAGTTGCAGGCCCCCGACAGCTTCATGCTGATCGCCTCCTACAACCCCGGCTACCAGAGCGTCCTGAAGAAGCTGAAGCCCTCGACCCGGCAGCGGTTCCTGTCGATCGCCTTCGACTTCCCCGACGCCGCAGCGGAAACCGCCGTCATCGCCCGCGAATCCGGGCTTGATCCCGCGCGCGCCGGGGCATTGGCCCGGCTCGCCCGGCACATCCGCGCCCTGTCGGGGATGGACCTGGAAGAAGGCGTCTCGACCCGCCTCCTGATCTACGCGGCCGCGCTGATCCAGGGCGGCACCAGCGTGGATGCGGCGCTGGAGGTGGCGGTGGTCCAGCCGCTGAGCGACGATCCAGAGGTGCAGACGGCACTCCGCGACCTCATCGCCACGGTCTACGGATGATGGACCTCTCGCTTCACTCCCTGATCGAGCCGGAGGAGACGGTCGGAACGATCTGGCACGGCATCGTCAGCGGGCTGGACCGGCCGGACCATCCCGACGCGAACGTGACCTTTTCCGAGGTCCAGCGCAGCGCCAGCTTCCTGTTCCGGGCTCTGGGCGGCGCGGCCTCGGTCGAGATCCTTCCCGCCGCCCCCGGCCGGGCGACGACCGCGCTCGCCAGCTTCGACGGCGCGCACCTGCGGCTCCCGCCGTCGATCGCGCTGTTCGACAGCCCCGCCATGAACCGCCGCGCCTATCTGTGGCTGGTGGCGCAGGCGGTGCTGGAGCCTGCCGAGATCCCGTTGCGCTGCCCGGGCCTTGCGCAACTTGCCACGCCGGACGCGATCCGCCTGCACCGGGCGGACGCAGGGTCAGGCCCTTCGGCAGCCGACAGTGACGAGGCGACCCCCGCCGCCGCCGCGCCGCCCACCGTGGCCGGGCGCAAGCGGGGCCTCCGCCGCGACCTCGACCAGGCCAACCGGCGCGACAGTTTCATCGTCCACCGCTTCGAGGCGATCCTGAGCTGGGTCGAGAACCTGAACCTCAACCGCGCGGTCCAGGATGACGACCAGGAAAACGCCCAGAAGGCCGCCGACGACCAGGACGTGATCGGCCTCTCGCGCCACGACCGCCGCGCCGCGACGCGGTTGCGGCTGCACCTGGACCTCTCGCCAGCCGAAGCCGACCACGAACGGCTGGCCGACCGCTTCACCTACCCGGAATGGAACCACCGCGCCGCGAGCTACATGCCCGACCACTGCGTCGTGCTGGAACGCGAGGTGACCCCCGATCCCGCCGGCTTCACCCCCGACCCCCGCCAGTCCCGCGCCGTCCGCCGCCAGTTCGAGGCGCTGCGCCCGCGCCGCATCCTGACCCCGCGCCAGCTGGACGGGGCCGAGCTCGACCTCGACGCCGTCGTCGCCTCGCAGGTCGACCGCCGCACCACCGGGCAGGGCAGCGACCGCATCCACATCGCCACCCGCAAGATCGAGCGCGACCTTTCCGTGGCCTTCCTGATCGACTGCTCGCGCAGCACCGAGGCGGCGGTGGGCGAAACCTCGGTGATCGAAGTCGCGCGGCAGACGCTTGCCGCGATGGCCGGCGGGATCGACGGGCTGGGCGACCGTTTCGGCATCTGGGGCTTCTCCTCGATGCGGCGGAACCGGGTCTTCCTGCACCGCTGCAAGGCGTTCGACGAACCGATGGGACGGCCGGTGATCGACCGCATCGGCGGGCTGAAACCGGGCCACTACACCCGGCTCGGCACCGCGATCCGCCATGTCTCGGCCAATCTCGTGAAGGAAAGCACCAGCCGCAAGCTTCTGGTGGTGCTGACCGACGGCAAGCCGAACGACCTTGACCACTACGAGGGCCAGCACGGCATCGAGGATAGCCGCATGGCCGTGCGCGAAGCCCGGCGCAGCGGCCTCGCCCTGCATGGCGTGGTCATCGACGAGGACGGGCAAAGCTGGTTCGCCCGCATCTTCGGCGCGCACGGCTTTTCACTTCTCTCCAGCCCGGCACGGATCACCGCCGCCCTGCCGGACCTCTACCGCACCCTGACCGAAGGACAGTGACCATGTTCCGTTTTCCGATCCTTGCCGCCGCTTTGGCCCTGGCCGCCGGGCCTGCCCTGGCCGAAGCCTTTCAGCGTCCGATTCCTGCGGCCCAGACCGCCACCGTCGAGCTGTGGTTCGCCCTCGCCGCGCTGGCCTTCGCTGCCACCCTGGTCGCCGTGCAGTGGCTGGTTTCCCGCAGATGACTGAACGCCGCCGGATCCTGCTGATCCTTGCCCTGCTTTATCCGCTTGGAGCCGGGGCGGTCGCGATCAACGCCTTCTTCGCCTCGCTGATCGCTTCCGCGCTGGGCGCACGGGTCCTGACGCCGGTAGAGGCCTGCATCGTCGGCCTTCTGGCTGGTTTGCCGGTCACCTATGCATTCGCTTGCCACATCGCCGCTTTGATCAGGCAGGCGGATTCTGAAGAGTAGTCGTGTCTGCAAGGAACCAGCTTGTCGTCGCACCACAAGCAGAGAGAAGCGATCCGTCGCGTCGGATAGGTCATTTGGAATGGTCTCCACCCGACCGATTTGTCTATAATCTATTGGATAAGTCGACTTTAAGAGCCTCCCATGTCTCGACTCTCCGTGGCGTCGCCGGTCTACACGGCCTCATATCCCGGGCTTTTCAAGCATCTGATCGACCTGCTCGACCCGGCGTCCTTGAAGCGCAAGCCGATCCTGATTGCCGCGACCGAAAAGAATGCGCTTGCCGTCGAACACCAGCTCCGCCCGCTTTTCGCGTTCTTCGGGGCGCGTGTTCTGGGCACGGCGGTCCATGTCTCGGACAAGGATTTCACCGACGTCATCCGGACCGGTGAGGCCTCGCTGGGCCGCCTCACCAGCGCCGTGGACGAGCTTGGACGGTCACACAGAAGGACGTGAAGGTGCCGAAGACCCACCTTGTCCCCGGCTGGAAGGGCTATGCCGAACCCAGTGCCGACGGTGCGATCTTCCAGAGACCGCTGGAGCTGAAGAGGGCAGGGCGGGTCACCCCCGCCCACCCACACCGCGATGGAGAGCGCAATGACCGACCAGTCCCCGCAGACCCCGACCCTCGCCATCATCGGCGGAGGCCTCTCTGGTGCCGCGCTCGCCTACCGCCTGGCCCTGGACGCGCCGCCCGCCGCTCGCATCGTGGTGATCGAGCCGCGCGGAGAGCTTGGCCGCGGTGTCGCCTATTCCACGCCCGACCCTGACCACCGGCTGAACGTGCCGCACACGAAGATGTCGATCCGCACCGACGACATGGCGCATTTCGCGCGCTGGCTGGCCTCCCCCGCCGGACCGACCCTGCCTGCGAAATCGGCGACGCTTGCGGGCCATATCTTCGCGCCCCGCACCGTCTTCGGCGACTACGTGGCCGACACGCTCGCCCCCTTCCTCGCCCAGGGTCGCATCCGGCATTTGCCGACCGAAGCCACCGACATCACCCCGGACGGCACGCGCTACCGGATTGCCCTGGCCGATGGGGACACCCTTGCCGCCGACACGGTCTTCCTTGCCTTGACCCACCCCGCCCCTGCGATCCCTGCGCAACTGGCGGGCCTGCAGGCCGACGCCCTGATCCCCGACGCCTTCGCGCCCGGAGCCTTTGCCAAAGTGGCCAAGACTGACCGGCTGTTGGTGGTGGGCACTGGCCTTACCTCGGCCGACATCCTCGCGACGCTTGACCGTCAGGGTCATGCCGGGCCGATCCATGTGATCTCGCGCCACGGCTGGCGGTCGAAACCGCACGGGCCCGCGCAGCCCGAGACCGAGGCCGACTTCGCCACCGGGCCCGCGACGACGGCCCTTGCGCTTCTCCGCCACGTCCGTCGCGCCCTTGCGCTGGATGCTGCAAAGGGCCTGACCTGGCACGCCGTCTTCGACCGCCTCCGCGCCCAGGGCCCGGCGATCTGGGGCGCGCTCCCGCTGGCCGAGCGCCAGCGCTTCCTGCGCCACCTGCGGTCGCTCTGGGATGTGCACCGCTTCCGCATCGCCCCCCAGACGCTGGAAGTGGTCGAGCGTCTGGAACGCGCCAGGCGCGCGACGTTCCTGACCGGGCGCCTGGTCTCGGCCGACCTTGGCCCCGACGGCACCCGCCTGACCTGGCGCGCGCGGGGGGGCGCAGGCCTCTCGACCCTGACTGTCGACCGGATCATCCTGGCGACCGGCCCCGACCACGCCCGCATCACCGAAACCGTGCCCCTGTTCCGAGGGCTGGCCGCCAAGGGCGTGGTGACGGCCGACCCCCTTCGCCTTGGTCTTGCGACCTCACCCGAAGGTCTTGCGATCCAGCCCTCCGGCACTCCCCGCGCCGGGCTTTATGTTGCAAGCCCGCTGGCCAGGGGCACGGTGGGGGAACTGATGGGCGTGCCCGAGGTCACAGGCTGGGCCGAGCGGGTTGCGCGCCACGCCCTCATCGCCCTGGAGGACCGGCTGCCCCAGGCTGTCGAGCGACCATGACGCTCCTCCGGATCACCCTGAGCCAGGAACCCCTGCCTTCCACCTTGGGCGAGTGGCCGCTGGAAGGGCCGCAGCATCGCCTGACCCTCGATCCCGCCTTGACGCTGGCCTCTGCTGCCTCGGCCATCCGGCTGGCGCTGCGGGAAAACCCTGCGGCCTGGGTCATCGTGCAGGGCAGGGCGGTGGCTCCCTTCCTCGGCGCGGCAACGACAGACCTGTCCCTTGCGGTCGCCGGAGCCATCCTTCTCACCCCGCGACCCTGGGCCAACCGTCCGTTGGAGCTGGCACCCTTGTCCTTTCCCTCGGTCGTTGCGACCGCGCTGCCGGACACCACCGTCAAGAACCTTGCAAGCGCGTGGCGGGCGATCCTGTTCACCCCGGACGACCTCTTCGCCCAGCCACAGGTCCGGGCGCTGATCGACCGCCGCAACCGCGACCTCGCCCGCGCCGCCGGTCCCCGCCGTGTCGGTGCGCCCTATGCTGCCGTCGCCGGTTCCGCCCAAGGCTGACCCAACCGCGCGAACTCGGCCAGCGTCTTGCGGTCCAGCACCCCCGCAATCGCCTCGCGCACCTCCAGCATCGTCAGCCGCACCGCGCAGGCCCGTTCGTCCGGGCAGTCGACGCAAGGCACATATGCTGTCCGGCTGGCACAGGCGATGGGGGCCAGCGGCCCGTCCAGCTGCCGCAGCACGTCGCCCACCGCGATCAGGTCGGCGGGCCGCGCCAGCTGATAGCCGCCCGACCGGCCCTTCTTCGTGACCACGAGACCCGCAACCCGCAATTCCCCCAGGATCGTATCGAGGAACTTCTTCGAAATCCCGTGCCTGGTCGCGATGTCCACCGAGGCCTCCACCGCGCCGGACGGAAGCCGTGCCAGATCCCCCAGCGCCTTCAGCGCATATTTGCTTTTCATGCTCAGCACGGCCCGATTCCCATTCGTCCAGCACCCAAAGGGGCGAAAACCCCTTCTGACAATCCCATTCTCCCTGCGGCAGTCTACGGGGAATGTCCTCGCCTTTCCGACCTCGGATTCGGAACCTTTTTCGGGCCGATCCGCTGTAGCCTGCCCTGACACCCGGACCTGAAGAACCCATGATCTGCTGCGGAATCGACCCAAGTCTGGCTGCCTGGCTTGCCGAGCAGGAGGACCAGCACGACGTCCAGGTGCCGCCCGTCCTTCCCTTGCTGATCCTGATCGCCATCAGCCTTGCCCTGGCGCTGGCTGCCACCTTGGGCCACACCTGAAAATCCCACTTCGCTGATCGGCATTTACGCGGTTCTTCCGCGGGGAACAAGATTCTCTTTCTGCAACCCGGCCGCCCAGAACAGCATGGCCTGCCGGGAACGGAGATGTGCGGACCCGCTACCACTGCGCCGCCGAAATCCGCAAACTTGCCCCTGATACGAACGGGACGCCCTAACCAGTTCGAAGGACAGCTGTCCCCGCGCTGATCCCGGACCGATTCGACGTGGCCTTGGCCCCTTCGCGCGGCGGGAGAAGCATTTCCTCCCGCCCCTGGCCGCAATCTGCCCCACGTTCTCCAAGGACCCCCGATAAAACACGTCTTGTCTTATCGTCTTTTTGCGCCCCCCGTGCCAGGCTTGCCCAATCGAGACCTGTCCCGGAAAGGCGCATGCCATGACCCACCACGACACCACCCTGGTCGAGCGCCTTGCGGGCGTCGTGCCCGGCAGCCCCATCGACCGCGCCTGGCGCGCCCGGGCCGAGGCGCGGCGCTTTGCCGAAGACGCCTATCGTCGCCTTCTCCACCCGCAGGACCCCGGCCCGATCTCCCTGGTCGAACGCCGCGCCGTTGCGGCCTTCGTGGCCGTCCTGAACGGCGAAGGCCGGACCCGCGACCACCTCTTGGCCCTTCTGCGAGAGACCGACCCGACGCTCGTCCCCCTGGCCCGCCTGATCGAGCGTGAGGCCGAAGACAGCTCTCACCCCGGCCCCTATGGCAGCTTCCCCGCCGGGCCCCTGTCGGCCGAAGACCTTGACGGCCCGGTCTACGCCGTCAGCTATCCGGTCCAACACGAACTTGGCCTCCGCCTGTCTGCCGCTCTCGAATACGCGCACCTCGTGACGCTCCACCCCCGCGATGCGACGCCGGACAGCCTGGCTGCGCTCGCCAAGGCAGGCTGGACCAACGGCGGAATCGCGCTTCTGGTCGACATCATCGGCTTCGTGAACTTCCAGTCGCGCGTCGTGGCGGGCCTGCGCTCCTCCATCGCCGCGCGCCAGCCGCATCTGGCCGTGATCTGACCATGCCGGATCGTCCAGTCGCCTTCACGCTCGACACCCCGGCCTGGGTCCCCTGGCCCGGCATCGGGGCCGAGGTCGAGGCGCTGCTGACCACCGTCCCCGACACCTCGCTCATCGCGCCCGGCCCGAAACCCGGGGGCCTGCCCCAGGGCGAGCGCGCCCTTGCCGCCGCCGCCGTCGCCCGCAGCCTCGGCTGCCGCCACCTCACCACCGCCGAGGCGCGCCAGGCCGTCACCGCGCTGAAGCGCGACCGCGAGGTCGAGGTCTTGCTGGAGGAAGGCATCCCATGCCCCCTCACCGGCCGTCTGGGCGCTGTGATCAGCGCCGCCGGAGCGTTGGCCCGCAGCCCCGCGATCCTGTCTGCCGGCAGCCTGCAACGCCTGCAGGACGATAAGCTCGACGATCAGGAGATCACCGACCTGATCCTTTCCGCCGCCCTGACCAGCTGGACGGCCCGCATCACCCTTGGCCTTGGCCGGCCCTCTGACCCCTGAAAGGCCAGCCATGTCCCTCTCTGCAGACCTGAAATCCACTGTCGAGACCGTCCGGTCCGCCGTGTCCGCGCCGATCTTCACCGCCATCGGGGCATCCATCTCCGACCTTGCCGCCTCGGGCATCGCAGAGCGCGCCGCGAAGGCGGGCAGCACCGTCCCGCTGAACGTCCTGCCTGACCTCGACCGCAACGCCGTCGACCTGAAGCGCCTGGCCGAGAAGGGCCCGCTCGTCATCCTCGTCTATCGCGGCGGCTGGTGCCCCTATTGCAACATAACCCTGCGCGCCTTCCAGAAGGTCCTGCCGCAGATCACCTCCGCCGGGGCGTCGATTGTCGCGACCACTCCCGAAGTCGCGTTGAGCGCGCAAGATACGGCCGACAAGAACGGCATCGGCTTCCCGGTCCTGATCGACAAGGGCAACGCCTACGCCCGCAGCCTGGGCCTGGTCTTCGCGCTGCCTGAATCCTTGCGCCCCCAATACCGCGAGATCGGCCTCGACCTGCCCGACTGGAACGGCGACGACAGCCACGAACTGCCCTTGGCCGCGACCTACATCGTCGATGCAACCGCCAAGGTGCGCTGGTCCTTCGTCCAGGCCGATTTCACCACTCGCACCGACCCTGCCGATGTGCTGGCCGCCCTGGCCCGCCTGTCCTGACATCCCCCAGACCCCGCGAAGGAACATCCCATGTCGCACAAACCCGAAACTCAGGTCCTCCACGCAGGCTACCGCGCCGACCCCGCCACCGGGGCCGTCGCGGTGCCGATCTACCAGACCACCAGCTACCAGTTCCGTGACACCGACCATGCTTCGGCGCTCTTCTCGTTGTCCGAGCTGGGCAACATCTACACCCGCATCATGAACCCGACGACCGATGTGCTGGAAAAGCGCGTCGCGGCGCTGGAGGGCGGGGTGGCGGCGCTCGCCGTGGCGTCGGGTCAGGCGGCCTCGGCCTTCGCGATCCAGAACCTGGCCAAGGCCGGGGACAACATCGTCAGTTCCACCGACCTCTATGGCGGCACCTGGAACCTTTTCGCCAACACGCTGAAGGACCAGGGGATCGAGGTCCGCTTCGTCGACCCGAAGGACCCCCAGGCCTTCGTCCGCGCCTCGGACGCCCGCACCCGCGCCTGGTATGCCGAAACGCTCCCCAACCCAAAGCTTGAGGTCTTCCCGATCCGCGAGGTCGCCGACCTCGGTCGCCCGCTCGGCATCCCGCTGATCGTCGACAACACCGCCGCCCCCCTCCTGGCCCGGCCCTTCGACCACGGCGCAGCGGTGATCGTCTACTCCTCGACCAAGTACCTCGGCGGCCACGGCACCTCGATCGGCGGGCTGATCGTGGACTCCGGCACCTTCGACTGGGCCGCCCACCCCGCCCGCCAACCCGCGCTGAACACCCCCGACCCCAGCTACCACGGCGCGGTCTGGGTCGAGGCGGTGAAGCCCATCGGCCCCGTCGCCTACATCATCAAGGCGCGCACCACGCTCCTCCGCGACCTCGGCGCCGCGATCTCGCCCTTCAACGCCTTCCTGACCCTGCAGGGGATCGAGACGCTGCCCCTGCGCATCGAACGCCATTCCTCGAACGCCGCCAAGGTGGCCGAATGGCTGTCGAAGCGCCCCGAAGTGTCCAAGGTGATCTACCCCGGCCTGCAGACCGGCCCCGCCCGCGAACGCGCTGATACCACCCTGCGCGGTGGCTACGGTGGCCTCGTCGGCTTCGAACTCGCCGCCGGTCGCGACGCCGGTCGCCGCTTCATCGACGCGCTGCAGCTTTTCTACCACGTCGCCAACATCGGTGACGCCCGCAGCCTTGCGATCCACCCCGCCTCCACCACCCACAGCCAGCTCACCCCCGCCGACCAGGCCAGGACCGGCGTGACCGAGGGATATGTCCGCCTCTCCATCGGGATCGAGCATATCGACGACATCCTGGCCGACCTCGACCAGGCGCTTGCGGCCGCTGGCCAGGCACGGGTGGCCGCCGAATGACCCATCCCGCGCGCCTCACGCTTGCCGCCCCGCGCGGTCACGCCCTGGCCGAGGCCCTGCGCCTGGCCTTCGCTGCGCGCGGGACCGACCTTGACCTCGTCCCCCTGCAGGCCGAGGCCCCGCTGCTGGCCGAAGGCACCCCGCGCCTCACCATCCGGCGCGGGGCCGAGCCGCCGGTGATCCTGCGCGACCCCGTGGCCCTGCTGGAACTGGCCGAGGATCTGCACCCCGACCAGCCGCTTCACCCGCGCGACCCGGTCCGCCGCGCCGAACACCGCCAGGCGCTCGCGCAACTCCCGAAGCTTGCATGCCTGATCGACCGCCTGACGCTCGCCACCGACCCGCGCGACGTCGACCTGAACACGCACCTGATCCGCACCCAGCTTGGCGCGCTGGCCACCATCCTGAGCCGTCCCTCGCGCGGCCCGACGCTCCTCGACCTCGCCGCCACCCCGATCCTCTGGCGCCTCGACGCGCTGGACCGCAGCTTCGAGACCCATCTCCTCACCGGCCACGACGCCCTCCGCGACCGTGCCGACACCCACCGGTGGCCGGAGATCCTGACTCATGACCTCCTCGCCGACTGGCTCTCATGGATCACCGCGCAAGGCAGCCTGATCTCGCGGCCCGACACCCAGCCCGACTGGTCCACCGCGCTTGGCCCGAACGACCGGGAGAATGGCGTTCCCCTGACGAGCCCAAGAACGAAAGTCCATTCCATTGGAACCCGCGGCGTCCTTCGGTAACAAGCGGCGCAGGGCAAACATTCCCATTTGATGATGGCGCGCGTGGACGGGACACCGGGAACTGACGGCCCGCAGGGCATCGACAGCATCGTCGAACGCCTTCGCCTGATCCGCACTGTGTCGCAGCAGCGCCGCTATCCGGGACGCCCGATCCCGCGCCTTCCGTCCAAGCATGAGATCATCCAGATCCTCCTCGATACCGTGGGTGTCCTCTATCCCCGCCACCACGGACCCGCGGGCCTTACGCCTGACCAGACCGACGCCCATATCCAGCGGATGCTCGGGTCCATCCGCCAGCGGCTCCAGCACCAGATCCTCCACGAATGGCTCCTGGCCGAGGACAGCGATCCCCTCATCCTTGGCCCTCGCGCGGCCGAGGCGGCGCAGACCTTCATCGAAAGCCTGGTCCGCGTCCGCGACCTGCACGACACCGACATCATGGCCGCCTATTCGGGCGACCCTTCCGCGAAAAGCCTGGACGAGATCGTCTTCTGCTTCCCGGGCGTCGATGCCGTCCTGCGCCACCGCATCGCGCATGAGCTGTACAAACTGGGCGCAACCATGACGGCGCGGATCATTGCCGAACATTCCCACAGTCTGACCGGCATCGACATCCATCCCGGCGCCAAGGCTGGCCCCGCTTTCTTCATCGACCACGGAACAGGAGTCGTCATCGGCGAAACCGCCGTCGTCGGCCGTAACGTGCGGCTTTATCAGCAGGTGACTCTGGGGGCGAAACGGTTCGATGCGGATGAAAACGGTGATCTGGTGAAAGGCCAGCCGCGCCATCCGGTGCTGGAAGACGACGTGGTGATCTACGCCGGTGCCACGATCCTGGGCCGCGTCACCATCGGGCGCGGGTCGATCATCGGCGGCGGTGTCTGGCTGACCGAAGGCACTCCGCCCGGCACCGTGATGACGCAAGCCAGGCCGCAGCTGTCGGTGATGACCCTGCACGGCGTGGCGGCGCGGTAGCCCCGGGAAAACCTTTCCCTCCCGCAGACCGGCAGGGGAACGGCCTTCTCCATCGGTCCCCGACTTCGGAACCCGTCCGTCGCCCGCGAATGCTAATCTTATGACATATCTCGGCTTCTGCCGCTTTCCGAAGGACCCCGACCCATGCTGACACTCCCCCGCCGCGCCCTTTTGGTCGCCTCCCTCCTCCTCCCCTTCGCCACCCTTTCAGCCCGCGCCGAAACCGTGGACAGCTCGCAATGGCTTATCGAAGCCGATGAGGCCCGCGCGCTTCTCGCCTCCGGCGCCCTCCTCCTCGACACCCGCGGGCAGGACCTGAAGGACGCCCAGCCGCTCCCCGGCTCGGTCCCGGTCGTCTGGCAGGACTTCACCAACCCCGACCTGCCGAACAAGGGTCAGCTCCTCGCCGATGACGCCGTCCTGACCGAGAAACTCCGTGCCCTTGGCGTCTCGACCGCTGTCCCGGTGATCGCTGTCGCCGACACCGCCCAGGGCTGGGGCGAGGATGGCCGCATCGTCTGGACGCTGCGCACGCTGGGCCACGACCAGACCTACCTCGTCAACGGCGGCATTGCGGCTCTGCTTGCGGGCGGCGACCTCGCCGTGTCGCCTGTCGCCACGCCCGGCGACTTCACCGTCGCCCGGAACGAGGCCTACGAGGTCAAGAAGGAAGAACTCGTCACCCTGATCGACAAGCCTGACGTCGTGATCCTCGACACCCGCGAGCCGCGCGAATATGCGGGCGAAACCCCCTATGGCGAAACCCGCGGTGGCCATGTGCCGGGGGCAAAGCACATCTTCTACAAGGACCTCGTCGGTGCCGATGGCAAAGTCCTGTCGGGTGACGCGCTGAAGGCCCGGCTGGCCGATCTTGGCGTGGGCGAGGGCACCCAGGTCGTCTCCTATTGCACCGGCGGCATCCGCTCGGGCTTCGTCACCGCCGTCCTGAACAACGCAGGCGTCAAGGCGCGGAACTATGCGGGCTCGATGTGGGAATGGTCTGCCTCGGACCCGGCCACCTATCCGCTCGTCACCAACTGACCCTGCGGGCGGGCCACTGCGCGTGGCCCGCCCTTTGCCCATGCGGTTGCCCGTCCTCCTCCTCGCGGCCCTTCTTGCCGCCGCCCTTTCCGTGGCCTTCATCCCGCCCCTGAACGGCGCGGCGTGGCAGGTGCTGGCGCTTTTCTCCGCCGCCGACCCCGAGGCCGCCGTCGCAGGCCTGATCGATTACCTGCGCTCCTTCGGCCTTTGGGCGCCCGTCGTCTCCGCCCTCTTGATGATCGTGCAATCGGTCGTGGCCCCGCTTCCGGCCTTCCTCCTGACCTTTGCCAACGGAATGCTTTTCGGCTGGGCCTTGGGTGCGGCGCTGTCCTGGACCAGCGCGATGGCTGGGGCCGCGCTTTGTTTCTGGATCGCCCGAGCCCTTGGCCGCCCCGCCGTCACCCGCCTCGTCTCGGCCCCCGCCCTTGAGGCGACCGACGGCTTCTTCCTGCGCTTCGGCACCCGGTCCTTGCTGATCGCCCGGCTTCTGCCCTTCATCTCCTTCCACGTCGTCTCTTATGCCGCGGGCCTGACCGCCCTGCCGCTGCGTCGCTTCCTATTCGCCACCGGCTTGGGCCAGCTGCCCGCGACGCTCCTCTACTCCTGGCTGGGGCAGCAGGCGACCGGATCGCTCAAACTCCTTTTCTGGGGCTTTTCGCTGACGTTGGCGCTTGCCATCCTGACCTGGATGCTGGCCCCGATCTTTCGCCGGAAGGTCATCGCAACACCGCCTGATGGCTGATTTTCGATACCTTGCCAAATCCTTAACGTCCGCGACCAAGTTATTGGAATCTTTGACGTAGCCAGGATTGTCCACCGTGGACACCTTTTGGCCGTGGGTCCTTGGACCGGCCCCGCGTGAGGGGGCGGAGAACGAATTTTCCCATCCGCCGGGCCGGACGATGGTCTGCATCTCTTTCCCGCCCCCTCTTTGGAATCGAGCTTGCAGGACCAAGCAGGTAGACCTTGGGCGACCGTCATTCCAAGGCACTTCCATGACCACCCCCGACATCTTCTGGTTCCTCCCCACCTCGGGCGATACCCGCTACCTCGGCACCTCCGACTTCGCCCGCGCCCCCACGAACGCCTACCTCCGCGAGATCGCGGTGACGGCGGATCGGCTGGGGTATGACGGGATGCTGATCCCCACCGGGGCCAGCTGCCTTGACCCCTGGGTCGTGGCGGCAAGCCTCGTTCCCGTGACGCGGCGGATCAAGTTCCTGGTGGCGCTGCGGACCTCGATCGGCGGCCCGACCACGGGTGCGCGGGCGGCGGCGACGCTGGACGCGGCACTGGAAGGGCGGCTTTTGCTGAACGTGGTCCCCGGCGGCGATGCAGCGGAACTGGCGGCCGAGGGAGCGTTCCTCGCCCACGACGAACGCTACAAGGTGGCCGAGGAATACCTGACCGTCTGGAAGCGGCTTCTCTCCGGCGAGACGGTCGATTTCGACGGCAAGCATGTGAAGGTGAAGGGCGCGCGGAACTACCATCCGGCGCAGCAGCAGCCCTGGCCGCCGCTCTATTTCGGCGGCTCGTCCGAGGCGGCACACGACCTCGCCGCGCGGCATGTCGATGCCTACCTGACCTGGGGCGAACCCCCGGCGGCGGTGGGGGCCAAGATCGCCGACGTCCGGGCGCGGGCGGCCAAGCACGGGCGGACGGTGCGGTTCGGCGTGCGTCTGCATGTGATCGCGCGGGAGACGGAGGCCGAAGCCTGGGCCGAGGCGGACCGTCTGATCAGCCGCCTCAGTGACGAGGAAATCGCGGCAGCTCAGGCCAACTTCGCCCGGATGGACTCGGTTGGCCAGGCGCGGATGGCGGCGCTGCACGGCGGACGCCGTGACAAACTGGTGGTCGGGCCGAACCTTTGGGCCGGGGTCGGTCTGGTGCGCGGTGGGGCCGGAACGGCCCTGGTCGGCAGCGCGGAACAGGTGGCCGAGCGGCTGGCGGAATACCAGGCGCTGGGGGCCGATACCTTCGTCCTCTCTGGCTATCCGCATCTGGAGGAATCGATCCGCTTTGCGGAACTCGTGTTCCCCCTGATCGGCAAGGCCCCGGTGACCCTGCGGTCGGCCCAGACCGGCGGCGCCTTCGACATCCGTGCCCTGCAGAAGACGGCGGCCAGCTGATATGAAGATCATCGACATGCGCTGCAGGCCGGCCTACCTGCACGACTTCTTTGGCAAGACCCCCGGCACGCCGGACTATGACGTCGTGAAATGGCTGAACCGCCGCGTCGGCACGCGCGGCAATGACGAGCATTTCGCCCGGTCGCGGACGCCGCAGGGGTTCCTGGATGAGGTGCGGGACGCAGGCCTGCATCGCGCCGTCGTGGTGGGCCGTCACACGCCGACCCAGCACCTGCCGAACGACACGATCCAAAAGATCGTCTCGGGCTCGGACCTGCTGGAGGGCATCGGGTCGGTCGATCCCGTGGCCCTTGGCACCCGCGCCACGCTGGCCGAGGCGGAGCGGGTGATCAAGACCCTGGGCCTGCGCGGCATCGACATCGAGCCCGGCTGGTCCGACCCGGCGCGGCATCCCGATGACCCGGTGTTCCACCCGCTTTACGACCTTCTGCAAGACCTCGGCGCGCCGGTGTTCCTGATGACCGGCCCCACGACGCCGGACCACCGGTTCAACGACCCCTCGCCGGTCGCCAATGTCGCGCGCCTGTTCCCGCGTCTGAAGATCGCGGTCTACCACGGCTACTGGCCCCGCGTGGCCGAGATCGTGGGCGTCGCGTTCCGGTATGATAACGTCCACATCATCCCGGACATGTATCTCTTCCAGGCGGGCGGACGCGGATACGTTGAGGCGGTGAACGGTTTCCTCGGCGACCAGTTCCTGTTCGGCTCCTCCTATCCGTTCCGGCCCATCGGCCAGACGATCGAGGATTTCCAGAGGATCGGCTTCCGCGACGACCTGCTGGAGCGGCTGTTCGCCACCAACGCCGAGCGCCTGCTGCGCCTTTAGGCGCGGCGGGGCAGGGGCTGGTCCGGCGCTTCCATCACCGCGTGGCGTGCCACAAGCCCCAGCCCTCAGTCGCGCCCCTTGGCGAAGATCGCGTCCAGGATTTCCGCCTCAAGCGCGGCAAGGCGCGGGTGGCCCTTGGAGCGGGGGTGGGGCAGGTCGATCACCACCTCTTTCGCCACTCGGCCCGCGTCCAGCACG
This sequence comes from Paracoccaceae bacterium, assembly GCA_027489355.1. Classification (GTDB taxonomy): domain Bacteria; phylum Pseudomonadota; class Alphaproteobacteria; order Rhodobacterales; family Rhodobacteraceae; genus Tabrizicola. Next base: position 43,999 of record JAIXZY010000003.1, on the reverse strand, counting down.
ATCACTCGGTCGGACAGCGCCACCGCCTCGGCCACGTCATGGGTGACAAGGATCGCTGTGAACCCATCGTCGCGCTTCACCTGCAGGATCAGGTCCTGCATCACCAGACGGGTCAGCGCGTCAAGGGCGCCCAGCGGTTCATCCAGCGCCAGAAGGCGGGGCCGGCTGACAAGGGCGCGGGCAAGGGCCACCCGCTGGCGCTGGCCGCCAGAGAGGCTCGCAGGCCAGTCCTGGGCCTTGCCGGGAAGCTGCACTTCGGCCAGCGCGGCCTCGGCCTGGGCGCGGCGGTTGGCAAGGGTGCCCCCTTCGGGCAGGCCGACGGCGACGTTGTCGATCACGCTGGCCCAGGGCAGCAACCGCGGCTCCTGGAACATCAGCCGTACCTCGCCACGTTGGTCGGCGGGGGCATGACCGTCGACCGTGACTTCTCCCCGCGTGGGCTGGTCGAGGCCGGTCAGAAGGCGGAGGAGCGTGGACTTGCCGCAGCCGGACTTGCCGACGATGGACAGGAACTCGCCCGACCGGATCGTCAGGTCCAGCCGCGACAGGACGGTGTTGGTCCCGAAGGTCTTTTCAACCCCGGAGAGGCGGACCTCGGCCCCGGTTTGGCTAGTGTCGAGCATAGGCAGGGTTCCAGGCAAGCGCGCGGACTTCCAGCGCGCGGGTGATCATGTCGGCGAGCTTGCCGAGAAGCGCATAGAGGAGGATCGACAGGACGACGACGTCGAGCATCATGAACTCGCGCGCCTGCATCGCCATGTAACCAAGGCCGGCCTTTGCGGCCAGGGTTTCGGCGACGACCAGGACGAACCACATCAGGCCCAGGGCATAGCGCAGGCCGACGAAGATCGACGGCAGCGCGCCGGGGAAGCTCACCCTGCGGAACAGGGTCCGGCGCGACATGCCATAGGCGCGGCCCATCTCGATCAGCTGGGGGTCGACGTTGCGGACGCCGTGGTAGGTGTTGATGTAGATCGGGAAGAAGACCGAGATTGCGACCAGGAAGAGGCGCGACACTTCGCCGACGCCGAACCAGATGATGGCCAGAGGAATCAGCGCAAGGATCGGGATGTTGCGGATCATCTGGACGGTCGTGTCGGTCAGGATCGCCGACCGTTCAGACAGCCCGTTCGCAAGGCCAAGCGCGAAGCCCAGGCTACCTCCGATGGCCAGTCCGGTAAGTGCGCGCAGGGCCGAGACGCCGAGATGGGTGAGAAGCTCGCCCGACAGAAGCAGCCCCCAGGCCTTGGTCAGGACGGCACTCGGGCGGGGGAGGATCTGGGTCGAGATGAGGCCGAGGTGACTTCCCGCCTCCCACCCGAGCAGGATCAGAGCTGGCAAGAGGAAGGGCAGCCAGGTCGAGAGCCGCACGCGCCAGCGTGGCATCCTGGGGCGGCCCGCCGGGGGCGTGTCGACTCGGAAGTTCGGATCCACTGCGGTCACGCGATGCCTCTCTTTCGCGGCCTTTCGGCCAGCCGTGGACGCCCGGCACATGGCCGGGTCGGATGGACCATATCTGGGGCAGAAGTGCTGCCGCGGCCATTCTGAAATGTCCCCCGCAAAGAGATGGGACCTGGCAAAATCGAGGGGGCGAAGAGTGATTTTCTTCTCTGACCGGGTTCGGGGGTAAGCGCGGAGTTCAGGAGCGTGAAATCACTTTCGGAATTAGAATCAGATATTTGACCGAGAAATGCTGTCCTGGTCATGGACTGCTCAGGCTGTAGTTTCCGCATGGTTTCCACCAGGCCCCCGGGGTTCAAAATTACGACCCTTCCAGTAGATTATTCGCCGCAATCCACCTTTGCGGCCACGGCCGCCAGTTGATCGGAGACCGAAATGACCCTGACCCGCCGCCAGTTCGGCGCCACCGCCGCCGCTGCCCTTGCGCTGACGGCCCTGCCTGTCCGCGCCCAGGCCAAGGAAATCCGCGTGGGCTTCCAGAAATACGGCACGCTTGTCCTTCTGAAGGGCAAGGGCATCCTGGAGCGGAAGCTGGAGCCCCTGGGCTATACCGTGACCTGGTCTGAATTCGCCGCCGGCCCGCAGATGCTGGAGGCGCTGAATGCCGGCGCCCTCGACATCGCGCAAACCGGCGAAGCGCCGCCGATCTTTGCCCAGGCCGCTGGTCCGCGCCTGGCCTATCTGGCCTTCGAGCCGCCGGCGCCGAAGGGTGAGGCGATCCTGGTGCATGGGGACAGTGCCATTGCCTCGGTCGCCGATCTGAAGGGCAAGAAGGTTGCCCTGAACAAGGGGTCGAACGTCCACTACCTGCTGGTCAAGGCGCTGGAATCGGCCGGTCTGGCCTATGAGGACGTCGAAACCGTCTTCCTTCCCCCGGCCGACGCCCGCCCGGCTTTCGAGACCAGGGCCGTCGACGCCTGGGCGATCTGGGATCCGTTCCTCGCCTCGGCCGAAAGCGCGCTGGGCGCGAAGGTCCTGACCAACGCGGAAGGCCTTGCGCCGAACTATCAGTTCTACCTCGGCGACCGCAGCTTCCTGGAAGGCAATGCGGATGCGGCAAAGGAGCTGATCGCAGCCATCGCCGAGGTCGGCACCTGGATCACCGGCAACCCCGATGCGGCGGCGGCGGAGCTGTCGCCCTCGACCGGTATCCCGGAAGAGGTGCTTGAAGCCGCCATCGGCCGCCAGAGCTTTGGCGTGGCGCCGATTACCGATCAGGTGGTGGCCGATCAGCAGTCGGTCGCGGATACCTTTGCCAAGCTCGGCCTGCTGCCGAACCCGATCAAGGTCGCGGATGCGGTGGTAAAACTGTAACGAGTGACCTTCACGCTGGTTCGGGAAGGGCGGTGCGGTCAACGTGCCGCCCTTCCTCATCGAAGGACAGGGCGTGGACGGCATCCCAGGCGTTCCCACCTGTTCGACGCGCCCGTTGTTCAGAAGGACGATCCGGTCGGCCAGGGTCATCGCTTCGACCTGGTTGTGGGTCACATGGATGATCGTGGCGGCAAAGGTCTTGTGCAGCTTGGCGATTTCCACGCGCGTCTGGCCGCGCAGCCCAGCATCAAGGTTCGAGAGCGGTTCGTCGAAGAGGAGGACCTTGGGCCGCCGGGCAATGGCGCGACCGATGGCGACACGCTGGCGCTGGCCGCCAGAGAGCGCGCGGGGATAGCGGTCCAGGAGTGTTTCAAGCCGCAGGATGCGGGCGGTTTCCTCGATCCGGGCGGCGATTTCGGCCGGCGGCAGCTTGGACATGCGCAGGCCAAAGCCCAGGTTGTCGCGCACCGTCAAATGGGGGTAACGCGTTTTCCGAGCTGAACAGCAAGAACGTCGCCGCCTTCGAGACCACCCTCCTCGTCGAGGGTAATGAGGCAATCGTCCAGGGCGAGAAATCCTACACCACGGGCGCGCTGCTGGCCCATATCATCCCGACTGTGGCGGTCCATGACGGCACCGCCTATCTCGTCTGGGCGCGCGTTGTAAGACGGGTCTCGTGCAAGCCTTCCTGCAAAATCGGGAATCCGCTGCTCTTCCAGCACGCAAGAACGCCAGTCCCGTTCTCTTTCCTCGATAAATATCTATCTGTAAGGTAGATATTAAGCATTGGGCATTCCCTGTGCGATTTCGCTGGAATGAGGCAGCCATGACCCGGACCCCCTACGCCCTGAGCCTGTTCGACAAGACGCCGGTGCCCGACGGCACGACGGGGGCCGAGGCAATTGCCTTCTCGGTCGCCTTCGCGCGTGAGGCAGAAGCGCTGGGGTATCACAGCATCTGGTACGCCGAACACCACGGCGCGCCGCCCTTGGCCGGGTCCGCCCCGGAAATCCTTGCGGCCTATGTCCTTGCCTCGACCCGGACAATCCGCATCGGGTCGGGCGGGGTCCTGCTGCAGCACTACAGCCCCTACAAGGTGGCCGAGCAGTTCCGCGTCCTTGCCGCCCTTGCCCCGGGCCGAGTCGATCTGGGGGTTGGCAAGGCCCCGGGCGGATTGCCTTTTTCAACCCACGCACTGCAGGTGGGACAAACGCCTGCCTCGGCGCAGAGCTTCGACCAGAAGCTGGGAGACCTTACAGCCTTCCTGGGCGACGGTCTGGCAGAGGGCCACGCCCTGCACGGCGTCAAGGCCTATCCCGACATCGCAGAGCGGCCCGAACTGTTCCTGCTTGGCGCCAGTCTCGAAAGCGCCGAAATCGCCGCGCGGTACGGCTGGAACCTGACCTTCGCCGGACATTTCGACGGGGGTGACGACGCGATCCGCGCGACCTTTGGTGCTTATGAAGGCCGGACGGGTCGCAAGCCCTCGCTGTCGCTGTCGGTGATCGTGTCGGACGACCAGGCCCAGGCAGAACGTCTGGCGGCCCAGCAGACGATTTACCGGGTGCATCTGCCCGACGGGCGCAATGTGAACCTGCCGAACGAAGACGCGGCCAGGGAATATGCGCGCCAGGCCGGGTCCCCCGAATACCGGCTGGAGCCGCGCAATCCGCGCATCCTGGCCGGGACCCCCGCCCTTGTCAGGGCAGAGCTCGACCGCCTCAGCACCACCTTCGGCATCACGCATTTCTTCATCGACCTGCCGGTCGCCGACCCCGCGCAACGCCTTGCCGCGATCCGCCATCTGGCACCGCAGGCACAGGCCCTTGCAGCAGCCGAATAGGAAGGACCAGAACCATGCGAAACCACATTCCCTTCGGGATCATGCTGCACGGGGCTGGCGGCCACATGAATTCGTGGAAGCACCCCTCGGGGCCCGCCGATGCCTCGGTCAACCTTGGGTTCATCATCGACATTGCAAGGAAGGCCGAGGCGAACGGCATCGCCTTCGGCTTTGTCGCGGACGGCCTCTACATCAACGAAAAGACCATCCCGCATTTCCTGAACCGGTTCGAGCCGCTGACGATCCTCTCTGCGCTGGCCATCGCCACCACCAAGATCGGCCTCGCCGGTACTGTCTCCACGTCCTACTCCGACCCCTTCACCGTGGCGCGGCAATTCGCCTCGCTCGACCTGATCTCGGGCGGGCGGGCGGGGTGGAACGTGGTGACGACGCCCCTGGAAGGGTCCGCCCGCAACTACTCGCGCCAGCATCCGGACCATGCGCTGCGGTATGAGATCGCCGACGAATACCTGCAGGTGACCCAGGGGCTTTGGGACAGCTGGGACGAAGGCGCCCTCGTCCGCAACCGAGAGACGGGGCAGTTCTTCGATCCTGCCGGGTTCCACCGCCTGAACCACAAGGGCCGCTTCTTCGAGGTCGAGGGCCCGCTTAACATCGGGCGGTCGCCGCAAGGCCAGCCGGTGATCTTCCAGGCCGGGTCGTCGGGTGCAGGCATCCAGCTTGCGGGCAAATATGCCGACGCCGTCTTCACCCATTCCGACAGCCTGGCGGATACGGTGGCCTTCACAGCCAAGGTCAAGGATTCGGCAGTGGCGCATGGGCGAAGCCGCGATGATGTGAAGATCTTCCCCGGCATCGCCCCCATCGTCGGACGCACGCGGGCGGAAGCAGAGGCCAAGTACGACATCATCCGCAACCTTCTGACGATTGACGAGGCGCTCGCTTACCTGGGCCGGTTCTTCGACCACCACGATTTCAGCCAATACGACCTTGACGGCCCCTTCCCCGACCTCGGCGACATCGGTCGCAACAGCTTTCAATCCACCACAGACAAGATCAAGGTCGACGCGGCCCGGCACGGCAAGACCCTGCGCCAGATCGCGCTTGAGGTCGCCACTCCCCGCCCGAACTTCATCGGAACCGGGGCCGAAGTCGCCGAAGAGATCATCCGCTGGATCGACGCCGGGGCCTCGGACGGCTTCATCCTCGGCTTCTCGGTCCAGGCCGAGGGGCTGGAGGATTTCGTGACCCTCGTCGTCCCGGAGCTTGAGGCACGCGGCCGCTACAGCCGCGACCTGCCCGGGGCCACCTTGCGCGACCATCTGGGCTTGCCCGTCAAGGAAAGCCGCCACGTCGCCGCCCGCCGCAGCCGCACGGCAGCCGAGTGATGACCCATCTCGCCCCCATCACCGCCGCTGGCCCGATCCCCGCGCTGACGGCGGGCATCGGTGACTTCGTCGCCCTGCGCCATGACCTGCACCGGCACCCCGAACTCAGCCGGGAGGAGGCGCGCACGGCCGCGGTGATCGCGCGGGAACTGACGGCCTACGGCTATGAGGTCACGACGGGCATCGGCGGGCATGGCGTCGTGGGGCGTCTGGTCGCTGGGCCGGGCAAATCGCTGGGCCTGAGGGCAGATTTCGACGCGCTGCCGATCCATGAGACGCCACACGACGGTCCGGTCTCGCAGGTGGCGGGCGTGATGCACGCCTGCGGGCATGACGGGCACACGGCGATCCTCCTGGCCGCCGCGCGGCATCTGGCGCGGACCCGCAGCTTCCGGGGGACCTTGACGCTGATTTTCCAGCCCGCCGAAGAGATCGGCCACGGCGCCCGCGCGATGCTGGAGGACGGGCTTTTCGACCGTTTCCCGGTGGATGCAATCTTCGGGCTGCACAACTGGCCGGGCCTGCCCGCCGGGGCTTGGGGCATCCGTCCTGGCCCGGTCATGGCTGCCGTTGACCAGGTGAACCTGACGGTACGCGGCAAGGGTGGCCACGGCGCCATGCCGCAGGACACGGTCGACCCCATCGTGGCGCTTTCCGGCGCGATCACGGCACTGCAATCCGTCGTCGCCCGCAACATCGACCCCTTGGAAGCCGCCGTCGTTACCGTGGGCTCGATCCGGGGCGGCGAGGCATCGAATGTCATCCCCGACCAAGCCGAAGCCAGGCTCACCCTTCGCAGCTTTAGCGCCGAGGTGCGCGACCGCCTGGGCGACCGGGTGCCCGCGCTCCTCCGCTCTGTCGCGGAAGGCTACGGCGCGACCGCCGAGGCCGAGTTTCGGCGTGGCTTTCCGGCGGTGGTGAACCATCCGCAGGAGGCTGCCCTTGCCCGCGCCGTCGTCGAGGACACCTTCGGCCCCGCCGCCCTGATCCCCGACTTCGCCCCCCGCATGGCCAGCGAGGATTTTGCCTTCTTCCTGACCGAACGCCCCGGCGCCTTCCTGATCCTGGGCAACGGCCCCGGCGCGCCGCTGCACAGCCCCGACTACCGCTTCAACGACGCCATCCTCGCCCCGGCCGCCACCCTGTGGGTGCGGCTGGCCGAGCGTTTCCTGAATGGAGAGACCGCGTGACCGACCTGATCATCGACAGCTCGCCCACCGCGCCCGAAGCCGCCCCGCTGGTGCAGGACCTGATCCGCGAATACGACAGCCGCTACGGGACCCGCTTCAACCCCGAAGGCGCCAAGGCCGAGCTTTACCGCTATCCGCCCGAGGCGTTCCAGCCGCCCAGTGGTGCCTTCATCTTGCTCAAGCGCGGCGTGGCCACCATCGCCGGTGGGGCCTTCATGCGCCACTCCGACCCCGGTACTGCCGAGGTCAAGCGGATCTGGACCGACGGCAGCTACCGCCGTCAGGGCCTTGCGAAACAGGTGGTCTGGGCGCTGGAACACCGCGCCGCCGCGCAGGGCTATACCCGCGTCTACCTGACCACCGGCTTCCGCCAGCCCGAGGCCGTGGGACTTTACCTGGGCCTCGGCTACCGCCCGCTCTTCGACCCCGGCGTCGACCCCGAGCTTTACCTGACTCTGCCTTTCGAAAAGCACATCGGGCGGCTGGCGGGGCGGCCCGGGACGACCCCGCTCCGCGTGCCGGGCGAGCTTCCGCCAGAGCTGAGGCCCAACCCCGCGCATCAGATCTCGCATCACGTCCATCTGGAAGGCCATGTCCGATGACCAGCAGCCCCGATGTCATCCTGCACCAGGGCGCGCGCAGCGAGCCGGAACGCTTTCGCATCGTCCCGGCCCGCCATCACGCGCGGACCGCGGGCACGATCTTCGGCATCGTCGTCTTGGCGGCGGTGCTGAACTCCGTCCTTGGCAATCCGCGCTGGGGCTGGGACGTATTCGCCGAGTGGTTCTTCGACCCGGCAGTCCTGGCGGGCCTCGGGCGGACCCTTCTCCTCACCCTCCTTGGTGCGGCCTGCGGATTTGCACTTGGCACGGTGCTCGCCCTTGCCCGCGTGTCGTCCTCACCGCTCCTCTCGGCGCTGTCCTGGGGGTTCGTCTGGCTTTTCCGGTCGATCCCGCTGATCGTGCTTCTCCTTCTCATCAACAACCTCGGCTACCTGTACGAGACGATCACCCTCGGCGTGCCCTTCACCGGCATCGAGTTCCTGAGCTTCCCGACCACCCAGACCATCACGCCCTTCATGGCCGCCGTGATCGGCCTCACCCTCAACATGGGCGCCTTCAGTGCCGAGATGATCCGGGGCGGCATCCTGTCGGTCGACCAGGGCCAGCATGAGGCGGCGGCGGCCCTTGGCTTGCCGAAGGGGCGCGAGTCGCGGCGGATCGTCCTGCCGCAGGCGATGCGGGCGATCCTGCCGACCGCGTTCAACGAGATCATCGGCCTCGCGAAGGGCACTTCGGTCGTCTACATCCTCGCCCTGCCGGAACTCTTCTACACGATCCAGATCATCTACCGCCGCAACCTCGAGGTCATCCCCCTCCTGATGGTCGCGACCATCTGGTATGTGGTGATCCTCTCGGTCCTGTCGGTCGTCCAGTACTATGTCGAGCGGTACTATGCCCGGGGCGCACTGCGGACGCTGCCGCCCGATCCCCTGCGCCGCGCGCTGGATTGGGCGGGGCTCTTCCCCAGGACGCTCGCCAGGGATGTCGCGCAACAGGCCGCTGTTGCTGCAGCCCCCCGGGTCGGTGCGCAAAGCTGGTCGGGCAAGCTGCCGAAGGGCGGGGCGGTGTCGATCCGTAACCTGGGCAAATCCTTTGGGGCGAACCGGGTGATGGACAACGTGACGCTCGACTTCCCCTCGGGCTCGGTCACCGCGATCCTGGGGCAGTCCGGTTCGGGCAAGTCGACGCTGCTACGCACGATCAACCATCTGGAGCGGGCCGACGAAGGTCTGATCCAGATCGACGGCCAGCCCGTCGGCTACCGCCGCGAGGGATCGACTCTCTATGAGCTGAAGGAACCGGAAATCCGCCGCAAGCGGGTGGACGTGGGCATGGTGTTCCAGTCCTTCAACCTGTTCCCGCACCTGACCGTGCTGGAGAACATCATCGAGGCCCCGATCGCTGTCCGTGGCCAAAGGCGTGAGGATGCCATCGCGCTGGCACAGGACCTGCTGGCCCGGGTCGGCCTCTCGGACAAGGCGGCCGCCTATCCCCGCCAGCTGTCCGGCGGCCAGCAACAGCGTGTGGCCATCGCCCGCACCCTGGCGCTGAAGCCCAAGGTCCTTCTCTTCGACGAACCCACCTCGGCGCTGGACCCCGAGCTGGTAAACGAAGTCCTCGACGTGATCAAGGAACTGGCGAAATCCGGCACCACCCTGATCATCGTCACCCACGAAATCGGCTTTGCCCGTGAAGTCGCCGACCGTGTCGTCTTCATGGAACAGGGCCGCATCCTGGAGGTCGGCACCCCCGAAAAGGTGTTCAACCGTCCAGACCACCCCCGAACGGCAGAGTTCCTGGCCAAGGTGCTGTAACCCCCGGCCGTTCCCCCCTCGACCCGCCTGACCGCGATCGCTGCGCTCCTCCCCGCGCAGCGGCCGGGGTCCGGCACCCCGCTGCAACCAAAGGAAAAGATCATGCAGACCACCCTTCGATCCCTGGCATTCGGCCTTGCCGCCAGCCTTCTTGCCCTCCCAGCCTTCGCCGCCGAGCCGGACCTGTCTCCCGAACAGCCCGACCGCGTCCGGGCCGAGAAGGTGCAGGCGGCCATCGACCTGATCCCGAAGGATTTCACCTTCGTCACCCCCGGCAAGCTGACGGTTGCCACCAATCCCTGGCAGCTTCCCTTCGGCGTCTACGCCACGGACAACGCCACCCCCGTCGGGGCCGAGCCCGATATCGCGCAGCTGGTGGCCGACAGCCTTGGCCTTGAGCTGCAGATCGTCGCCGTCGCCTGGGCCGACTGGCCGCTTGGCATCACCAGCGGCAAGTATGACGCGGTGATCTCCAACGTGACCGTGACCGAAGAGCGGAAAGAGAAATACGATTTCTCCACCTACCGCCAGGACCTGCTGGGCTTCTACGCGCCCAAGGACAGCAAGCTGGAAAAGATCGAGGCTGCCAAGGACATCGCGGGGCTGAAGATCATCGTCGGCTCGGGCACCAACCAGGAACAGATCCTTCTGAACTGGATCAAGGAGAACGAGGCGGCCGGCTTGGCACCGACCGAACTTCTCTATTTCGATGACGAGGCCGCGCGCGACCTCGCGCTGTTCTCGGGCCGGGCCGACGCCTATTTCGGTCCGAACGCTGCCGAGGCCTTCAAGAACTCGATCAAGGCGGACCGGAAGCTTCTGGGGCAGTTCTCGGGGGGCTATCCGCAGACTGCCGAGATCGCCGTGGTGACCCGGAAGGATTCCGGCTTTGCGGATGCGATTACCACCGCGCTGAATGCCCAGATCGCGGCGGGCGCTTACGGCAAGGTGCTGGCCCGCTGGGGCATCGAGTCCGAAGCGGTGACCGAGTCGAAGACCAACCCGCCTGGCCTGCCGAAGCCCTGACAGGCGAACACCCCCGGCGGCTGCTCCCCCGCCGGGGGTCCTTCCCAGGACACAGCCATGACCCAGCATTTCACCCATGTCGGCTTCCTGATCCCCGGCAACTTCGCCGAGGACGACCCCCTGACCGGGATCGAGGCGACGCTCGACCTCATCGCCCGAGGCGAGGCGCTTGGCTACCACAGCGCCTGGGTCCGCCAGCGGCATCTGGAACGCGGGGTCTCGTCTGCTGCCGTCTTCCTTGCCGCCGCCAGCCAGCGCACGCATCGCATCGGTCTCGGCACGGCCGTGATCCCGCTCGGCTATGAAAATCCATTTCGCTTGGCCGAAGACCTCGCCACCGTGGACGTGTTGTCGCGCGGTCGGCTGAATATCGGCGTCTCGGCCAATCCGCCACAATTCGGCGCGCTTCTCGGCGACCTTCTGTACGACGGCGATCCAACGCAGGTCGATTACGGACATGTCCGGGCGGAGCGGCTGGCGCGCGCCTTGCGGTCCGAGCCGCTGTCTGACGCCGCCATCGCCGGCAATGCCGCGGGCGCCCAGGTCCCGCGCCTGCAACCCATCGCCAAGGGGCTGACCGAGAGGCTCTGGTACGGTGGCGGCTCGCTGAAATCGGCCGACTGGGCCGGGCGGAACGGCTGGCATTTCCTGACCGGCAATATCGTGACCGGCGAGACGACGAACGACTTCCTGACCGCGCAGGCCGGGCTGATCCGCCAGTTCCGCGCGTCCTGGGCCGGACCCGGCACGCCCCGCGTTGGACTTGGCCGTGTCATCCTGCCGCTCGACGGCGCCGATGCCGCGACCCGTCGGCGCTACCGCGATTTCGTCGCAGCTCGCACCCTTCGGACACTGGCGCCCCAGGGCCTGAAACGGACGCTCTTCGCGCCGGACATCATCGGTTCCCTCGACCAGATCGCAGAGACCCTCGCGCGCGACCCGATAGCCCGGGACACGACCGAGTTCCGGATCGAGCTTCCCTACGACTTCCCGCACGACGACTACGTCCACATCGTCGAGACGCTGACCAGTCTTTTCCCCGCTGTCACCCGCAGCGCAGGAAATCAACAATCCTCCAGCCACGCCCACCAAGAAAAGGTAACGATGACATGACGACGCCAACCACCTCCCGGATTCAAGCGGACGACGCCATAACGGCATGGCGAAACGGAGCCGTCCTGGTGGATGTTCGATCTCCGGCCGGCCGCGCCCGCAATGGAGAGATTGCTGAAGCGGTCGTAGTGCCGAAGGCTCTGGCAGTCGACGTGCTTGCAGGGCGCTTGCGACCGGGGCAGGCTTCGATCGTTCTCTTCTGCGGCTCGGTGGCGGGAACGACGCCACTTGTCGAGGCCCTGGTTTCAAGGGGTCTGAGTCAGGTCTACGAAGTTGATGGAGGCTTTGCTGCTTTGGCGGCAACGGGCCAGCTTCAGGTCAGCGACAAACTTCTGCCCTGACGCCGCAATCAGAGCTACCTTGGGCTTCCTTCTTGACGATCCCTTCGGCTCCGCATACCTAGCAACAGCAACGCGGGCGTTGTGTAATGGTAAGACCCCTGCCTTCCAAGCAGGAGACGCGGGTTCGATTCCCGCCGCCCGCTCCAGTCCCTCCTCCCTGACAGTCGGACGTGATCGGAAGGCGCGGTTGCGCCGTGCAGGCGTGACTCTTGCGTGAAGGAGCGGTGGCGGGGCGCTGCGTCCTACAGGTTCTCGGCCTGCGGGAAGCCAAGTGCGTGGTAGCCACCGTCGACGTGGATGATCTCGCCCGTCGTGCAGGCCCCGTAGTCCGAGCATAGCCAGACCGCCGTCCCGCCGATGGCCTCAAGCGTGGCATTGGCGCGGAGCGGGGCGTTTTCCTCGGTGTGGCGGAAGGTGGCCCGGGCGCCGCCGATAGCCGATCCTGCCAGCGTCTTCATCGGACCGGGCGAGATCGCGTTGACCCGGATCTTCTGCGGACCAAGGTCGTTGGCCAGGTAGCGGGTGGCCGATTCCAGCGCGGCCTTGGCGACGCCCATCACGTTGTAGTTCGGCGAGATGCGGTTCGACCCCTGGAAGGTCAGGGTCAGCAGCGTGCCGCCGTCCGGCATCAGCGGTTCGGCACGGCGGGCCACGTCGATGAAGCTGAAGCACGAGATGTTCAGCGAATTCAGGAAGTTGCCCTTGGTGGTGTTGATGAAGCGGCCCGTCAGCTCATTCTTGTCGGAAAAGGCGATGGCGTGGACCACGAAGTCCAGACTGCCCCAGCGGCGGCCGACCTCGGCAAAGCAGGCGTCCAGGCTGTCCTCGTTCGTGACGTCCACGTCGATCAGGAAGTCCGACCCGACCGAGGCCGCCAGCGGCTGCACCCGCTTGCCGAAGGCCTCGCCCTGATAGCTGAACGCCAGGTCCGCGCCTTCCGAGGCCAGCGCCGAGGCGATGCCCCAGGCGATCGAACGGTCGTTCGCCACGCCCATGACAAGCCCGCGCTTGCCCTTCATCAGTTCGGCCATGATGCGTTACCCGAGGTATTTGGACATGACGAGCGTGGCGTTGGTGCCGCCGAAGCCGAAGCTGTTCGACAGGACCGAGTCGATCTGCACGTTGTCGCGCATGGTCGTGACGATCTCGGACGGGTCCAGCGCGGGGTCCAGCGTCTCGACGTTGGCCGAGGCCGCGATGAAGTTGCCGTTCATCATCAGCAACGAGTAGATCGCCTCCCACACGCCCGCGCCGCCCAGGCAGTGGCCGGTCAGCGATTTGGTGGAGGCGATCGGCGGGGTGGAGCCCTGACCGAAGACGCGGCGGATCGCCTCGACCTCGGTCACGTCGCCGACCATCGTGCTGGTGCCGTGGCTGTTGATGTAGTCGATCTTCCGGCCCTGGGGCAGGGTGGACAGCGCCAGACGCATGGCACGCTCACCGCCTTCGCCCGAGGGGGCGACCATGTCGTAGCCGTCCGATGTCGCGCCATAGCCGGTGACCTCGGCATAGATCTTGGCACCGCGCGCAAGGGCGTGCTCCAGTTCTTCCAGCACCACGATCCCGCCGCCGCCCGCGATGACAAAGCCGTCGCGGTTGGCGTCATAGGTGCGCGAGGCGCGGTCCGGGGTGTCGTTGTACTTGGACGACATCGCACCCATCGCGTCGAACAGGCAGGAAAGCGTCCAGTCCAGCTCCTCGCCGCCGCCGGCGAAGACCACATCCTGCTTGCCCATCTGGATCAGCTCTGTCCCGTTACCGATGCAATGCGCCGAGGTCGAGCAGGCCGAGGTGATCGAGTAGTTCACGCCCTTGATCTTGAAGGGCGTCGCCAGGCAGGCCGAGACGGTGGACGACATGCCCTTGGTCACGCCGAAGGGGCCGATGCGCTTCGGGCTGCCGGTTTCGCGCACGATGTTGTGGGCCTTGAAGAACGACTTCGTCGATGGCCCGCCGGACCCCACGATGATCCCGGTGCGGTCGTTCGAGATGTCGGCGTCCGACAGGCCGGAGTCCTTCACCGCCTGGTCCATCGCGATGAAGGTATAGGCCGCGCCATCGCCCATGAAGCGCAGGTCGCGCTTGTCGATGTGGTCCTCCAGCACGATGTTGGGCTGGCCGTGGACGCGGCAGCGGAAGCCGTGTTCGGCATAGTCCGGCGCGAAGACGATGCCGGATTTCCCGGCGCGCAGATTGGCTTCGACCTCGGCGGCGGAATTGCCGATGGACGAGACGATCCCGATCCCGGTGATGACGACGCGGCGCATGGGGCCTCCCTTCGTGACTTGAGGACTGTTTAGGCCAGAGGGGGGGAGGGGGCAAGGAGGTTGGCAGCCGGTCCTTGTGCCTCTGCCAAGCCGCATTCAGCACAGAAGAGAGCGGGTTCGTTGGCATTTTGTGCTGTCTTGTCGCTTTTCTGCCCAAAAAATGGGAAAACACCGTTCAAATCACCCAAGGATTGATCTACGCCCGCACGGCCGGGCCTGTCCCGGTGCCGACCCTTCCATTTCCGAAAGTGCTCCGATGAACACGATTGATGAAAAGCTTCAGCCGATCCTGGCGGAAGTCACCCGGCGCAATGCCGGCGAGCCGGAATTCCACCAGGCCGTCCACGAAGTGCTGGAAAGCCTGGGCCGCGTGGTCGCCAAGCATCCGCAATACCTTGACCTGGCGCTGATCGAGCGGATTTGCGAGCCGGAGCGTCAGATCATCTTCCGCATCCCCTGGGTCGACGACAAGGGCCGGGTCCAGATCAACCGCGGCTTCCGGGTGCAGTTCAACTCGGCGCTTGGTCCCTACAAGGGCGGGATGCGGTTCCACCCCTCGGTGAACGTCGGCATCATCAAGTTTCTTGGCTTCGAGCAGACCTTCAAGAACGCATTGACCGGCATGCCCATCGGCGGCGGCAAGGGCGGGTCGGACTTCGACCCCAAGGGCAAGTCCGATGGCGAGATCATGCGCTTCTGCCAGTCGCTGATGACCGAGCTTCACCGCCACCTGGGCGAGCAGACCGACGTTCCGGCGGGCGACATCGGCGTCGGCGGGCGCGAGATCGGCTACATGTTCGGCCAGTACAAGCGCCTGAACAACCGCTACGAAGCCGGGGTCTTCACCGGCAAGGCACTGGCCTACGGCGGCTCGCGCGCGCGGACCGAGGCGACGGGCTACGGCAACACCTATTTCGTCCAGTCCATGCTGGCGACCAAGGGGACGTCCTTCGACGGCAAGACCGTGGTGGTCTCGGGGTCCGGCAACGTCGCGATCTACACGATCGAGAAGGTGCAAAGCTTCGGCGGAAAGGTCATCGCCTGCTCCGACTCCAGCGGATACGTCCTGGACGAGGCCGGGATCGACCTTGCGTTGTTGAAAGAGATCAAGGACGTGCGGCGCGAGCGGATCTCGGAATACGCCCGCCGCCGCGGCGCGGGGGTGCATTTCATTCCGGCCGACAAGGGGTCGGTCTGGGATGTGCCGTGCCAGGTCGCGATGCCGTCCGCCACGCAGAACGAACTGTCGGGCAAGGACGCGCGGACGCTGGTCAAGAACGGCGTGATCGCGGTGGGCGAGGGGGCGAACATGCCCTGCACGCCCGAAGCCGTCCGCATCTTCCAGGAAGCCGGCGTGCTTTTCGCCCCTGGCAAGGCCGCGAATGCGGGCGGGGTTGCAACCTCGGCGCTGGAGATGCAGCAGAACGCCAGCCGCGACAGCTGGACCTTCGAGCAGACCGAGGCCCGTCTGGCCACGATCATGCGCAACATCCACGACACCTGCCACCAGACGGCCGAGGAATACGGCGCCCCCGGCGACTATGTGCTGGGCGCCAATATCGCGGGCTTCGTCCGCGTGGCCGAGGCGATGCGGATGCTGGGCGTGATCTGATCCGGCACTGACTACCGCGATACGGACGGGGCTTTCAGGTGCCCCGTCCGGCTTCCTGCCACTTGACGCGACTCGGCACGCCACGGACCCTGTCCGTGCCGGGCGAACGGTCCGGCCAGTGTCAAGTTCAGGGAGTGACCGAAATGCACAAGATCCTGCTTGCCCCGTTGCTTCTCACCCTTGCCGCCTCGTCCGGGTTTGCCCAAAGCGCCACCCCGATGACCGGAGATGAACTTTCCGCCCTGACCGCCAACGGCATCACGCTGACGCTGGGCGGCGAGGGCATGGGCTATAAAGGCGAACTCGCGCTTGCCGCCGACGGGACGGCAAAGGGCGGAGCCAAGATGGACAACGGCAACGAACTGTCGATCTCCGGAACCTGGGCGATCAAGGACGGCAAGTTCTGCCGCACCTGGGCAGACCTCGATGACGGCAAGGAGGTCTGCGAAACCTGGGTCAAGACCTCGGACAATTCTGTCGAGGTCTACAACGGCGATCAGATGCTGGGCGTGAATTCCTGGTAGGGCGGATCACGCCTCGCTCAGCGCGACCTTCATGTCCTTGACCAGGTAGATCGTCTCGCCATCCGCTTCCACGCGCCCGTCGGCGACGCCCATCGTCAGGCGGCGGGTCTGGATCGCCTTGGTGAAATCGACGTAGTAGGTCAGCTTCTTGCGGTCGGGGCGGACCATGCCGGTCAGCTTGACCTCGCCCACGCCCAGCGCATAGCCGCGCCCCTGCCAGCCGCGCCAGCCGAGGTTGAAGCCGGTCAGCTGCCACAGCCCGTCCAGCCCAAGGCAGCCCGGCATGATCGGGTTGCCGGGGAAGTGGCATTCGAAGAACCAAAGGTCCGGGGTGATGTCGAATTCGGCCACCACATGGCCCTTGCCATGCTCGCCCCGGTCCTCGGAAATGTCGGTGATGCGGTCCATCATCAGCATCGGCGGGGCGGGCAGCTGAGCGTTGCCGGGGCCGAAAAGCTCCCCGCGCGAACAGGCCAGCAACGCCTCTTTGTCGAAGAAGGTCGGATACGACGCCATAGCTTGTGGTCCCCCATTTACCCCTTCACCCTCCCTAGCATCCGACGGCGAAGGGTGGCAAGTCTTGGGGGACCGGGAGAGACGGACATGACGGCACTGCGGCGTTTCATCACGGCCAGCGGGATGACCAACCTGGCCGACGGGATCGCGGTGGTGGCCTGGGGCTGGATCGGCTCGCTTCTGACGCGCGATCCGCTGCTGGTCGCGCTGGTCCCGGTGGCCCTGCGCACGCCCTGGGCCGTTCTTGCCTTGCCCGCCGGGCTTGTGACCGACCGGGTTGACCGGCGGCGGTTGATCCTGGCGATGGACGCGCTGCGGGCGGCGGCCTTCCTGTTCGCGGCGCTGGCGCTCTGGCTGGCGCTGCCCCTGGCCCCGGCCCCGGCCGAGGGTCTCTCCTCCCCGTCGCTCTACACGGCGCTGCTGGCCGCCGCGCTGGTCGTCGGCGCGGCCGAGGTGTTCCGGGATAACGCCGCCCAGACCCTTCTGCCCGCGCTGGTTCCGCCGGACCGGCTGGAACGCGCCAACGGCTGGCTCTGGAGCGCCGAGCTTCTGACCAACGCACTGATCGGCCCGGCGCTCGGGGCCTTCCTGATCGGCCTCTGGCTGCCGCTGGCCTTCGGGGTCAACGCGGCGGCCTACGGGCTGGCGATGCTTCTGGTCGCGGGACTGGCGGGGCAGTTCCGGGCGGTACGCTCCGACCGTCGCGGCTGGAGGGCAGAGCTGGCCGAGGGTTTCGCCTTCCTGAGGGGGGTGCCACTCCTGAAGACGCTCGCCTGGACCACGGGGTTCTGGAACCTCTTCCACCAGATGATCGTGATCGGCGTGGTCCTGCACGCGCAGGAAAACCTGGGCCTCTCGGCGCAGGCCTACGGGCTGACGCTGGCCGGCGGCGCGGTGGGCGGGATCGCGGGCAGCCTGTTGGGCGAACGGATCGTCCGGGCGCTGGGGGCGGTCCGGACGATGCAATGGATGCTCGCCGCCTCGGGGCCCTGTTTCCTGGCGATGGCGCTCGCCCCTGACGCCTGGACGCTGGGCCTCTGCTTCGCGGCGATGGAGTTCTCGGGCTTCGTCTGGAACGTCGTTTCCGTCAGCACCCGGCAAAGGCTTATCCCGGACGCGCTGCTGGGCCGCGTGAACAGCCTGTATCGCCTTCTGGCCTGGGGGATGATGCCGCTGGGACTGATCCTGTCGGGCCTCGTGGTCCTCGCCGGCGAGCAGCTGGTGACGCGCGGCATCGCGCTGACGCTGCCGTTCTGGGTGGCCGGGATCGGCTCGCTGGCGGTGACGGGCCTGGTCTGGACCCGGATTGAACGCGGATTTGCGGGGATTTCCCGCTGACCCCCACGATTCCGCATTGAAACAGTCGGGTTTGCCGCCCTATATCAAAGGTAGCAACGTCAGGGGCGGCATTTGACCGGCACGGAACGCAGCGCAGACTGGTTGAAGGCGGGGGGCCTGCGCCCCACGCGGCAGCGGCTTGCGCTGGCGGAACTGCTGGTCGGCGACGGGATGAACCGGCACGTGACGGCGGAAAGCCTCTATGCCCTCTCCTCTGCGGCGGGCGAGAAAGTCAGCCTTGCCACCGTCTACAACACGCTGCGCGCCTTCTGCGATGCGGGCCTGATGAACGAAGTCGTG
This sequence comes from Paracoccaceae bacterium, assembly GCA_027489355.1. Taxonomy (GTDB): domain Bacteria; phylum Pseudomonadota; class Alphaproteobacteria; order Rhodobacterales; family Rhodobacteraceae; genus Tabrizicola. Next base: position 25,428 of record JAIXZY010000003.1, on the reverse strand, counting down.
GTCGACGGGTCCAAATCCTATTTCGATACCCGCACCGACGATCACCCGCATTTCTACTGGGAAGACAGTCACGCCCTGACCGACGCCCCGGCGGAGGAACTGGAGATCGCCTCGCTGCCGCAGGTGCCAGAGGGCATGGCCGTGGCGCGCGTCGACGTGGTCATCCGCCTGCGCAAGGCCTAAGGCTTCCGTATCATCTGGATCAGGTCGTCCCGGCAGAGGCCGATGTCGTTCAGCACATGATCGCCGGCGCCCAGCAGTTGGGCCAGCGCCTTGCGTTCGGCGCGCCGCTCCGTCCAGGCCGCAAGGCAGGCAAGGACCGTCCGCAGCGACACGCCGGGCGAAAGCTTCGTGGGGAAGTCGGCCGAGGCCCGGCGTGTCGGCAGCGCGGGGGTGCGCCCTGCGGTGGTCGTGGCAAAGGATTGCATCTGTAACCTGGGATCTAGGATCGCTTGAAAAGGTCTTGGGTCGTCACGCGCCGGCAATTGACGCTGCGGCAGCTTCTGCCACGGCTCACCCGTCCGGGCCAGTTGCAACGCAAGGTCACGGGTTGCGTCGGCGTGCGCAACGTTGCATCTGGTTGCACGGGAGGCATGCGATGGACATTCCCGAGGATTTCGCCGGCCGCCTTCGGCTGGCGCTGAAACAGGCCAACGTCTCGCCCGCGGCGCTGGGTGCGGCGGTGGGGGTGGACAAGTCCGTCGTCTCGCGCTGGATCGCGGGACGGGTGCGGCCGACGCAGCACAACCTTGCGCGGATCGCGGGCGTGCTGGCGCAAAGCCTTCCTGGCTTCACGGTCCTCGCCTTCGAGGCTCCGGCCCCCGCCTTCCGCGCCCTTGTGCAGCCCCAGACCACTGGTGCGACCGACGCAAGCCAGAGCCTGCCCATTCCTTTCGGCCTGCTCGACGCCGCCCGCCGTGAGACAGGGCGGCGCGGGGTGGAATACTTCGGCGCCTACCTGATGTACTACCGCGCCTTCAGCCAGCCCGACCGCATCGCGCGCATGGCCCTGATGCTGCGCCCCGCGGACGGGTTGATCGAGGCGCGCTACGGGGCTGAGGGCTTTGCCTTCCAGGGCTGGGCGCTTCTGATGCTGAATCGGATGTATGTGGCGCTCGCCGAGGAACGCTTCGAGGCGATGGCCTTCCTGGTCCTGAACGCAGGGCAGCAGCCCAAGGCGCGGTTCATCACCGGCATTCTCACCGGCCCGGCCGAGGGGCTTCTGGTCCCAACGGCCTCGCCCGTGGTGCTGGTGCGCCATCGCGATCTGACGGGCGATGCCCAGGCGGACATCGATGCGCATCTTCAGGACTGCCGCCTTGCGCCGCTGATCGACCCGGACGCGGCACCGGAACCCGTCCGCCGCATCCTTGACCAGCCGCTCCTGCAGGTTCCGTTCTCCACCGGCGAGGCCTAGATCAGAACCACTGGCCCGGCTCCATCAGGCCCAGGTCCATTAGCTGCCGGCTGTGCCAGTCGAAGCGCACCGAGTTGGGCCAGCGAAAGGTTGGGATCGCATGGCGCGAGCCGGGGTTCGTCCGCAGTGCCTTGGCGGTGCGGAAGGAACAGACGGCGGCGGTCAGGTTGTGGTGCCACTGGCAGGAATAGGTGTTCATCTCCTGGTCGGACAGGGTGAAGTCCGGCAGAAGCCTCAGGCCCGGCTTGGCCCGGAACAGCGAGATCCGGTCGATCCTGCGCTTTGCGAACGGGACGTGCTCCTCGAACCGCCACCGCAGGCCGCCAAAGAAGTCCAGCTGCCGCTCCCGCGGTTGCCAGTCGTTCGCGGGGTCCTTCCGCGCCAGGGCGTAATAGCCGGTCCGGTCCAGCCAGGCGTCCGACAGCGCCACCGCGTTGGGCGCTGTCGTCAGGTCGCCCGCATAAAGGTCGATGACATAGGTCAGCATCGCCTCGCGCCGTTCCTCGGCGTGGAAAGCCAACATTTCGCCGACCCGGCGCGTCTCGCAGAAGGGAAAGAACAGGAACTCGGCGTTGTGGCAGTAGTGCAGCCAGCTTCCCGGCAGGGCGGCGATGGCCTGGTTCACCGCGCGCACCAGCGCCCCCTCGGCAAACACGTCATGGCGGACGATGTGCACGCGGCTTTCCAGCTCGGCACCGATCTGCACGCCCTCGGGCGCAAGCAGCACGACGGACCGGAACCCGCGGCCGATCAGATGCGCAAGCGTCGCATCCAGCTCTACCTCGTCCTCGGCAAGCACCAGGGCCACGGTCCCGGTCCCGGCGCTGCGCTGATGGTCGAGAAAATCGGAAAGGCTGGCGTGGCGCATGGTGGGTCCGGTCGATCTTGCGCGGCAGATTCCGCGATCGTGGACGGCGATGCAAGCTGTCCTGTCGCCTTCGGACCTTGCGGCCGTGGCGGTCCGTGCCAGACTTGGCGCGACAGGAGAGAACGGGATGGACCAGATCGAATCCGGCGGCTGCCTGTGCGGCAAGGTGCGTTTCACAACCCGCGGGCCGCTGCGCGAGGTGGTGTTTTGCCACTGTTCGCAATGTCGGCGACAGTCGGGGCTGTACTACGCGGCCACCAGTATCCCGGCCGACCGTCTGTCGCTGGACGGGGCAGAGCACCTCACCTGGTACGCCGCCTCAAGCTTTGCCAAGCGGGGCTTCTGCGGCACCTGCGGCTCGCTTCTGTTCTGGAAACCCGATGACGAGCCGCGCTACGCCGTGCTGGCCGGGGCCTTCGACCGGCCCGAGGCGCTGCATCCGGGCTACCACATCTGCACCGACGGACGGGCCGGGTTCTACGCGATTGGCGACGGCTTGCCGCAGTATCCCGGTGACGGCCCCGATGTCGTGACCGCCGCAGGCTGAACCCGGCGTTGCCGCGCCGGGCGTCCCGGTGTAAATGGCCGGTCATCCCCGGAAGGACGCCTCGCATGACCGACGCCAAGAAGCTGTTCGTCAAGACCTACGGCTGCCAGATGAACGTCTACGACTCCGAGCGCATGGCCGAGGCCCTGGGCGCGAAGGGCTATGTCACGACCGAGGTGGTGGAAGAGGCGGACATGGTGCTGCTCAACACCTGCCACATCCGCGAAAAGGCCTCCGAGAAGCTCTATTCCGACCTCGGCCGCCTGCGCGCGCTGAAGCGGGACCGTCCGGGCCTCAAGGTCGGCGTCGCGGGGTGCGTCGCCCAGGCCGAAGGGGAAGAGATTCTGCGCCGCTCGCCCGTGGTGGACCTCGTGGTCGGCCCGCAGGCCTACCACCGCCTGCCGCAGATGGTCGAGGCCGAGGGCCGCGTCGTCGATACCGACTTCCCGGTCGAGGACAAGTTCACCCTTCTGCCCGAACGCAAGGCGCTGCGGGGGCCGACGGCCTTTCTCACGGTGCAGGAAGGCTGCGACAAGTTCTGCGCCTTCTGTGTCGTTCCCTACACCCGCGGCGCCGAGGTCAGCCGTCCGGTGACCCGCCTTCTGGACGAGGCGAAGGCGCTGGTGGCGCAAGGCGTGCGCGAGATCACGCTCTTGGGCCAGAACGTCAACGCCTACCACGGCGAGGGGCCGGATGGGGTCTGGGGCCTCGCACGGCTGGTGCGCGAACTGGCGCGGATCGACGGGCTGGCGCGTCTGCGCTACACCACCAGCCACCCCAACGACATGGACGACGACCTGATCACCGCGCATGGCGACCTGCCGCAGCTGATGCCCTACCTGCACCTGCCCGTGCAGTCGGGCAGCGACCGCATCCTAAAGGCGATGAACCGCAAGCACACGGCCGAGGCTTACCTGCGCCTGATCGACCGCATCCGCGCCGCCCGCCCTGACATCCTTCTGTCCTCGGACTTCATCGTGGGCTTCCCCGGCGAGACCGACGCCGATTTCCAGGCGACGATGGACCTGATCCGCGCCGTCGGCTTCGGCGCGGCCTTCAGCTTCAAGTACTCCGCCCGCCCCGGCACGCCCGCGGCCGAAAAGACCCCGGTTCCGGCCGAGGTGGCCGACGCCCGCCTGCAAGAGCTTCAGGCGCTGATCACCGCCCAGCAGCGCGCCGCGCAAGAGGCGATGGTGGGCCGCGAGGTGCAGGTCCTGTACGAAAAGCCCGGCCGCCGCGAGGGGCAGATGGTCGGCAAGTCCGACCATCTCCACGCCGTCCACGTCCAGCATCCCGAGGGCAAGGTCGGCCAGCTGGTGCGCGTCCGCATCACCGGCTCGGCGCCCAATTCTCTGGCAGCCGAACCCGTATCGCTGCCGGTCTAGCCGGTGGACTGTTGCACATCGGCCAGCCTGTCCGACTTTCTGGAAAAGGCCTGTGGATAACCTGTCCACACCCTCACGAATCCCTTCTCCCCGCCGGGAATGACCGTTTAAGTGCGGAAAACGGATGGCCCCGACCGGGTCATGCAGGGGGGTGTGTCAGTGGTGAACCTGGGACGTTTGCTTCGCGGCGGGCTGGTGGGTGCCGTCGCGGGGGCCAGCTTGTGTGCCGCGCAGATGGTGCTTGCGCAGGAACCCGCGGTCAGTGGCAAGATCGAATGGGGGCTCTGGGTCGATGCCGACGGGTGCCAGCACTGGTGGGCCGACGGCGGGACCGAAGGCTACATGGTTCCCCGCCGCGACCCGGGGACCGGCAAGCCGGTCTGCATGAAGCAGACCTCCTGCCTGACCGAAAGCGTCGACACCTTCTTCGCCACCGCCAGCGCCACTCTCACCGCCGACGGGCGCAGCAAGCTTGAGGACTACTTCCGCCGGACCGAAGCCTACGCCTACTCGGTCGAGGGGCACACCGACAGCCGCGGCTCGGACAGCTACAACCAAAGCCTGTCCGAAGCCCGCGCCGAAGCCGTCGCCGCCGTCGCCCGCTCGGTCGGCGCGGTCGTCGAAAGCGTGACCGGCTACGGCGAAAGCCGGCCCGCCGCCCCGAACGGGACCGCGGATGGCATGGCGCAGAACCGGCGCGTCGAAGTCCTCTGCAAGAAAGGCTGACCCGATGACGCTTGCAGAGCAGACCACCGCCCGCGCCCCCCTGTTCAGGATGGCGATCCTTGTCTCGCTAGCCCCGGCCCTGTCGGGCTGCGGGATCTTCATGGACGGGATCGAGGGCACGCAGCCCTACAGCGGTCCCGACTCGATCATCGCCACGGCCGAAGACCACGGCCGCGACAAGGTCTCGCTGGTCGACGGGCAGGCTGCCATCGCCTATGACCCGGACGGCTGCCAGGTCTGGATCATCGACGACGGGGTCGAAGGCTATTCCAGCCCCCGCTTCGACCCGGTCACGGGCTTGCCGGTCTGCGACAGCAAGTACCCGCCCGGCACCGTGATCGGTGTCTACGAGACCGCAGATGCCGGAATCCCCGATCGCGTCTCGGGACCTGCCTCCGCCGACTGACGCGCCAGCACGTCTGCGGCCCCGGCACCGCCCGGGGCCTTTTCCTTGGGCAGCGCCACCCCCATCTGTCTTAAAATTGTTTGGACCCACGCAACAAATTGTGGGGGTGGCGAGTTTTGCTTGCCACAGATCGTATCCGGCTGCACAGTTTACCTGTGGCCCTGACATAGGAGACCCCGTTGGGCATCAGCGCGCTGACCCCCCCGTCCGCCGAGGATATCGTCGAGACCGTCCTCGAATTCCCCGACAACCGATTGCTGATCGACCTGTGCGGCGAATTCGACCGCAATCTCGCTCAGATCGAGCACCAGATGGGGGTGCACATCCTGCGGCGCGGCAACCGATTGGCGGTGATCGGGGAAAAGGCAGCACGGGAACAGGCGGCGGCGGTGCTGCGCTCGCTTTATGCGCGGCTGGAATCGGGGCGCAACGTGGCGGCGGGCGACATCGATGGCGCGATGCGGATGGGCCGCCCCGTGGATGCGGAAAGCGCCGAACAGATCGAACTCTTCTCGACCGGGATGGAGCTTCGCACCCGCAAGAAGCCCATCGAACCCCGGACCGAGGCGCAGAAGGCCTATGTCGCGAACCTCTTCCAGCACGAGCTGGGCTTCGGCATCGGCCCGGCGGGAACCGGCAAGACCTATCTCGCCGTCGCGGTAGGCGTGACCATGTTCATTTCGGGCGCGGTCGAGAAGATCATCCTCTCGCGCCCTGCTGTCGAAGCGGGCGAACGGCTCGGTTTCCTACCCGGCGACGCGAAGGAGAAGGTCGATCCCTACATGCAGCCGCTCTACGACGCGCTGAACGACTTCCTGCCCGCCAAGCAGGTGGAAAAGCTGATGCAGGAAAAGCGGATTGAGATCGCGCCGCTGGCCTTCATGCGTGGCCGGACGCTCTCGAACGCCTTCATCGTCCTGGACGAGGCGCAGAATGCCACAACCATGCAGATGAAGATGTTCCTCACCCGTTTGGGCGAGGGCAGCCGCATGGTCATCACCGGCGACCGCACCCAGGTCGACCTGCCGCGCGGCACGGCCTCGGGGCTTGCCGACGCCGAACGCATCCTGAAAGGGGTGAAGGGCGTCAGTTTCAACTACTTCACCTCGCGGGACGTGGTCCGTCACCCGCTGGTCGGCCGCATCATCGAGGCCTACGAGGCGGACGAAGCGCAGGGCTAAGCGACCGCCGCAGGCACGATCCGGAAAAAGGGGGGCTCACCGGCCCCTCTTTCTCTTTGCGGGGCGTGGGCGTTCCTGCCAGTCTCCGGTCACCAGACGAGGGAACCATGACCAAGCCCGACTACCAGACGCTAATCGACGCAGAGACCTGGGCCTTCATCGACCGCACCAATGCCCATTATCCGCCGGACACGGCCACGCTTTCGATCGCCGAACAGCGGGCGATCTACGACCGGATGTGTGCCGCGTTCGATACCCCCTATCCTGCGGGGGTCACGGCCCATGACGCGGTCGTCGCCGGGGTGCCTTGCCGCATCTATCCCGGCGCGCGACCGACCGTTCTCTATCTTCACGGCGGGGGCTATGTCGTGGGTGGGCTCCACAGCCACGACGGGGTCTGCGCCGACATAAGGGCGGCCACCGGCCTGACCGTTGTTTCTGCCGACTACCGCCTGTCGCCGGAACACCGGCATCCGGCTGCCTTCGACGATGCCTGCGCCGTGGCCCGTGCGCTGGCCGCCGAGGGTCCCCTGATCCTTGTCGGCGACAGCGCGGGGGGAAACCTTGCCGCCGCCGCCTGCCATGCGCTGCGCCCCCTGCGCTTGCCGATCCTGGGCCAGGTCCTGATCTACCCCGGCCTCGGGGGCGACGTGGACCGTGGCAGCTATCTGACCCACGCCGAGGCCCCGATGCTGACCCGCGACGACGTCCTGTTCTACAAGGGCATCCGCCACGACGGACCCCCGCCCGAGGACGACCCGACCGTCCACCCCTTGCGCGACACCGATTTTTCCGGCCTTCCGCCCACTCTGGCCATTGCCGCCGAATGCGACCCCCTGGCCGACGACGCCCGGGCCTATGCCGAGAAGATCACCTCGGCAGGCGGTCACGCCGCGTGGATCGTCGAGAAAGGCCTCGTCCACGGCTACCTCCGCGCCCGGACCAGCGTCCCCCGCGCCCGGGACAGCTTTGACCGGATCACCGCCGCCATCGCCGGCTTTGCCGGGATGCATCCGCCGGCCTGATCGCCGGTTCGGCAGGTCCACGCCGGTAGGGTGGGCAATCTGCCCACCCTACGCGCAGGACAAGCGCCGCCTTCGGATCGGGCACGACCGGCATCCCGGAACCCAGCCCGCCGCTTGGGCGTTCTTCCGCCGATGAGGGGCCATCCCGGCCCCGTTCAGCGAAAGGCGCATCCCATGACGCTCGGCACCATTCTCCTCATCATCCTCGTCCTCATCCTGATCGGCGCACTGCCCAGCTGGGGCTATTCCCGTTCCTGGGGCTACGGGCCCTCGGGCGTGGTCGGCGTCCTCCTGGTCATCCTGCTGATCCTTGTGCTGATGGGCCGGATCTGAGGCAACTCCGCTTCCAGGACGGCATACGGGCGCGCATCCCCCTTGCGCGCCCGTTTCGCTGCGTGGGCAATGGTTAAGGCCACCCTAACGGATTCCGGTAAGATCCTGAAATATCGTACGAATTGCGAATTGTCCACCGTGGACACCTATCCGTGGAACCGCCCGCACGACGCCCGCGTTTATCCGGCAACCAACCATCCGAAGGAGTCACCCCATGAAAGGCGCCCTTGCCTGGCTGATCGGCATTCCGATCCCGATCATCATCATCCTCTACCTCCTCGACGTCTTCTGACGCCGCGAAGAGAGGGCCGAGGTCAGCCCCGCGCGATCTCGGCCCCGAGGCCCCGCATCAGCCCTTCGAACACCGGAAACGATGTCTGGATCGGCGAGCCGTCATCGACCCCGACCTCGGCCTTCGCTGCCAGCCCGCAGACCAGGAACGACATGGCGATCCGGTGGTCGATGTGGGTCTTGGCGACGGCCCCGCCCGGCACCCCGCCCGGTCCCATCCCGTGAACGATCAGCGTGTCATCGTCCTCCTCGACCCGGACCCCGCAGGCCTCCAAGCCCCGAGCCATCGCGTCGATCCGGTCGCTTTCCTTGACCCGCAGCTCCTTCACCCCCCGCATCACGGTCTTTCCCTGCGAGAAGGCCGCCACCACCGACAGGATCGGATATTCGTCGATCATCGACGGAGCCCGCTCTGGCGGCACCTCGATCCCCTTCATCCCGCCGGAGAACCGCACCCGAAGATCGGCGACCGGCTCGCCCCCCTCTTCGCGCGGGTTCTGGAACTCGATGTCCGCTCCCATCTCGACCAGCGTCAGATAGAGTCCGTTGCGGGTCAGGTTCTGGCTGACCCCGGGCACCAGGATGTCCGACCCCTCGACGACCAGCGCCGCGCAGACCGGGAATGCCGCGCTTGAAGGATCGCGCGGCACCGCCACGGTTTGCGGCCGCAGCTCGGGCCGGCCCTTCAGCGTGATGACATGGCCCTCGCCAGTCCGCTCGACCGAAAGCTGTGCGCCGAAGCCCAGCAGCATCCGCTCGGAATGGTCCCGCGTGGGCTCTTTCTCGATCACCACCGTCTCGCCGGGGGCGTTCAGCCCTGCGAGCAGCACCGCCGACTTCACCTGGGCCGAGGCCACGGGCAGCGCATAGCGCACCGGGACCGGGTTAGCTGCGCCGACGATGGTCATCGGCAACCGACCACCCTGCCGCCCATACGCGCGCGCGCCAAAGAGCGAGAGTGGATCCGTCACCCGTCCCATCGGCCGCTTGCGCAGGCTCGCGTCGCCGGTGAACGTCGCCGTGATCGTCGTCGTCGCCATCGTTCCCATGATCAGCCGCACGCCAGTGCCAGAGTTGCCGCAGTCGATCACGTCCGCCGGCTCCTGGAACCCGCCGACGCCCACCCCGTTCACCGTCCACGCCCCCTCGCCGTGGCGCGTTACCCGGGCGCCGAAGGCCTGCATCGCCTTTGCGGTGTCCAGCACGTCCTGCCCTTCGAGCAGTCCCGAGATCTTCGTCTCCCCCACGGCCATCGCCCCGAAGATCAGCGAACGGTGCGAGATCGACTTGTCCCCCGGCACCTCTGCCACGCCCTTCAGGGGTCCGGACTTGCGGGACTTCATCGGTTGCGCTTCGCCGTGGCCGGACATTCTGGTCTCCCTCACATTCCGGGATGCCTGATAGCGCAAGCGGAAACCGGGGTCCATTCCCTGAACCCGAGGGCGGGTGGGGATGTCGGACCCTCCGGGGGGAGTATTTGTGGAAAAGAGCAAATCAGCAGGTCTTGCTCTTTTTCCAAATACTCAGGCGCGGCGGAAGGTCAGGTAATGCGGCTCTCGCCCCTCGCGCAGCGCCTTCTGTTCGTAGCGGGTAGAGAGCCAGTCCTCCCACGCCTCGCCTTGGCCCGTCTGGGAGACCAGCTCGAACCCGGCTTGCGGGACCTCTTCCAGCGTCTGGCGGACGTAGTCGGGGATGTCGGTGGCCACGCGGAACTCGGCCCCCGGCTTGGTGATCCGGGCCAGCGGCATCAGGTAATCCGGCGTCACGAAGCGGCGGCGATGGTGGCGCGCCTTGGGCCAGGGGTCGGGGTAGTTGAGGAAGACCTTGGACAGGCAGGCATCCGGCAGCACGTCGAAGAGGTCACGCACGTCGCCGGGGTGGAGCCACAGGTTCCTGACCCCCGCACCGCGGATCTTGCCCAGAAGCATCGCCACGCCGTTCACGAAGGGCTCGGCCCCGATGATCGTCACGTTGGGGTTGCGGGCGGCCATGTGGACCAGGTGTTCGCCGCCGCCGAAGCCGACCTCCAGCCAGAGCGGCCCGTTCACGAAGCTCAGGTCCAGGGTCGTCCGCGCGGGGTTTTCCTCGACCGTCACGCCGCGCAGGGTCAGCGGACCCAGATCCTCGGCAAGGTAGTCCTTCTGGCTGGCGCGCAGGGTCTTGCCGTGAATGCGGCCATAGAAGTTGCGGCGGGCGGGGGTGGGGGCGTCGGTCATGGGCGGCGCTTTAGGTTGCGCGCCGCAGATGGTCAAGCTTACCCGCGCCCGCGGTAGGGGGCAACGCCCTGGTCCGGGAGCCAGACGCCTTCGGGCGGGGTGCCGGTCTGCCAGAAGACATCGATCGGGATGCCGCCCCGCGGATACCAGTAGGCCCCGATGCGCAACCATTCCGGGTCCAGAAGACTGACCAACCGCTTGGCAATGTCGATGCTGCAATCTTCGTGGAAGGCGCCGTGGTTGCGGAAGCTGTGCAGGAACAGCTTCAGCGACTTCGATTCCACCAGCCAGTCGCGGGGGATGTAGTCGATCACGATATGGGCAAAGTCCGGCTGTCCGGTCATCGGGCAGAGCGAGGTGAACTCGGGCGCGGTGAAGCGGACGACGAATTTCGTGCCGGACTGGCCGGTCGGGACCTTTTCCAGCACGGCGGTGTCGGGAGATGCGGGCAGGTCGGTCTTCTGACCCAGTTGAGTCAGGCCGGAAACATCGGTGCTGGTCATGGGGTGGCCTCTCAAATGGAGAAGGGGCGGCAGGGCCGCCCCGTCGGGTTGGTCATGCGCGGCAGCTTACACCGCTTTCTTCAGCGCCTCGACCAGATCGGTGCGTTCCCACGAAAAACCGCCGTCCGCCTCGGGCGCGCGGCCGAAATGGCCGTAGGCCGAGGTGCGGGCGTAGATCGGCTTGTTCAGGTCAAGATGGGTGCGGATGCCGCGCGGGGTCAGGTCCATCACCTCGGCCACGGCTTTCTCGATGCGGCTGGCCTCGACCTGGCCGGTGCCGTGGGTGTCGACATAGATCGACAGGGGCTTCGCCACGCCGATGGCATAGGAGACCTGGAGCGTGCAGCGTTCCGCCAGCCCGGCAGCCACCACGTTCTTCGCCAGATACCGCGCGGCATAGGCGGCCGAGCGGTCGACCTTGGTCGGGTCCTTGCCCGAGAACGCACCGCCGCCATGCGGGGCCGCGCCGCCGTAGGTGTCGACGATGATCTTGCGGCCCGTCAGGCCCGCGTCGCCGTCCGGGCCGCCGATCACGAAGGTGCCGGTGGGGTTTACATGCCATTCCGTCTTCTTCGTGATCCAGCCCTCGGGCAGGACCTCGCGGATATAGGGCTCGACGATCTTGCGGATCACCTTCGAGGTCTGGCGCTTGGACGTGTGCTGGGTCGACAGCACGATGGAGGTCACCTCGACCGGCTTGCCATCGGCATAGCGCAGTGTGAGCTGGCTTTTCGCGTCCGGACCAAGGGTCGGCTCGGCGCCGGATTTCCGCGCCTCGGCCAGGCGGCGCAGGATCGCGTGGGCGTACTGGATCGGCGCCGGCATGTATTCCGGCGTCTCCAGCGTGGCGTAGCCGAACATGATCCCCTGGTCGCCCGCGCCATCCTTGTCGACGCCCTGCGCGATGTGGGCGCTTTGTTCGTGGATGTAGTTGTGGACCTTGATCTTGTCCCAGTGGAACTTCTTCTGCTCATAGCCGATGTCGCGTACGCAGTCGCGGACGATGCCGTCGATGCGCTGCATCATCGCCGCCGTCGCCTCTTTCGACGACAGGCCGACCTCGCCGCCCACGACCACGCGATTCGTCGTGGCGAAGGTCTCGCAGGCAACGCGGGCGTTGGGCTCTTCCTTCAGGAAGGCATCCAGGACGGCATCCGAGATGCGGTCGCAGACCTTGTCGGGGTGGCCCTCCGAGACGGACTCGGAAGTGAAGACGTAATCTTTGCGGCTCATGAGGAAGTGCTCCGTTGGATGATCCCCGCCACGCCAGGAAGCCGTTGTGACGGTTCAAGATGCGCTTGCCTAGACGGGTGGGGTCAGCCCGTCAATGGGAAGCTCGCCGCCGGCGGATCATCGCAAGCGCCGCGAGACCGGCCAGCAACAGCGCGACCGGCCCGTCGCCCCAACGCGCATAGGTTGTGGGCGCAAGCGCGCCGGGGATGCGGGTGTCCAGCGCGTCCATGGTGCCGAAGGGCAACTGGTCCACCACCCGCCCATGCGCGTCGACGACCGCCGTGACGCCGGTGTTCGCCACCCGGATCAGCGGCAGGCCCTGTTCCACCGCGCGCAGCCGGGCCTGGGCGAAATGCTGGAAGGGGCCGGTCCAGGTGCCGAACCAGGCGTCGTTGGTGATCTGCAGCATCCAGTCGGCGCGTTCCGGCATCGCGTTCACGTCGCGGGGGAAGATCGCCTCGTAGCAGATCAGCGGCAGCACCTTGCCGAAGCGGCCAAGGTCCAGCACCTGCGGACCCGGCCCGGCGGAATAGGAGTTGCCCGCCTGGGCCGCAAAGGCGCGCAGGCCGAACCAGTCATAGGCGAGGTCTCCGAAGGGGATGTACTCGCCGAAGGGGACCAGATGCGCCTTGTCGTAGCGGGCGGTTTCCTGGCCGTCGCTCTCAAGCACGCGCAGGCTGTTGAAGAAGCGCTCGCCCTCTTCGCGCTGGATGCCGATCGCCACCGGCCGCCCGCTCGAGGCGGCGACGACCCAGTCGGCGATCTCGGGGCTGTATTCCAGCATGTAGGGGACCGAGGTCTCCGGCCAGATCGTCAGGTCGGCCGGCGTGCCGCGCGCGGTCAGGGTCAGCAGTCGGTTCAGGAAGTCCTGCGCCCGCTCGGGGTCCCATTTGGCGGCCTGTTCGGCATTGGGCTGGACAAGGCGCAGGGTCTGCGGGCGAGGCTCGGGCAGGGGCTGCGCCAGCCGCCAGAGCCCGAAGCCGACCGCCGCAGCCATCAGCAGCGCCGACACGGCAGCACCTTTCCCGCGCCAGAGGACCGGCAGCGCGGCGGCGACAAGGGTCAGAAGACTCAAGAGCAGCGGCCCCCCCAGCGCGGCCAGCTGGTCGACCGGGGTGCCGATCCAGACATGGCCCACCATGGCCCAGGGAAATCCGGTGAAGACCACGCCGCGCAGCCATTCCAGCGCGACGAAGGCGACGGCGAATCCCAGGGTCGGGCTGCGGGCAAGGCGGCCAAGCACCGCAGCCGCCCCCCAGAAGAGACCCAGGCCGAAGGCCAGGAAGACCACCGCGAAAGGTGCCATCCAGCCGTGGCGGGCGATGTCGATCAGGAACGGCTCGACGATCCAGTTCAGCGCAAGGCCGAAGTAGCCCGCCCCGGCCAGCCAGCCGGTCAGGAAGGCCGAGCGGCGGTCGGGCTGGCGGTCCAGCAGCCAGATCAGGGCGGACAGGGCCGCCAGCGTGGCCCACCAGAAGCCCAGCGGCGCCTGGCCAAGCGCGGCCACCGCCCCCAGCCCGAAGGCGAGCAGGCCCCGGCGCTTTCCCGCAAGCCAAGTCTCAGGCATCCGTCACGCGGCGTCCTTCGACGGAACCCGCACCCGCAGCCGCTTGATCCGGCGCGGGTCGGCATCGACGATCTCGAACTGGACGCCGCTTTCGTGCTCGATCACTTCGCCCCGCGCCGGCACGCGGCCCGAGCGCAGGAAGACCAGGCCGCCCAGCGTGTCGATCTCCTCGTCCTCTTCCTCCATCCGCAGCGGAATGCCGAGCGCGGCCTCGATCTCTTCCAGCGGAGCGGTGGACTGCGCCAGGATCACGCCGGGCTTTTCCTCTTTCCAGAGCGCGCCCTCGTCCTCGTCATGCTCGTCCTCGATCTCGCCGATGACGGTCTCGATCAGGTCCTCGATGGTCACAAGGCCGTCGACCCCGCCGTATTCGTCGATGACCAGCGCCATGTGGACGCGTTCCTTCTGCATCTTCTGCAAAAGGACGCCCGTCGGCATCGAGGGCGGCGCGTAAAGGATCGGACGCAGGAGCCGCTTCAGACTGAACCGGCCCGAGGCGCCGAAGCCATGCTGCAGCGCAAGGTCCTTCAGCAGCACCAGCCCCTGCGGATGGTCCAGCGTCCCCTTGTAGACCGGGACCCGGCTGAAGCCATGTTCGCGGAAGACCTCGACCAGCTCGTCCTTGCCGATGTCGAGCGGCACGGCCACGATCTCGGCCTTGGGGATCGCCACGTCGTCCACGCGCATCCGCCGCAGCACATGCAGGCCCTGTGGCGCAGAGGAAGCCCCCGCCGCCGTGTCCGAGCTCTGGGACTCGGCGCTGGGGCTGAAGGCCGAGAGGAGGCGTCCGAAAAAGCCGCGTTGGCCCTGGTCTGAGGAAGGTTCGTCGGTCGTCCCGTCCAGCGCGCCCTGCGCTGCGGGAGACCCGTCGGTGCTACTGCCCATCGGTCCTTTGTCCGAATACCCACCCGTCACGCGGGTGCAGCGCCTAATATGGGTCAGAAACCCCAAGGCTTGCAAGTATCCGTACCTCGAGCCCCTCCATCAGCTCGGCGTCTTCGTCCTCGATATGGTCATAGCCAAGCAGGTGAAGGACGCCGTGGACGATCAGGTGGGTCACATGGTCGGACAAGGGCTTGGCCTGCTCTGCCGCCTCGCGGGCGCAGGTGTCGAAGGCGATGGCAATGTCGCCCAGGCTTTCGGGGTCCTCGGGCAGGCCCGGTTCGGGCAGCGCCGGATCTTCGCCGACGAACTCGGCCCCGCGTTCCTCGGACGGCCAGCTGAGCACGTTGGTCGGCTGCGGCTTGCCGCGGAAATCGGCGTTCAGGACGGCGATCCGCGCATCGTCGCAGCCCATCAGGCTTATCGCGAAGCCGTCAGATGGCAGCCCCAGCCCGGACAACGTTGCGCGCGCGGCCCGTTCGGCCAGCGCGGCAAGGCCGAATTCCTCCCACCGCGGGTCTTCGATGACTGTCTCGACCAGGTCCATGCTGCGCGCCACCTACCGCGCCGCCCCGACCGGCGCTTATCAGAATGAGCGCCTTGCGGCGCAAGTCCTTGTCTCGGCGTCGGGGCTTGCGCCCTCCGCCTCGGGCGCGCCTCCGGCGGGAGTATTTGGAAAAAGAGCAAGGGGGCAGGGCGGTCCCGGCCCCCTTTCGTCGTCAGCGGGCGAAGCGCTTGTACTTGACCCGCTTCGGTTCCAGCGCGTCGGGGCCGAGGCGGCGGACCTTGTCTTCCTCGTAGGCCTGGAAGTTGCCCTCGAACCATTCCACATGGGCGTCGCCTTCGAAGGCCAGGATGTGGGTGCAGAGTCGGTCGAGGAAGAAGCGGTCGTGGCTGATGATGATCGCGCAGCCCGCGAAGTCTTCGATGGCAGCTTCCAGCGCCTGCAGGGTTTCCACGTCGAGGTCGTTGGTCGGTTCGTCAAGGAGCAGCACGTTGCCGCCCGACTTCAGAAGCTTCGCCATATGGACGCGGTTGCGTTCCCCGCCTGACAGGAGGCCGACCTTCTTCTGCTGGTCGGTGCCCTTGAAGTTGAAGGCCCCGGTGTAGACGCGGCTGTTCATTTGCATGTCGCCCAGATGGATCACCTCGGCCCCGCCCGAGATTTCCTCCCAGACGTTCTTGTTCGGGTCGAGCGCATCGCGCGACTGGTCGACGTAGGCGAGCTTCACCGTGTCGCCCAGCTTGATCGTGCCCTCGTCGGGCGGTTCCTGTCCGGTGATCATTCGGAAAAGCGTGGACTTGCCGGCGCCGTTCGGGCCGATTACGCCGACGATGGCGCCCGGCGGGACGGTGAAGCTGAGGTTCTCGATCAGAAGCTTGTCGCCCATGTGCTTCTTCAGGCCCTCGACCTCGATCACCTTGTTGCCGAGCCGTTCGCCGTTCGGGATGATGATCTGCGCGGTGGTGGCGCGTTCGGTGACGGTCTGGCTTGCCATCTCGTTGTAGCGGTTGAGGCGGGCCTTGCCCTTGGCCTGCCGCGCCTTGGCACCGGAGCGGATCCACTCCAGTTCCTTTTCCAACGCCTTCTGCTTGGACTTGTCCTCACGCGCTTCCTGCGCCATCCGCTTGGCCTTCTGGTCGAGCCAGGCGGAATAGTTGCCCTCATACGGGATGCCCCGGCCGCGGTCGAGTTCCAGGATCCAGCCGGTGATGTCGTCGAGGAAATAGCGGTCGTGGGTGACGATCAGGATTGTGCCCTTGTAGTCGATCAGGTGCTTCTGCAGCCAAGCGATCGACTCGGCATCCAGGTGGTTGGTCGGTTCGTCGAGAAGCAGCATGTCGGGCTTTTCGAGGAGGAGCTTGCAGAGCGCCACCCGGCGACGTTCCCCGCCCGAGAGCGTCGTCACATCGGCATCGTCCGGCGGGCAGCGGAGCGCGTCCATCGCGACGCCGACGGTCGCGTCAAGTTCCCACAGGTTCTGGGCGTCGATCTGGTCCTGCAGCTGCGCCATCTCGTCCGCGGTCTCGTCCAAGTAGTTCATGGCAAGCTCGTTGTAGCGGTCGAGGATCGCCTGCTGCGCCGCCACGCCGAGCATGACGTTCTCCTTCGCCGTCAGCGCCGGGTCCAGGTACGGCTCCTGCGCGAGGTAGCCGACCTTGGCGCCCTTGGCGGCCCAGGCCTCGCCTTTGAAGTCCTTGTCCATCCCGGCCATGATCTTCAGGAGCGTGGATTTCCCCGCGCCGTTGACGCCGACGACGCCGATCTTCACGCCGGGCAGGAAGTTCAGGTGGATGTTTTCAAAGCAGGTCTTGCCGCCCGGGTAGGTCTTGGAGACGTTCTCCATGTGGTAGACGTATTGATAGCTGGCCATGGCGTGCTCCGGTTCGGGGGTTGCCGCGTATGTAGCGACGAAGGGCGTCCGCTGCAACGGCAGTCAGAGGCGCTTGAGGAACCAGTCGGTTGCCGGGAAGGCCCGGGTGAAAGGCGCGGTGGGCTGCCACCCGGTCTTGCGGTAAAGCGCCAGCGCCTCGGTCAGGGCGCGGTTGGTGTCCAGCCGCAAATGCGTCATCCCGGCCTGGCGGGCGAAGGCCTCGATCTCCTCCATCAGGCGGCGGGCAAGGCCCTGGCCTCGGGCCTCGGGCGCGACCCAGAGGCGCTTGACCTCGCCCAGTGTCGGGTCGATGGCTTTCAGCGAGACGCAGCCGAGGCTGGCCTCCCCCAGGCGGGCCAACAGGAATACGCCGCGCGGGGGGCGGAACGCATCGGCATCGGGGTCGGGGATGGGCACATGGGCGGGGTCGACCCCGGGGATGCGGTCCGCAAGCAGGGCGAAATAGGCGCGCAGGCAGGCCTCGGCCGCGGGAGAGGCCGGGTCCTCTATGGCGATCGACGTCTGAGGAACGGACATGGGCCTTGCCTGGACAGAGGCGGTAAGACTAGGCCCGACCCGGCAACCCTGCAAGTGAGGCGCTTGACCTTCACGGCCGCCTCGGCAACCTGTGCGGCCAAAGGGTGGACGGCACGCAGATGCGGCAGGGATTTCCGGTGGCGACCAAGGGCATGGTCGTGGGGCTGCTCGGCGGGTCGTTCGATCCGGCGCACGAGGGGCATGTGCACATCACGCGCGAGGCGCTGAAGCGGATGGGGCTGGACCAGGTCTGGTGGCTGGTAAGCCCCGGCAATCCGCTGAAGGCGCGGCAGCCCGCGCCCCTTGCGGACCGGATGGCGCGGGCCAGGGCGGTGATGCGCGACCCGCGGGTGAAGATCACCGCGCTGGAGGCAGAGCTTGGCACGCGGATGACCGCGGACACCATCGACCGGTTGAAGGCGCTGTATCCGGGCGTCACCTTTGTCTGGCTGATGGGGGCGGACAACCTGGTCCAGTTCCACAAATGGGGCAGGTGGCGGGACATCCTCCGGTCGGTCGCCGTGGGCGTGCTGGCCCGGCCCGGCTCGGGCGTGGCGGCGCGGACCAGCGTGGCCGCGCGGGCCTTCCGGGTGCATCAGGTCGACCGGGGCGAAACCCTGCGCGGTCACAAGCCTCCGGTCTGGGCCTTCGTGAACCTGCCGATGAACGATGCCTCCTCGACCGAGATCCGGGCGCGGGGCGGGTGGAAGTCGGGGCGGTAAAGCGCGCCAGCCGGCAATCACGCAACCGCGACCGGGGGATGAG
This sequence comes from Paracoccaceae bacterium, assembly GCA_027489355.1. Classification (GTDB taxonomy): domain Bacteria; phylum Pseudomonadota; class Alphaproteobacteria; order Rhodobacterales; family Rhodobacteraceae; genus Tabrizicola. The sequence continues at coordinate 7,171 of JAIXZY010000003.1, read as the reverse complement.
GCGGTCAGACTGGCGGAATCGGCCCGGATGGGTCTATGACCCGCTAAACGGAGGGTGGGATGCTGATTTCGCGGCGCATGATGCTGGCCGGACTGCTGGCCGGGGCAGCCTTCCCGGCGGCGGGCGAGGGGATGGACAGCTCTCCCCGTCCGGTCGCGCGCGGCGGCAAGGCCGTTGCCCGACCCGCTGCGAACCCCGTCGACACCGCCGAGCTGATCGCGGCCGCCAAGCTGGGCGGAGCGGTGGCCTATGTGCTGATGGACCCGAAGGCCGGCACGGTGCTCGAAGCCCACGACCCCGACCTCCCCCTGCCGCCGGCCAGTGTGGCCAAGGCCGTCACCTCGCTTTACGCCTTGGAGAGACTGGGGGCGGGCTACCGCTTTGCCACGCGGGTCCTGGCGACCGGGCCGGTCGCGGGCGGTATCGTGCAGGGCGACCTCGTGCTGGCCGGCGGCGGCGATCCGACCTTGCAGACCGACCAGTTGGGCGACCTCGTGGCGCGGTTGGCGAAGGCGGGACTCAAGGGCGCGACGGGGCGGTTTCTCTACTGGGACGGTGCCTTGCCCCGGCTGGAGGGCATCGCTTCCGACCAGCCCGAGCATGTGGGCTACAACGCCGCCGTCTCGGGTCTTTGCCTGAACTTCAATCGCGTCTACTTCGAATGGAAGCGCGTTTCGGGCGACTGGCGCACGACGGTCGATGCCCGCGGCGAACGCTTCGTCCCCGAGGTCGGCATGGTCCGCGTCGCCGTGGCGCAGCGCGAGGCGCCGCTCTTCACCTATGGTCGTGGCCGCGTCGAGGAATGGACCGTCGCCTCGGGCGCGCTTGGCAAGGGCGGCAGCCGCTGGCTTCCCGTCCGCGATCCCGGCGCCTATGTGGCCGAGGTGTTTCGCACCCTCGCCCGCGCCCAGGGCATCCGACTCGAGGCGGGCGAACGCGTGGCCTCGGTCCCCCCCGGCACCGAAATCGACCGCATCGAAAGCGAGCCGCTGCCCGAAGTCCTGCGCGACATGCTGCGCTATTCCACCAACCTGACCGCCGAATGCGTCGGGCTGACCGCCTCGGGTGCGCCGGGGCTGGAGGCCTCGGGCCGCATGATGTCGGATTGGGTGCGGGCAAACTTCGGGGTGACCTTCGAGATGCATGACCACTCCGGTCTCGGCGGCCAGTCACGGGTCACTGCGGCGGGTATGGCGAAGGTGCTGGCCCAGGCCGACCGCGAGGGGCGGGGCCTGAAGGCCATCCTGCGCGATGTCGGCATGAAGGACGACAAGGGCAAGGTGATCGACGGGCATCCGGTCAAGGTGCTGGCAAAGTCGGGCACGCTGAACTTCGTCTCGGGCCTTGCCGGGCACATCGTTCCGCCGCAGGGACGCGAGCTGGTCTTTGCCATCTTCACGGGCGACCCCGAACGCCGTGACGCGGTCCCCGTCGCGCTGCGCGAAGAACCCGAGGGCGGCAAGGCCTGGACTTCGCGTGCCCGACGGTTGCAGGGACAGCTGATCAACCGCTGGGCCAAGGCCTACGCGTGACCCGTCTGGCCTGTCGTCGGGTTACCTGCGGCACATTCGCCACAGTTGTCGTCGAAATGCCAAGGACGGGAACCGGGTCGGTCGCGGCCAGTTACACCGCGACGCAACTCCGCGAAAGGAACGCCCCATGAAGATGCTTGTCGCCCCCACCCTTGCCGCCACGCTTGCCTTCACCTCGACCGCCGTTCTGGCCGGCGGGCCGGTTGTCATCGAAGAGGAAATTCAGCCCGAAGTCGTGGTGGAACAGACGCCGCGGTCGGGATGGATCGTGCCGGTCATCATCGGCGGGATCATCCTCTGCGCCATCGCCTGCGGCGACGATGACGACGACGACGAACCGGTCCTCACGGAAGAATGATCCTTCGCTGACCGGACCCAGGCCCGCTAGAACCGGGTCGGGCGGCAGGCGATGGCGGCATGGCCGGGGTCGCGCCCGGCCAGCAGGTCTGCCACGATGCGCGCGGTGACCGGGGCCATCGTGACCCCAAGGTGGCCGTGGCCGAAAGCCAGAACGACATCGTCCCCACCGCGGGACGGGCCTATCACCGGCAGGCTGTCCGGCAAGGACGGCCGGAAGCCCATCCAGTGCCGATCCGGCTGCGGCAGGTCGGGAAAGAAGGCGCGCGCGCCCTCGATCAGGCGGGCAACCCGGTGGGGGGACGGCGGCAGCGTCAGTCCGCCCAGTTCGACCGTCCCGGCAACGCGCAGCCGCCCCGCCATCGGACAGAAGTAGAACCCCCGCGCGGTCGGGCAGGACGGGCGCGACAGCAGCGGCGTCGCCATGTCCCATTCGACATGGTAGCCGCGCTCGGTGTCCAGCGGGATGCGGTCGCCCGCCTGCCGGGCAAGGTCGCGGGAATGCGCCCCCGCGGCGATCACCACACGGCGGGCGTGCAGGTGCAGGCCCGGACCCTCGATCACCACGCCGTCGGGCATCCGGGTCAGGCGCTCGGCCCTGGTGGAGATGTGTCGCGCGTTCTGCAGGACAGCGGCGGCAAGCAGACCCATCATGCGACCCGGATCGTCCAGGAAGGTCGCCCCGGTGAACCAGGCCGCGCCGCCCAGCGTGGGCGGCAGATTCGGCTCCAACTCGGCCAGCCGGTCAGGACCGATCAGGTCGACCTCGACCCCCAGCGCGCGGCGTCGATCCAGCTCGCCCGAGGCTGCGGCAAAGGCCTCCGGGGTTTCGTAGAGGTAGAGACAGCCGCGCCGCTGCAGGATGCCCGCGCCCTGCACCCGCAATGCAAGATCGTCCCACATCTCGGCTGCGCCGGCTAGGAGCGCCGCAATCCCGCGGGCGTTCCGCTCGGCCTGCGCGGGAAGGGATTGCCACAAAAAGCGCAGCAGCCAGGGCCCAAGCGAGGGCAGCGCCCGGTGGCGGATCGCCAGCGGCGAAGTCTTCGACAGAAGCAGCGAGGGCAGCGACCGAAGGACATCAGGCGTGCCAACGGGGCTGGTGGCATAGCCGGCGATGGTGCCGGCATTGCCGTAGCTTGCCCCCATGCCGGGCTGGCCGGGATCGACCAGGACAACCTCATGGCCCTGGTCGATCAGTTCCAGCGCGATGGCAAGGCCCACCACGCCCGCGCCAATCACGGCGATATCGGTCGTCTCACGCATCCGGTGTCACTGTCCTTGCGGGCGTAGGGTGGGCGTATCGCCCACCCTACAGACAGGCTTCGTACAGCGCGCGGGTGTTCTTCTTCGTCATCTTCACCGGGTTCCCGCCGCAGGAGGGATCCTCCAGCGCCATCTTGGTCAGCATGTCCAGGTCGGGGTCCTTGACGCCAAGCTTGGTGAGAGTCTCGGGGATGTCCAGCGCGGCCCGCAGGTCCAGGATGCGCTGGTAGAAGCCCTTGTAGCCGCCCTTGATCCCGCAATAGGCCGCCGCGGCCGCCAGCTTGTCCTTGACCGCACGGCGGTTGAAATTCAGGACCATCGGCATGACGACGGCGTTCGTGGTGCCGTGGTGGGTGTTGTAGACCGCCCCGATCGGGTGGCTCAGCGAATGGATCGCCCCCAGTCCCTTCTGGAACGCCACCGCCCCCATCGCCGCCGCCGACATCATATGCGCGCGGGCGTCAAGGTCGTTCGGGTCGGCATAGACCTTGGGCAGGTTCTCGAACACCAGCCGCATCCCTTCCAGCGCGATGCCCTGGGACATCGGGTGGTAGAAGGGGCTCGAGTAGGCCTCCAGGCAATGCGCCAGCGCGTCCATGCCGGTGCCTGCCGTGATGAACTTCGGCATCCCCGTCGTCAGCGCGGGATCGCAGATCGTGACGGCAGGCATCAGCTTCGGATGGAAGATGATCTTCTTCTTGTGCGTCTCGGAGTTCGTCAGCACCCCCGCGCGGCCCACTTCGGACCCGGTCCCCGCCGTCGTCGGCACCGCGATGATCGGCGCGATTTTGGATGCATCGGCGCGGGTGTACCAGTCGTCGATATCCTCCAGCTGCCAGACCTTCAGCTTCTTCGGCTGATGCGCCATGAGGGCAATCATCTTGCCAAGGTCCAGCGCCGAGCCGCCGCCGAAGCAGATCACCCCGTCATGGCCGCCGGCGAGGTAGACCTCGATCCCGGCCTCCATGTTCTTCTCGTTCGGGTTCGGGTCCACGTCCGAGAAGACCGCGCGGCCAAGGCCACCGGCCTCCAGCACGTCGAGGGCGTTCTTGGTGATCGGCAGGGCGGCCAGCGCCTTGTCGGTCACCAAGAGAGGCTTCGTCAGGCCGATGCTTTTCGCGTGATCGGCCAGTTCCGCGATCCGGCCGACGCCGAACTTGATCGCGGTGGGGTAGGACCAGTTCCGGTTGGGAACGTTGTGGGTCATGGTCTCAGACTTTCTTGAGGTGATAGGATTTCGGCCGGGTCACCGAATGGAACCCGAGATAGCTCAGCGAGGTGCCCCGCCCGGTGTCCTTGACCCCGGTCCAGGTCAGCGCCGGGTCCAGGTAGTCGGCCCGGTTCATGAATACCGTCCCGGTTTCCACCTGCGCGCCCAGCGCGGCGGCGGTGTCGTAGTCCTGCGTCCAGATGCTGGCGGTCAGGCCATAGGGCGAGTCGTTCATCAGGGCGATGGCCTCGGCATCGTTCTTCACCGGCATGATGCCGACGACGGGGCCGAAGGACTCCTCCTTCATCACGCGCATGGAATGGTCGACGTTGACCAGGATTTGCGGAGCAAGATAGGCGCCCCCGTCATCGGCGAACTTCTTCGGGTCGAGGAGCGGCTTCGCCCCCTTGGCGATGGCCTCGGCGGTTTGGTCGCGGACGGTCTGGGCAAAGCGCTTGTGCGCCATCGGGCCGAGCGTCGTGGAGGCATCGAAGGGGTTGCCGAGTTTCAACTGGCCGACCCAGGCCACGGATTTCTCGACGAAGCTGTCGAAGAGTTTCTCGTGGACGTAAATGCGTTCGATCCCGCAGCAGCACTGCCCCGCGTTGTACATCGCGCCGTCCATCAGCACGTCGACGGCGAGGTCCAGGTTCGCGTCCTCACGCACGTAGCCCGGGTCCTTGCCACCAAGCTCCAGCCCCAGCGGCGTGAAGGTCCCGGCGGCAGCGCGTTCGATGGCCTGCCCGCCACCGACCGAGCCGGTGAAGTTGACGAAGCCAAAGCTGCGCTGGCCGATCAGGCGTTCGGTGGTGGCGTGGTCGAGGACGACGTTCTGGAACACGTCCTCTGGCACGCCCGCCGCATGGAAGGCCTCGGCGAGGCGCTCACCGACCAGCAGCGTCTGCGAGGCATGCTTCAGGACCACCGTGTTCCCGGCGATCAGCGCGGGGACGAGGGTGTTGATCGTGGTCAGGTAGGGGTAGTTCCACGGCGCGATGATGAAGACGACGCCCACCGGCTCGCGGGCGAGGTAGCGGCGGAACTTGTCAGAGTCCTCGACCATGTGCGGGGCCAGGGTCTCAGCGGCAATGGACGCCATGTAGTCAGTGCGGGCGTTCACGCCGCCGAACTCCCCGCCATAGCGGGTGGGGCGGCCCATCTGCCAGGCGATTTCCTCGACCACCACGTCGGTCATGGTGTTCAGCTTGGCGACCCCGGCTTTCACCAGCGCGATGCGCTCTTCCAGCGGGCGGGCGGCCCAGGGTTTCTGCGCGGCCTTCGCGCGGGCGACGACAGCATCGGCGGCCTCGGCCGACAGCGGCATACGTTCCGCATAGACCCGGCCGTCGACGGGAGAGATGAGTTGGATGGGTTTCATTTTGGCCTCGTAGGGTGCGCATTCATGGCGCACCAGTTCGGTGGGGTGGGTGCGCGATGAATGCGCACCCTACAATCAGGCGCGTTCCAGAAGCCGCTCGCGTTCGAAATCCGTGACGACGCGGTCGGTCTCGGAAATCTCCCATTGGGCGGCGTGGTGGTAGTGGTCGATCACGTCATCGCCGAAGGCCTCACGCAGCATCGTGGACTTGTTCAGAAGGTCCGTCGCCTCACGCAGGGTATGCGGGATCTCGCGGATGCCCTTGGTGTTGTACATGTCGCCCTTCATCTCGGGTTCGAGCGCCATCTTCTTCTCGATCCCGTCCAGACCTGCGGCCAGCAACGCAGCGCAGGCAAGGTAGGGGTTCACGTCCGATCCCGGAATGCGGCATTCCACCCGCACGGCCTTGGTATGCACGCCGCAGACGCGGAAACCCGCGGTGCGGTTGTCGGCGCTCCAGACCGCCTTGGTGGGGGCGAACATCCCGATGGTGAAGCGCTTGTAGCTGTTCACATACGGCGCGAGGAAGGCCGTGATGTCGCGGGCGTGGTGCAGCTGGCCGGCGAGGTAGTGCTTCATCAGGTCCGACATGCCATGCTGGTCGTGGTGGTCGGCGAAGCTGGCCTTGCCATCGGTGGACCACAGGGACTGGTGGATATGCGAAGACGACCCCGCGCGGCGATGGTCGTACTTGGCCATGAAGGTCACCGACTTGCCCTTGGACCAGGCGATCTCCTTGATCGCGTTCTTGATGATGACGTGGTTGTCGGCGGTATCGAGCGCGTCGGAATACCGATAGTTGATCTCCTCCTGCCCCGCCTCGGCCTCGCCCTTGGAATTCTCCACCGGGATCCCCGCGCCATAAAGCCCGTTGCGGACGGCGCGCATCACGTCCTCTTCCTTGGTGGTCTGGAAGATGTGGTAATCCTCGTTGTAGCCGCCCACGGTGCGCAGGGCGTTCAGCCCGCCATCGCGCAGGTTCTCGTAGGAGTTTTCAAACAGGTAGAACTCCAGCTCGGTCGCCATCATCGGCTCGAACCCCATCGCGCGGGCGCGCTCGACCTGACGCTTCAGGATCGACCGGGGCGCGTGGGGCACATCGGCGTGCGTCGCATGGTCCTGCGTGTCGCCGAGGACCAGCGCGGTGCCGGGGAGCCAGGGAATACGGCGCAGGGTCCGAAGGTCGGGCTTCAGCGTGTAGTCGCCATAGCCGGTTTCCCAGCTGGAGGACTTGTAGCCCTGCACCGTGTTCATCTCCATGTCCACGGTGAGAAGGTAGTTGCAGCAATGGGTCTCTTCCCAGCCGCCGTCTACGAAGAACTGCGCGTGGAAGCGCTTGCCCATCAGGCGGCCCTGCATGTCGATGCCGGCCGCGATCACGGTGTCGATTTCGCCGGATTTCACGGCCTTCTTCAAGTCTTCTAGGGTCAG
>JAIXZY010000063.1 GCA_027489355.1 Paracoccaceae bacterium | reverse complement strand
CGAGAATGTGGACCCCATGGGGGTGCATACGGGCGATTCCATCACCGTCGCCCCCGCCCTGACGCTGACCGACAAGGAATACCAGATCATGCGCAACGGCAGTATCGCCGTCCTGCGCGAGATCGGGGTCGAAACCGGCGGGTCCAACGTGCAATGGGCGATCAACCCGAAGGACGGCCGCATGGTCGTCATCGAGATGAACCCCCGCGTGTCGCGGTCCTCCGCGCTCGCATCCAAAGCCACCGGCTTCCCCATCGCCAAGATCGCCGCCAAGCTCGCCATCGGCTACACGCTGGACGAGCTCGACAACGACATCACCAAGGTCACGCCCGCCTCCTTCGAGCCCTCCATCGACTACGTCGTCACCAAGATCCCCCGCTTCGCCTTCGAGAAGTTCCCGGGGTCCGAGCCCAACCTCACCACCGCGATGAAATCGGTGGGCGAGGCGATGGCGATCGGCCGCACGATCCATGAATCGATGCAGAAGGCCCTCGCAAGCCTCGAAACCGGCCTCACCGGCTTCGACGAAATCGCCATTCCCGGTGCGCCCGACCGCGCTGCGATCATCAAGGCCTTGGGCCAGGCTACCCCCGACCGCCTCCGCGTCATCGCCCAGGCCATGCGCCACGGCCTGACGAACGACGAAATCCAGGACGTCACCGCCTTCGACCCCTGGTTCCTGTCCCGCATCCGCGAAATCATCGACACCGAGGCGACCATCCGCAAGAACGGCCTGCCGACCAACGCCGACGCCCTCCGCCAGCTCAAGATGATGGGCTTCACCGACGCCCGCCTCGCCAAGCTCACCGGCCGCGACGAGGGCCAGGTCCGCCGCGCCCGCCGCAACCTCGGCGTCCAGGCCGTCTTCAAGCGCATCGACACCTGCGCCGCCGAGTTCGAGGCCCAGACCCCCTACATGTATTCCACCTACGAGGCCCCCGCGATGGGCGACGTGGAATGCGAATCCCGCCCCACCGCGGCCAAGAAAGTCGTCATCCGCGGCGGCGGCCCGAACCGGATCGGCCAGGGGATCGAGTTCGACTACTGCTGCTGCCACGCCTGCTTTGCCCTCACGGCGGCGGGCTATGAGACCATCATGGTCAACTGCAACCCCGAGACCGTCTCGACCGACTACGACACCTCGGACCGCCTCTATTTCGAACCGCTGACCCTGGAGCATGTCCTGGAAATCCTGCGGGTCGAGCAAGAGAACGGCACCCTCCACGGCGTCATCGTCCAGTTCGGCGGCCAGACGCCCCTGAAACTCGCCAATGCCCTCCACGCCGAGGGCATCCCGATCCTCGGCACCACGCCGGACGCCATCGACCTTGCCGAAGACCGTGAGCGGTTCCAGCGGCTCCTGCAGGACCTCGGCCTCAAACAGCCGCACAACGGCACGGCCCGCAGCCGCGACGAGGCCTTCGCCGTGGCCAAAGACGTCGGCTACCCGCTCGTCATCCGCCCCTCCTTCGTCCTTGGCGGCCGCGCGATGGAAATCGTCCGCTCGGACGAACAGCTCGAACGCTACATCTCCACCGCCGTCCAGGTTTCGGGCGACTCGCCCGTGCTGCTCGATAGCTACCTCTCCGGTGCAGTCGAGGTTGACGTCGATGCGTTAAGCGACGGTAAATCCGTCCATGTCGCTGGAATCATGGAACATATCGAGGAAGCGGGCGTCCACTCCGGCGACTCGGCCTGCTGCCTCCCGCCGCACCAGCTGTCGGCGGAAACCGTCGAGGAGCTGAAGCGCCAGACCGTCGTCATGGCAAAGGCGCTGAACGTCGTCGGCCTGATGAACGTGCAATTCGCGATCAAGGACGGGGTGATCTACGTCCTGGAAGTGAACCCGCGCGCGAGCCGCACTGTGCCCTTCGTCGCCAAGGCCACCGACAGCGCCATCGCCTCCATCGCCGCCCGCCTGATGGCCGGCGAGCCCCTCTCCACCTTCCCCGCCCGCGCCCCCTACCCGCAGGGCGTCGGCCCCGACAGCCCCCTGCCCCTGGCCGACCCGCTGACGCTCGCCGACCCCAACACCCCCTGGTTCAGCGTCAAGGAGGCCGTCCTCCCCTTCGCCCGCTTCCCCGGCGTCGACCCGATGCTAGGGCCGGAAATGCGCTCGACCGGCGAGGTGATGGGCTGGGACCGCACCTTTGCGCTGGCATTCCTCAAGGCCCAGATGGGCGCCGGGACGATCCTGCCGACCGAGGGCCGCGTGTTCCTGTCGGTCAAGGACATGGACAAGACCGACGCCCTTGCGGCCGCCGCGAAGGACCTTGTGGCGATGGGCTTCACCATCGTCGCGACCAAGGGCACCGCGTCCTGGCTGGCGTCGAACGGAGTGACCGCCGAGCCCGTCGCCAAGGTCTACGAAGGCCGTCCCAACATCGTTGACCGGCTGAAGAACAACGAGATCGCCCTGGTGATGAACACGACCGAGGGCACCCAGGCCGTCAGCGACAGCCGCGACATCCGCCGCGTCGCGCTGATGGACAAGATCCCGTATTTCACCACCGCTGCCGCGTCAGTGGCCGCCGTCGCCGCGATGAAGGCGCGGGGCGAGGGGTATGGGGTCAGGACCCTGCAGGGGTAAGCGCCCGGCCAACTGGCAAACGGTTCAATTGGGAAAGCGGTCAGGCAACCCTGACCGCTTTCTTGCTTTGGCCCGGTCTTTGACCGGCCTTACTCCTTGGCGCTCTGCTGCGCGCCATAGCCGCCGGGACCGGACTCGTAGGGCGTTCCGTCCAGGTGATAGTCGGCGGCAGGCTTGTTGTACTTCTCCTCGCCATTCTTTCCCGTGGCGAAAACCCCGACATGTCCGGGGTGCAGGGTGCCCTGCTCGACAGCCCGGTAGGCGACGTCGCCCGAGTTCTGCGCCCCGTTGGCATAGGCCTTGCCTTCAAGATGCCCTGCCGAAACACCCGCGGCAGTCAGGGTGAGAAAAGCAAACGAGACGGTGAGAGTTTTGCGCATTCTTTTCCTCCGTTGGTTTTCCAGTGCCAACGCTACGGAGGCGGTGAAGCGGAAGTTTCAAATTCCCTGAAAAAGTTCCTTTGCCGCCACCAGAATACCTTCTCCCCGGCGACAGCAGCTTCTCCCAATTCTTGACACTCCGTTAATGCCCACGCCCAACCCCTTGGAATCTTTTGCGGCCGCTCACCCGTCCACCGTGGACACCCCTCCCCCCAAGGTCGCTTTCCGCCCCCAACCTGTCCCCTCCGGCTTGGAAACGCTCCCCCCGCCCGCTACTCTCCGGCCGCAAAGGAGACCCCGATGACCCGCGAGACGACCCTCTCCCTGATCCGCCGCTACTACGACGCCTTCAACGCCGGCGACCCCGAGGGGATGCTCGCCTGCCTGGCCGAGGACGTGGAGCATCGGGTGAACGAGGGCGGGCACCGGCTGGGCAAGGCAAAGTTCCGCGAATTCTGCGGCCACATGGGGGTCAGCTACCGCGAGCAGCTGAAGGATCTGACCCTCTTCGCCACCGACGACGGCACCCGGGGGGCCGCCGAATTCGTGGTCCACGGGGAGTATCTGAAGACCGACCCCGGTCTGCCCGAGGCCCGCGGCCAGCGATACATCCTCCCCGCCGGGGGGTTCTTTGAGATCAAGGGTGGCCTCATCAGCCGCATCACCACCTTCTACAACCTGAACGACTGGATCCGGCAGGTGAGCCAGTGAACATCGACGAGATCGACGTCCGTGTCCTGCGGGGCCCCGACCTGGAAGCCGACCTCGATGGCGTCGCCCAGCTGCGGATCACCGTGTTCCGGGACTGGCCCTACCTCTACGACGGATCGCTCGACTACGAACGCGAATACCTTGCCACCTACCGAGACAACCCCGGCGCGCTGCTCGTGGGCGCGTTCCACGACGGCCAGCTGATCGGCGCCTCGACTTCGACCCCGATGGAAGACCACGCGCCGGAGTTCTCGGCTCCGTTCCGCGACCTCGGCATCCAACCGGAGAGCATCCTCTACGGCGCGGAATCCGTCCTTCTCCGCCCCTACCGCGGCCTCGGCCTCGGCCACCGCTTCATCGACCTGCGCGAGGCCCATGCCCGCGCCCTTGGCCGCACGCATGTCGCCTTCTGCTCGGTCATCCGGCCCGACGATCACCCGGCCCGGCCTGCCTCGGCGCGGACCAACGACGCCTTCTGGCGCGGGCGCGGGTACCAGCCGCTGCCGGGGGTCGTCGCCCGCTTCAGCTGGAAGGACCTTGGCGACCGGGAAGAGACCGAAAAGCCCCTGCAGTTCTGGATGCGTCAGCTTTAGGGGGCCGGCCCATACGGTTCGGCCCCCACGACCCTACCCCTGGTTCATCCCCATCCGCGCGAACCGCTCCGGGTCCGCAGCCTTCAGCCGCTGGGCCAGCAGAAAGCCCACCACCCCGGCCAGGGGGATCAGCGAGGGCAGGATCCAGCGCAGCGCGCCGCCGGTCGTGCCGGTCAGGTCGCCGTAGGTGGCGAAGATGAAGACGAACAGCGCCGCCATGACCAGCCCGGCTATCGCGGGCAGGATCTTCGTCGACAGCACCGACCCGCCGCCCTGACGCGCGAAGAAGGCGATCACCGACAGCGAGGTCAGGCCCATCATCCCGATCACGCCCAGGGTGCCGACCTGGCTGATCCAGGTGAACAGGTTCAGGATCGGGTCCAGCCCCAGCCCGGCAAAGATCGCCAGTACCGCCAGCGCGCCGATGGTCTGCACGACAGAGCCGATATGCGGGCTCTGGTGCGTGCCGTGGGTCCGTCCGAAAGCCTCGGGCAGAAGGCCGTCCCGGCCCGCGACATAGGAATAGCGGGCGATGTAGTTGTGGAAGGCCGACAGCGCCGCGAACAGGCTGGAGACCAGCAAGAGCCCCGCCACCATGGAGACCGTCGGGTTGGTATAGGTCTCGGCCAGGATGAAGAAATAGGCCGTCGGGTCCTCAAGCCCGCCAAGGGTCTCCATCAGCTTGTCCGCACCGGTCCCGGCGATCATCAGCCAGGTGGTGAAGAAGAAGAAGACACCGATCATCAGGATCGACAGATAGGTCGCCCGGGGGATGGTCCGTTCGGGGTCGCGGGCTTCCTCGCCGTAGATCGTGGTCGCCTCGATGCCGATGAAGGACCCCAGGCAGAACAGGATCGCAGCGGTCAGCGAGCCCGAGGTGAAGGCCGACATGTCGAAGATGTCGACCGCCAGCCCCTGCCCCTCGGCCCCGCCGGCCGCCAGGATGGCAAAGTCGACGATCAGCACGACCAGGTATTCCAGCGCGACCAGCACGACCATGACCTTGGCCGACAGGTCGACCTGCCGGTAGCCCAGGATGCCGACCAGAAGCACGGCGATCAGGCTGTAGACCCACCAGTCGAGGATCAGGCCGAACTGGCTGAACACCCCGGCCGAGATGCCCCCGGTCAGGCCGATCAGGCCGAACTGCATGGTGTTATAGGCCACAAGCGCGATGATCGACACCGCGCCGCCCCAGCTTCCGCCCAGGCCCCGCGCGGCATAGGCGTAGAAGGCGCCTGCGTTTATCACGTGACGGCTCATCGCGACGTAGCCCGCCGCGAAGGCCAGCATGACCAGCGTCAGCAGGATGAAGGTCAGCGGCACGCCGGTCCCGTTCCCCAGCAGGAAGGCCAGCGGCGTGGCCCCGGCGACCCCGGTCAGGGGTGCTGCGGCCGAGATCACCATGAAGGTGACGGCCACCACGCCCAGCGAATTGCGTCGCAGCCGGTTCCCGGTTTCGATGAAGTCAGACATTGTCCCTCCTTGTTGTGCGGGTTGCCGGTCTTGGTGCCGGTCTGTGGTGCGGTGGTTTGCCGCCGCATGGGGTCGTGGGGTCAGTCGTCCCCCGTCAGATGGATGGCCTTGCGATAGGCTCGCTGCCCGTAGAGCAGCGCCGAGGCATCGTCGGAAAGCCGGACCGCGCTGACGCGGCCAACGATGATGTGATGCGTTTCCCACAGAAGCGCGGTCGCAAGGCGGCATTCGAAGGTTGCCGTGGCGCCGCGTAACAGGGGCTGGCCCAGATCACCCGGGACCCACGGCACGCGGTCGAAGCGTTCGGCCCGGTCGGTCGTGCTGCGCCCGGCGAAAAGGTCGGCCAGTTCCTGCTGGTTTTCGGCCAGAAGATTGGCGCAGAAGGCGCGGTTCTGCAGGATTGCCGCCGCAGCTGCCGACTGGCGGTTGATGCAGACCAGAAGCGAAGGATGCTCGCCATCCGCCGAAACCGAGGTCAGCGAGGACACTGTCACCCCCGCCCGTCCACCCTCGCCATCGGTGGTGGCGACGGCGACGAAGGTGGCCGCGCGGCTCATTCCTTCGACGAATGCGGCGCGGAGATCGGTGTCTGGCATCACCTCACCCAAGGTCGAAGAAGCGGTGCAGTTCCACGTCGGGGACTTTCCGGCGGAACTCGTCATGTTGTGCCTCGCGCGTGGCGGTGAAGCCTTCGACGAAGCGGGGACCCAGCCAGTCGCGCGCGAAGTCCGAGCCGCGCAGGCGGCTGATGGCCTCTGGCATCGACCGGGCGAAGTCGCGGGCGGGCTCTTGCGCGTAACCCGAACCGATCACCTCGGGTTCCGGCTCGACCTCGTTCAGGATGCCCGCAACCCCGGCGGCCAGCGTGGCGGCGGTGGTAAGGTAAGGGTTGGTGTCGGCGCCCGGCAGACGGTTTTCGACGCGCAGGGACCCTGCGTCATGGCCGACCAGGCGGAAGCAGGTGGTGCGGTTTTCATATCCCCATGTCAGGCCGGGGGGCGCGAAGGTGCCGGGGGCAAAGCGACGGTAGCTGTTCACCGTCGGCTGGAAGATCAGGGTCATGTCGCCGATGTATGCCTGCAACCCGCCAAGGAAATGCCGGAAGGTCTGGCTCACGCCGTTCTTCTGGCTTGCGTCCCAGAAGAGCGGTGTGCCCGCCTTGTCCTTCAGGCTGATATGCAGGTGGATCGACTGGCTGTCGGCCTCTTCGCTCCACCTTGGCATGAAGGTGACAGACTTCCCCTGCCGCAGGGCAAGCGCGCGGATGAAGTTCTTCAGCAGCATCAGCTGGTCCGCCGGCTCCAGACCCTCGCCCGCGCCGATGCAGGCCTCCATGAAGCCCGCGCCGATCTCTTCGTGCATCTTGGCAAGGTCGATCTTCAGCGGCTCGCAGATCGCCGCGACGGCTTCGTACCATTCCGTCTGGACGGCCTGGTACAGGATCAGGTCGTGGCTGGCGTGCTGGGTCGCCGGGGTGAGGTTCCGGTAGCCCTTGGCCTGCGCGCTTTCGGGAGTTTCGTTGAACAGCGTATACTCCAGCTCCATCCCGTATTTCGGGAAAAGGCCTGCCTCGGCCGCCCTGGCCAGCACCTTCGACAGGATCGACCGGGGGCAAAGCTCGGCAGACGCCCCGGTAAAGTTCGACAGGACAAGAAGGTCATGCGCCGGCTTGGACCAGGGCAGCCTGCGCGCGCTGGCCGGGTCGATCTGCAGCGGATCGTCGTGGAAATCGCCCTTGTCATCGTTCACCCCGGGCAGGTTCAGAAGCACATCCGTCGGATCCAGCGACAACTGCGCCGGGGCCATGCCCATGCCGTTTCTGGCGATCCCCTTCAGTGCGGAGGCTGACACCATCTGCCCACGCAGCAGCCCGTTGGTATCTGCCATAGCCACTGTGGCGAAACGGCTGGCAGGATCGGCAAGGAAGTCGTCGACGAGGGTGTTCTCGGGGGTCATTGCGGCTCCTGTTGGGCAAGCGCGGCCAGTTGGTCCTGGTCCTGCGTCGAGTGGGTCGAATAGGCCTTCAGAAAGACCCGCAGGCCGTTGGTGATGTATCGGTGCAGCGTCACCCGGTCGGGGATCGCGTCGGGCATGTGCAGCGCCTGGGTCCGCGGGGCCGAGAGGATCAGGCCCCACAGGTCCTGCGCCGCCAGTTCCGCGTCCTCGAAAGCCAGCCGCCCAGCCTCGCGCTGGTCCTCCAGATACCGCATGATCCCCCGCAGAAGGTGATCGGGGCCGCTTGCCTGGTAGGCCCGCCCGATCTCGGGGAAGCGGCTGACCTCGCCGATGATCAGCCGCGCAAGCGACAGCATGTCGGGCCGCATCACCGTATCGGCATAGGTCCAGGCGAAGGACCAGAGGTCGGCCACCATCCCCTTCGGCGAAGGGTGGGCGAAGACATCCAGCATCAGATCGCGCTGCCCCAGCATCATCGCCTGGAAGAGCGACTCCTTCGACGGGAAGTAGCTGTACAGCGTGGGCTTCGTCACCCCCGCCTCGGCCGCCACCGCATCCATCGTCGTCCCCGAATACCCCTGCGCCGCAAAGACCGTCAGGGCGGCGTCCAGGATCTGCCGCTCGCGGTTCAGCCGGTTCTGCTGGCGGCGGGGCAGCGTCATGCGAGGCGCCGCAGGAAGGCCAGGAGGTGACGGTTGTAGTCCGCGGGCTTCTCCACGTTGCAGACATGCCCCGCGCCGGGGATCACCTCGAAGCGGACGTCGGGGCGCGGCGCGGCATCCCAGATCCGGCCCGCGACGCCGCGGATTTCCTGAGGTGGCGCAAGGCGGTCGTGCTCTCCGGTCATCAGCAGGACCGGCATGGTCAGCTTCGAGAAATCGAACCGCTCCAACGGGTTGGTGAAGCAGACCAGCGCATCGCGGTAGGTCGCGGCGGGGATGGCGGCCATGCTGTCATACAGGGCTTGCCGAGTGGCGTCAGATGCCTCCGGCCCCGCCAGCACCTTGACCACCGCCGGCGCGAAATCCGCCGGGACCTGGCCCGCGTTCAACGGCACTTCGCGCGAGACGCGGAACGCCTCGCGCTCGTCCGGCCCGGCCTCGGACATGCCGGTGCAGCCGCCTGACAGCACGAGACCCGCGAGCATTTCCGCGTGCCGCATCGCAAAGGACGTGGCGATCCAGGACCCATAGGACAGGCCCACCAGCACCAGGCGCTTCGCCCCCAGCCGCGACGCCACCCGCAGGATGTCGGCGCAATAGTCGTCCACCGTGGACTGCCGCGGGCCCAGCGTGCTGTCGCCGTAGCCACGCAGGTCCAAGGCGGCGGCGGGCATCAATGCACCCACGGCCGCTACCTGCGGCAGCCAGTTCATCCGGCCCCCGCCGATCCCGTGCAGGAACAGGCAGAGCGTGTCCTCCAGCCGCCCCCCTCCCCCATCCCCTCCCCACGGGGGGGAGGGGAGGCGCGCAGTGGATGCCGCAGAGCCAATGCCAGCCGTCCGGGAGCCTCCCTCCCCCCGCGTGGGGGAGGGCTGGGGTGGGGGGGCTGCGACCGTCAGGGCAAGCCGGGGCAGATCGTCGAAGACCAAAGTCTCAAGCCCCACCTCGGCCTTGCCCCGGCCATCCTCCTTCGGCTCGGGTTGCGCAGGCAGGCCCGCCGCCAAGGCCGCAATTCCGGTCTCGAAAACCGCTTTCGTGCCTTCGCAGATCGCCCCCAGCCGGGCCGCCGGGGCACGGACCGTGGCGGTCCAGCCGACGACCGACCCACCGGCCTCGGCCGCCGTCAGGGTCAACCGCGCGTCATAGGCTTCGCAGTCGCGGATGCCCTCCAGATGGGTATAGCCCAACACCCGGTCGCTGTCGGAAAAGTAGGTCAGCTGTTCGCGGTAGACCGTGTCCTCGCCCGACACCGTGAAGGCCCGGACCAGCGCCCCTTGCGGCCCCCGCTCCTCGCGGATCGTCTGGACCCACGGATGCCAGGCCCCGCAGAAGTCGCGCACCACCGACCAGACCGCCTCGGGTGGCGCGGGCACGTGACCCTGGACCTGCACCACCTCGCGCCCCATCAGCGCAGCGCCTTCAGGGAACCGCTGTCCCCCCGCCACAGAGAGTTCCGCGCCCCGCCCTCGTCGCCCGGCGCATGGTCCAGCTCGTCCATCTCGTAAAGCGCAAGGACGCCGATGTAATCCTCCATGATTTCCGAAGTATAGGGCAGCATCAGCGCCCCGCAGCGGCTGTCGCGGTACATCCGTTCCAGCGGCAGCGACTTCAGCATCGACTGCCCGCCACAGGTGCGGATTGCCAAGGCGGTGATCTCCTGCACGCCTTCCATCACGTTGTACTGGGCCGCGTACATCCGCATGACCTCGGCTTTGGATGGCATCCCCTTGGCCTCGGAAAACGCCTGCCACCAAAGCGCCCGCATGTTCGCCAGCCGGGCGTACATCTTCGACACAGCAACGCGCTTCGTCGCATACATCCGCCGGTCGATCGGCGGCTGGCCGGGAACTTTTCCCTTCAGATAGGCGATGGTGAAGTCGTAGGCCCCCTGCGCCACGCCCATGTAGGTGGGCGAGAGAGTTGCCATCATGTGCGGCCAGTTCGGCAAGGTCTTCCCGAAGATCCCGCGCGGCATCAGCAGGTCGTCCTCGGTCACGAAAACGTCTTTCAGGATCAGGTCCCGGCTGTTCGTGCCCCGCATCCCAAGGGGGTCCCAGTCGCCCTTCACCGTCAGGCCCGGAGCATCCTTGTGGACCACGAACAGCATCGTGTCCTCATGCCGGGGCTCGATGCCCTCGAAGACCTCGGTGCAGACGATGGTGTAATAGTCGCAGTATCCAGCGAGACTGGCGAACTTCTTGAAGCCGTTGATCTTCCAGCCCCCCTCGACCGCGCGGGCCTGGGTCTGGTTTGGCTTCGAGGTCCAGTTCTGCCCGCCTTCCGAGATCGGCTGCGAGTAGATCGCGCGTTCCTGCATCGCCCGGGTGAACTGTTTCGCCCGCAGGGGCGCAAAGGCTTCCCGCTCGGCCTCGGACAGGTTCGGCATGTCATACATGAACCGCGACCAGGCCATCGAGGAGTTGTGCATGTTGAAGGTCAGCGCGGTGGCGCCGCAGTACTTCGCGATCTCTGCGCCCACCATAGCGTATTCGCCCATGCTGAAGCCCCACCCCCCGAACTCCACCGGGATCGACAGGCCCAGGAAGCCGTGGTCGGCCAGATCGCGGTAGTTCTCGGTCGGGAAGGACGCGTCGTCGTCCACCGCCTTGGCGCGGGAGGCAAAGACCGGCCCCAGCTCGTTGATCTTGCGCATCGCCGCGGCAACCTCGAGGCGGACGCGGGTCATGTCGTAATAGTCCGAAGGGTCGCTCATCGGCATCGCGGAGACCGGGGTTTGAACGTTCATCAGGCAAGCTCCCCTTGCAGAACGCCGCCCTTGACGACGACGCGCCCGTCAAGGGCGATGGTGCAGTTCCGCATCGGCAGGTCGAAATGGCCCAGCGTGTAGCGGCCCGCGTACTGGTTCGCGCCGGTGGACCACAGGAACGAACCGGCGATGGCCCGAAACTCGACCGCCTGCATGTCGCGCTTGTCGTACATGGCGGCGCTGACCCACTTCGCCCCCGAGTTCACCCCCCAGCCGACGTGAGAGATGCCATAGGCGTTGGGGTCATCCCAGGCCTCCATGTATTCGCGGAAATGCAGCGCATCGATCCCGTCGCCGTCGATCCGGGTGACGAAGTCGTTCTCGATCCGGCAGTCGATCCGGCTGGTGAGGTAGGTCTTGAACGTCAGGTTCATGTCACCCACGTCCATCACGATTCGCCCGTTCACCGCGCCCTTGCCGGGGAAGGCGAGGCAGAGGCCGCCGGGCCAGTGCGCCACGGCCCCCGGATGCGTCCCGAACCCCGGCGTCCCCCCGCAGGGTGCGTCGGTCAGGTCCACGACCAGATCGGTCCCCGAGGGCGAGGTCACCCGCATCTCGCGCGCCTCACGCAGCATCTGGATGCCGACCTGCACCCGCCGGGCATCTTCGGCCTTGGGCTCGGTCCGCTCCAGAATCTCGGGGTGCTCGTTGGTGATGACCAGCAGCCGCGTCCCCGCTTCCTCGATCTCGGGCCATTCGGGGGCGTGGATCAGACCTTCCACCGTGCAGTCGACCACCACCTCGACCAGCTTCAGCGCCTCGACCACCGCCCGGTTGCCGGCAATGGCCCAGCTTGTCCCCGTGGACTTCACCGGCACAAAGGCCGTCTGAGGCGGGGTCGGCATCTGCACATGGAAGCTCGACGCCCCCAGGTCAAAGGCCGCCAGTTCGCACAGATGCACCAGGACAGGGCGCGACTGGGTTTCCGACAGGATGGCGATCCGCGTGCCCTGCCCGATCCCGTTCAGCGCCAGAACCCGGCGGAAGGCGGCAAGCCATTTCCCCTCGACCCGTTCCTGCAGCATCCGCGCCCTCCCCGACCACGGTGCGACGATTCGCCCCACCTGCAAAATGCTTTACTGGTCAGTATAGTTTTTCGCGCTGATACCCTCTGTCAACGCTTTTCGTTGGCCGGTCAGTTTGCCTTTGCTGCGCAAGCACTTGGCGCCCCGCTTCCCCCCAGATCATCCAGGATCGGACAGTCCGGGCGGTCGTTCCCGGCGCAGGAGTGCACCAGATGCTCCAGCACCGCCTTCATCTCCTGCATCTCGCGGATGCGGTCCTCCAGCGCCCGGACCTGCGCCTCGGCCAGGTGTTTCACATCGGCGCTTGCCCGGCTCCGGTCGCGCCACAAGGCCAGCAGATCCGCCACCTTCTCCATCGGGAAGCCCAGGTCCCGCGCCCGGCGGACGAAGCGCAGGATCTGTACCTCCTTCGGGCCATAGGTCCGGTAGCCCGAGGCCGTCCGCCCGGCGGGCGGGATCAGCCCGGTCTCCTCATAATAGCGGATCATCTTGGCCGAGACACCGCTCGCGGCCGAGGCTTCCCCGATGTTCATCATGCGCGCACCCCATACCGTTTCAGCCGCAGGGCGTTGGTCAGGACAAAGACCGAGGACATCGCCATCGCCCCCGCCGCCAGCACGGGCGACAAGAGGATGCCGAAGGCCGGATACAGCACCCCGGCCGCCACCGGGATCAGCGCGACGTTGTAGCCGAAGGCCCAGAACAGGTTCTGCCGGATGTTCCGCATCGTCGCGCGGCTTAGCCCGATGGCATCCGCCAGCGCCGGCAACCGGCCCGAGACCAGCACCACATCCGCCGCCTCGATGGCGATGTCGGTCCCCGTCCCCATCGCCACACCCACGTCGGCCTCGGCCAGCGCGGGCGCGTCGTTGATCCCGTCCCCCGCGAAGGCCAGCGCGCCCTGCGCCTTCAGCTTGCGGATCACCTCCACCTTGCCCTCTGGCGTGACCTCGGCCACCACCTCGTCGATGCCAAGGTCGCGCGCGATGGCTTGCGCCGTGCGGGCATTGTCGCCCGAGATCATCGCCAGCTTCAGGCCCATCGCCTTCATCGCCGCAATCGCCGCGGGCGTCGTCTCCTTCACCCGGTCCGCCACCGCCAGAAGCGCCACGGCCCTGCCGTCCCGCGCCGCGTAAAGCGGGCTTTCGCCCCGGTCGGCCAGCCGCTCGGCCTCGGCCGCGAAGGCGGCAATGTCCACCCCGCGCCTGCCCATCTCGCGCGCCGACCCAAGCGCGATCTCCGCCCCGTCGACACGGGCGGAAACCCCGTGGCCCGGCTTCGCCAGGAACCCCTCGACCCGTGGCAGGTCCTGCCC
This sequence comes from Paracoccaceae bacterium, assembly GCA_027489355.1. Taxonomy (GTDB): domain Bacteria; phylum Pseudomonadota; class Alphaproteobacteria; order Rhodobacterales; family Rhodobacteraceae; genus Tabrizicola. Next base: position 1,684 of record JAIXZY010000063.1, on the reverse strand, counting down.
TTCGGCGCTGGCCACGATGGCACGGGCAACGGGATGCTCCGACTGCGCCTCGACTGCCGCCAGCACGGGCAGCAGCGCCTCTTTCGTTTCGCCTTCAGCCGGCTGGAAGCTGGTCAGCACCGGCTTGCCCTCGGTCAGCGTGCCGGTCTTGTCGAAGGCCACCACCTGCACCCCTTGCAGCGCCTGCAACGCCTCGCCCTTGCGGAACAGCACGCCCAGCTCCGCCCCCCGGCCCGTTCCGACCAGGATAGAGACCGGGGTCGCCAGGCCCATCGCGCAGGGGCAGGCGATGATCAGCACCGCGACGCCATTGACCAGCGCCATCGGCAGGCTGGGCGGGGGACCGAAGGCCAGCCAGACCAGGAAGGTCGCCACCGCCACGCCCATCACGGCGGGCACGAACCACAGCGTCACCTTGTCGACCAGCGCCTGGATCGGCAGCTTGCCGCCCTGCGCCGCCTCGACCATGCGGATGATCCGCGACAGCATGGTGTCGGCACCCACCGACACGGCCTCCATCACCAGCGCGCCCGTCTGGTTGACCGTCCCGCCGATCACCCGGTCGCCCGCGTGCTTCTCAACCGGCAAGGGCTCGCCCGTCACCATCGACTCGTCGATCCAGCTTGCGCCCTCGGCCACCCGGCCATCGACCGGCACCCTCTCGCCCGGCCGCAGTTCCACAAGGTCACCCCGCCGCACCTCGGCCACCGGCACGTCCCGGACCTGCCCGTCCCGTCGCAGATGCGCGACCGACGGTTGCAGGCCCACCAGCCGCTCGATCGCGCGCGAGGACCGGCCCTTGGCCCGGGCTTCCAGCAGCCGCCCCAAGAGGATCAGCGTGACGATGACCGCCGCGGCCTCGAAATAGACGACGACCGAACCCGGCGGCAGCAGGCCGGGGACGAAGGTCGCCAGCGTGGAATAGGCCCAGGCCGCGCCCGAGCCGACCGCCACCAGCGAGGACATGTCCGGCGCGCCCTTCAACAGCGCCGGGATGCCCTTCAGGAAGAAGCGCCGCCCCGGACCGGCCAGCACCAGCGTGGTCAGGGCAAACTGGATCAGCCAGCTTGTCCCTTGCCCGATGGTCGCCATCACCCAGTGGTGAAAGGCCGGGATCATGTGCGACCCCATCTCCAGCACGAAGACCGGCATGGTCAGGGCGGCGGCCAGGATCAGGTCGCGCGTCAGCCCCTCGGCCTCGCGCTCGCGCCGCACCGTCGGGGTTTCAACTGCGGCCGAGGCGGCATGGGCCTCATATCCCACCCCCTTCACCGCAGCGATCAGCGCCCCCGGATCGGCCAGCCCATCGATCCGGGCGCTTTCGGTCGCAAGGTTCACCGTGGCCCCGGTCACCCCGGGCACCGCCTTCAGCGCGCGCTCGACCCGCAGCACGCAAGAGGCGCAGGTCATGCCCTCGATGCTTAGCTCCTGCGCGCTGGCGGGAACGTGGTAGCCCGCCTTCTCGACCGCGCCGATCAGGGCTTCGGGCGCGGCAAGGCCGGTGACCTCGGCGGTTTCAGTGGCGAGGTTGACGGCGGCCGAGCTGACGCCCGGCACGGCCTTCAGCGCGCGTTCCACTCGCCCCGCGCAGGACGCGCAGGTCATGCCCGTGATCGGCAGGGCGACAGTGGTTTCGATGCGTGGAGCGGTCATGGTCCGATCCTCCTGTTATGGTCGGGACCTT
>JAIXZY010000009.1 GCA_027489355.1 Paracoccaceae bacterium | reverse complement strand
GCTGGATCATCGAGGTCGTCGACGGCCTGGCCCAGAACGGCGAAGACGGCAACGCCGCCGTCGAGGCCAAGGTCAAGGCCGAGGTCGAAGCCCTGTGCGCCCGCTTCCCGATCTATCCGGAGCTCTGATCCGATCGCCGTGGCGCGTCGCCGGATCTTTCGAATGACACTCGCGCTCGCCGCCGTGGCGGCGGGCGTGCTCTGGTCCAGCGGGGTCGTGGGCCTTGCCGCCCACCAGCTGTCCATGAGCGGCAGTCCGCAGCGTGCCGAAAGCCTGGACCTTGCGGACTACCACGTCGGCATCGAAGGCACCCCGATCTCGGGGCTTGCGGACAATACCTCTGGACTGACCTTCAGCGCCCGGACCGGCACGCTTTTCACCGCGATCAACCGCCCGACCGGACTGGCCGAGCTGTCGCCGAAGGGCCAGCTGCTGCGCCATATCCCCCTGACCGGGGCCAGCGACGTCGAAGGCATCACCCATGTCGAGGGCGACCGCTTCATCGTGCTGGACGAAGGCCTGCACCGGCTGTCCTGGGTTACCATCACGCCCGAAACCACGACCATCGACCTGAACGCGGCGCCGTTCCTGACGCTGGACCTCGGTGCCTTCGACAACATGGGGTTCGAAGGCATCTCCTGGGACCAGCGCCGCAAGGAGCTGGTGGTGGTGCAGGAGATGTGGCCGGTCCGCGTTCTGGTGATCGGCGGGCTGGACCGGGCAGTACAGGGTCAGGGCCTGGGCGTCACTGTCCGCGAATGGAAGCCCGACAGCTGGGCGGGGCACTTCGTGACCGATCTCTCCTCGGTCACCGTCCATGACGCGACCGGCAACATGGTCCTGCTCAGCCACATGTCCTCGGTCCTTGCCGAATACGCCCCGGACGGTGCGCCGCTCAGCATGCTCACGCTCTGGTCCGGCTGGCATGGCCTGACCCGCTCGGTCCCCCAGGCAGAGGGTGTCGCCATCGGGCCGGGTGGCGAGGTCTACATCGTCTCCGAGCCGAACCTGTTCTACCGTTTCGACCCCGCGCCCCGGCCTTAGCCCCGCGACCGCCTCGGCGCTCCAGCGCCGGCAAACCCATAGGCAAACCCGGACCTTGACCGCGCAGCTTTCCGCCCCGCACAGTCGGGTCCTGTCCAGCCGACCGCACGCATGACCGATCGCGATACCCGCTCTCTTGAACACCGCATGGGCGACTGGGCCCGCGCCCGGTTGCCCTTTGCGGTGGCCGAACTGGCGATGTTCGTCCTGAAGCAGGGCTGGGCCTGCCTCTTCGGGGGGCTTCTCCTGCTGGCGATCATCGGCACGAAGCTTGTCTGGCAGCCAGATTGGCCGCTCCACCGCTACGACGCGCTGTTCCTGTTCGCCATCACGACGCAGGCCGTCTTCCTGTGGACCAGGCTGGAAACCTGGGAGGAGGCCCGAGTGATCCTCCTTTTCCATCTGACCGGCACGGCGATGGAGTGGTTCAAGGTCCATGCCGGGTCCTGGGCCTACCCCGAGCCGGGGATCTTCAAGCTGATGGGCGTGCCGCTGTTCTCGGGCTTCATGTATGCCGCCGTCGGCAGTTACATGGCCCGGGTAATCCGGGTCTTCGACATGGCTTTCGCGCCCTATCCGAACTTCCCGCTGACCGTCCTCCTCGCCGCTGCGATCTACGTCAATTTCTTCGCCCATCACTATCTGCCGGATGTCCGGCTCGCGCTGTTCCTGGCCACCGTGGTTCTCTACGGACGCACCCGGATCTGGTTCCGCATCCATGACCGGCACTGGTGGATGCCGCTTCCCGCGGCGGCGGTTCTGTCGGCGCTTGCGCTGTGGGTGGCCGAAAACGTCGGCACCGCGACAGGCACCTGGATCTACTCGGGCCAACTCCCGGGGCAGATGGTCAGCTTCGCAAAGCTCGGCTCGTGGTACCTGCTTCTCTACGTGGCTTTCGTCACGGTGACCCTGGTGACCCGCGGCGCGCTGCACGCGGAAGCACTGGACTTTCGACAACGGCCGGAAAGGCTTGCCAAATCGTAAACGCCCACGACCAAGTCACTGGCGGAAAAGAAAAATCTGGAAATGTCCACCGTGGACAGAGGTTTAAAAATAGCCGCGCCAGGCCAGAAAGCCAAGGATCGCGACAGCCAGCACCAGCACCCCGAACCCGACCGAACCCAGGATGCCCGCGAACAGGTCCCGCCGCCGCCCCACCGGGTCGATCGCAATCAGGTGCTTCAGGCAGACATCATAGGCCTCGGTCACTTCGCCCATGTCGATCTGCGCCAGAAGCTTCGGATTATGCGCCCGCTGCGCCGAGGTCGCCAGCAGCCGCCCGCTATCGCGGACCTTCTTCGGCAGCGTCCGCCCGGCCCGTTTCAGCTTGGCCGACAGGTCGCGCCCGCCCAGTCCCAGCCGCTCTTCCAGCAGCTGGGCTACCCGATCCGCCATCTGCTGGATCGTCACCGCGCTCATGCCCCACACCCCTTCGACACCCTGGGGTAGAACCTAGAAGCGAATGGGGGCATGTTCAACCGCTCTGGCCTGAACCCGCCGACGCCGCTATCAAGGGCCATGCTTGCCACGATCCGCCACCCCGCCAGCGCCGGCCCCGAAGCTCCGACCTTGGTCATCGCCCACGGCCTCTATGGCTCCGGCCGCAACTGGGGCGTGATCGCCCGCCGCCTGGCCGATCGGCGCGATGTGGTGGCGGTCGACATGCGAAACCACGGCGACAGCCCCCGTTTCGCAACCCACAGCTACCCGGAAATGGCCGCCGACCTGGCCGAGGTGATCGATGCCCTCGGCGCCCCGGTGGACCTTCTGGGCCATTCGATGGGCGGCAAGGCAGCGATGCAGCTGGCGCTGACCCGGCCCGATCTGATCCGCCGCCTGATCGTCGCCGACATCGCTCCCGTGGCCTACAGCCATGACCAGACCCGCAACGCGCAGGCGATGGCTGGCCTGGACCTCGACCGGATCACCACGCGGGCCGAAGCCGATGCAGCGCTTTCGGAACGGATCGACGACCCCGCGCTGCGGGCCTTCTTCCTGCAATCGCTCGACCTGCGGCACAAGCCGCCGCGCTGGAAGCTGAACCTGCAGGTGCTGGAGGCCGAGATGCCGAAGATCGTCGGCTGGCCCGGAACCGCGGGGCGGTTCGACCATCCCGCGCTGTTCCTCACGGGGTCGGAAAGCCCCTACGTCCGTCCTGAACATCGCGAGCAGATCAAGGTACTCTTCCCCAAGGCTCGCTTCGCAAAGATCCCCGGTGCGGGGCACTGGCTACATGCCGAGAAGCCACGCGAATTCGAAGAGACGGTCCGCGTCTTCCTCGAGGCCTAGTCGATCTGCCGCGCCACGGCCCAGGCTACCGGCAGGGCCAGCACCGCCCCCACTGCCGCCGCAATGAGGATCGGCCAGAGCGTACTGTAGCCCATGGTCAGCACCGCGATCACGCCGCTCCCGGCCATCGCTGTTGCGATCATCGAATAGAGGATCATCGTCAGGCGCATCGGAAGTCCCTCCTTTGGCGACAAGCGAAAGGATACGGCTCCCGCCCGGTCCGCGCCTTGATCCCCGTCAAACTTGGCGCGTAGGGTGGGCGATATCGCCCACCCTACCTCAGGCCTGCGCCAGAACGTCCTGCAGCGCCCGGTCGGTCAGCGCGACGGGGTTTCCCTTCATCGACGAGGCACCCTTTGCGGCCGCCACGATCTCGGCATGACGGTCGGGCGTCACGCCCAGATCGGCCAGGCCGCGCAGCCCGTTCCGCCGCGCCCAGTCCTGCAACGCCACATGGGCATCGGTCGGGCGGCAGCCCAGCGGCCCGGCCAGAAGCGCGCAGACCTCCTCCAGCCGGTCCCGCGCCGCACCAGTTGTCGCCGAGCGGTTGGCGGCAAGGACCGGCCCCAGAAGCGCCCCGCAGATCGCGCCATGCGCGGCCCCGGTCATGCCGCCGATCACGCCCGCAAAGCCATGCACGGCGCCAAGACCCGCGTTGGCCAGTGCCAACCCGCCGCAGAGGCTGACCCAGGCCATGCGGTCCCGCGCCTCTGGCTCTTCGCCCTGCATCAGCCGCATCAGGGCCGTCATCCCCAGGCCGATCGCGGGACGGGCCAGCGCGTCGGTGTAGGGCGTGGCCTTGGCCGAGACATAGGGCTCGATCACCTGCGTTACCGCGTCAAGGCCCGACGCCAGCGTCACCGCCCTGGGACAGCCGTCGGTCAGCGCCGGGTCGACGATTGCCAGCCGGGCCACCATCCGATCGTCGCGGAGGCTGACCTTGCGGCCCAGGTCGGGCAGTCCGATGACAGCGTTCTTCGTGACCTCAGCGCCGGTTCCCGCCGTGGTGGGCAGCGCGATGAAAGGCAAGGGTTCCGCGGTCAAGGGCCGTCCCTTGCCGACGACCTCAAGATGTTCCATCGGCCCCTCGGGCGCCGGGATCAGCGCGGCCAGCGCCTTGCCAAGGTCCAGCGCCGCCCCGCCTCCCAACGCGACCACCCAGTCGGGCCGGTGCGCGCGGGCGACAGCTAGGGCGGCTTCAAGGTCCGCGAGCGTCGGCTCACCCGCACAGGGAAGGGCAAGCGTCTCCGGCCCCAGGGCCTTTACCAGCCAGGCGGCCCGGTGGGGGTCTGCGCCATGGATGAGGACACCTCGCGGTCCGAAAGCCCGGATCAGGTCCGGGGCCTTCGAGGCCTCGCCCCGGCCAAAGAGGATGCGGCCGGGCGCCGTGATGCCAAAGGGGATCATACCGACATCGTCGCGGCGATGGCCTTGCCCCAGCGGGCGTATTTGGCGTCGCGGGTCGCGGCATCCATCTGCGGCGCGAAACGGCGGTCCAGCGCCCAGGACTTGGCGAACTCCTCCGGCCCGCCCATGACACCCGCCTGCATCGCGGCAAGATAGGCCGCGCCCAGCGCCGTCGTCTCGGTCACCTTCGGCCGGTCCACCGGAGCGCCCAGGATGTCGGCGAGGAACTGCATGGTCCAGTCGCTGGCGGTCATGCCCCCGTCAACCCTCAGGACCCCATCCGCCGCCGCGCCCCAGTCGGCCCGCATTGCCTCCAGCAGGTCGCGGGTCTGGTAGCCGACGCTTTCCAGCGCGGCGCGGGCCAATTCGGCGGGACCGGAGTTGCGGGTCAGGCCGAAGACGGCACCCCGGCAGTCCGGTCGCCAGTAAGGAGCGCCAAGGCCGGTGAACGCGGGGACGAGGATCACACCCTGCGCCTCTTCCGCCTGTTCGGCGAGGGGCTGGGTCTCCTTCGCCTCGCGGATGATCTTGAGGCCGTCGCGGAGCCAGTGGACCACGGCCCCGGCGATGAAGATCGAGCCTTCGAGGGCGTAGGTGGGCTTGCCCTGCAGTTGGTAGGCGATGGTGGTGAGGAGCCGGTTCTTCGACGGGACCATGTCCGCCCCGGTGTTGAGAAGCGCGAAGCAGCCGGTCCCGTAGGTGGATTTCATCATGCCGGGGCTGAAGCAGGCCTGCCCGACGGTCGCCGCCTGCTGGTCCCCCGCGACGCCGAGGATCGGGATCTCGCGGCCGAAAAGGTCGGGACGGGTCGTGCCGAAGTCTGCCGCGCAGTCGCGGACCTCGGGGAGGAGGGACATCGGCACGTCGAGGAGCCCGCAGATCTCGTCGTCCCAGCGGCCTTCGGCGATGTTGTAAAGCAGGGTGCGGGAGGCGTTGGTGGCGTCGGTGGCGTGGACGCGGGCCCCGGTGAGGTTCCAGATCAGCCAGGTGTCGACCGTGCCGAAGGCAAGGTCTCCGCGCTCTGCCCGGCTTCTCGCCCCCTCTACGTTGTCGAGGAGCCACTTCACTTTCGTCCCGGAGAAGTAGGGGTCAAGGAGGAGGCCGGTCTTCGCGGTGATCGACGGTTCATGCCCGGCGGCCTTCAGGGCGGCGCAGGTGTCGGCGGTGCGGCGGTCCTGCCAGACGATGGCGGGGTGGATCGGCTGGCCGGTCTTGCGGTCCCAGATCAGCGTCGTCTCGCGCTGGTTGGTGATCCCGATGGCGGCGATGGAGGTCGCGCCCTTCCCGGCCTTCTCGATCGCGGCCCGGGCCGTGGCGGCGACGGTGGACCAGAGGTCGGCGGGGTCGTGTTCGACCCAGCCGGGGCGGGGGTAGTGCTGGGGGAATTCTTCCTGGGCGGAGGCGACGGGCCTCAGGGCGGCGTCGAACAGGATCGCGCGGGAGGAGGTGGTACCCTGGTCGATGGCGAGGATGTGGGTCATTGCGGCGGCCTTCGGGAAGGAGTGTCCACGGTGGACAAACGGAGTAAGACTATGGATTCCAATGGGTTGCTCTTGAGCGTTAGGGAAATCTTAACCTGTGGCCAGAGCCGGACGCCAGCGCCCTGAGACAAGAATTTTGAGTAAAATTCTTGCCAAATTTCTTGCTCAAGAAATTTGAGCCCGGGCGGCACCGTTCGGCACCGCCCGCACCCGTTTCAGCTTACTGCCAGGACTTGATCAGCTCGTCATACGAGATCGTTTCGCCCTGGGGCTTCTCGTTTTCAAGCTTGGCGACGGGCGATCCGGGTTCGTCGAGCCAGACCTGCGGGTCCTTCTCTTCGTTCAGCTTCGGACCGATGTCGCCCTGGACGCCGGCGCGCTCGATGCGCTCCAGCACCTTTTCCTGCTCGGCGCAGAGGGCATCCAGCGCTTCCTGCGGAGTCTTCGACCCCGACATGGCGTCGCCGATGTTCTGCCACCACAGCTGGGCCATCTTCGGATAGTCCGGGATGTTGGTGCCGGTGGGCGACCACTGCACGCGCGCGGGCGAGCGGTAGAATTCCACCAGGCCGCCCAGCTTGGGCGCGCGGTCGGTGAAGGACTGATGCTGGATCGTCGATTCACGGATGAAGGTCAGGCCGACGTGGCTTTTCTTCACGTCCACCGTCTTCGAGGTGACGAACTGGGCGTAGAGCCAGGCCGCCTGTGCGCGGTCGACCGGGGTCGACTTCATCAGCGTCCACGAACCCACGTCCTGGTAGCCGACCTTGGTGCCTTCCTGCCAGTAGGCGCCGTGCGGCGAGGGGGCCATGCGCCACTTGGGCGTGCCGTCCTCGTTCATCACGGGCAGACCTTCCTTGACCATGTCGGCGGTGAAGGCGGTGTACCAGAACATCTGCTGGGCGATGTTGCCTTGCGCGGGGACGGGACCCGCTTCGCCGAAGGTCATGCCCTGGGCTTCCGGCGGGGTGTACTTCTGCAGCCACTCGATCGCCTTGGTCACGGCATAGACCGCCGCGGCGTCGTTGGTCGCACCACCGCGCGCCACGCAAGAGCCGACGGGACGCGAGTTCTCGTCCACGCGGACGCCCCATTCGTCGACCGGCAGGCCGTTCGGCTCGCCCTTGTCGCCCATGCCGGCCATCGACATCCACGCGTCGGTGTAGCGCCAGCCAAGCGACGGGTCCTTCTTGCCGTAGTCCATGTTGCCATAGACCCCGGTCGCCGGGCCGCCGACATAGGACATGTCGCGGCCGGTGAAGAACTCGGCGATGTCCTCGTAGGCCGACCAGTTCAGCGGAACGCCCAGGTCATAGCCGTACTTGGCCTTGAAGTCGTCCTTGGTCTTCTGGTCG
>JAIXZY010000043.1 GCA_027489355.1 Paracoccaceae bacterium | reverse complement strand
GTGAAGCGGTGCGCCTCGCGGTTGCCCTCCAGCGCGTAGCCCATGAAGGTCTGGTAGAAGCCGCAGTCCATCCGGCCGCCGCGGATGACGGAGTCGAAGGTGGCGGTCGAGATGCCGACCCTGGCGGCCAGCGCCAGCGCCTCGGCATAGATCGCGGCATAGCCCAAGGACAGGAAGTTGTTCAGCAGCTTCATCCGGTGGCCGTCGCCCACGCGGCCGATATGGACGATCTTCCCGGCCCAGGTGGCGATGACGGGCTGGATGCGCTGGAAGACCTCTGGCTCCGCGCCGACCATGCAGTCGAGCGTCCCGGCCCAGGCCTCTTTCGGTGTGCGGGAAAGCGGGGCGTCGGCGAAGTGGATGCCCTTGGCGGCCAGGTCGGTGGCAAGGCGTTCCGTGACCGTGGGGTCGGAGGTGGAGCAGTCGATGACCACGCTGCCGGGCCGGAGGTGCGGGGTCATCTTCGCCACCGCCTCGGCCACCTGGGGCGACCCGGGGAGGGTCAGGAAGATGATCGTGCACCGGGCGGCCAAGTCCTCGAGGCTGGCCTCGGTTGCGCCGCGCTGGATCAGGTCATCCAACGGCGCGCGGTTGCGGTGGGCGGTCACGGTGAGGGGGTAGCCCTTCTCGACGATGTTCTTCGCCATGCCGTGGCCCATCAGGCCGGTGCCGATGAAGCCGATAAGTTCCTGGGTCATTGCGGTCTCCTTTGCGGAGGGAAGGTGGCGCAGGGGGGGCGGGTTGACAATCCCCGGCCGTCGGGGCGCAGTGGGGCGGGTTTGACAAGGAGGTCTGCATGTTCCGCGCACTGGTTCTGGAGAAGGAAGGCGATGCCGCCGTTGCCCGGGTTCGGGAGCTGGAGGAGAGCGCGCTTCCCGCGGGGGATGTGACGGTGGCGGTCGAGTATTCGACGCTGAACTACAAGGACGGGCTGGCTCTGTCCCCGAACGGCGGGGGGATCGTTCGGACCTGGCCGCATGTCGCGGGGATCGACTTCGCCGGTACGGTCGAGGCGTCGGACGATCCGCGCTACAAGCCGGGCGACAGGGTGGTGCTGACGGGCTGGCGGGTCGGCGAGGTGCATTGGGGCGGCTATGCCCAGAAGGCCCGGGTCAAGGCGGACTGGCTTGTGCCTCTGCCTGCAGGTCTGACCACGCGGCAGGCGATGGCGGTGGGGACGGCCGGGTTCACGGCGATGCTGGCGGTGATGGCGCTGGAGGAGCATGGTCTGACCCCGGCGAAGGGCGAGGTGCTGGTGACGGGCGCGGCTGGCGGCGTGGGGTCGGTGGCGGTCGCGATCCTGGCGAGGCTGGGCTACCAGGTCGCCGCGGTCACGGGGCGGGCAGAGACGGAGGGGTATCTGCGCGAGCTCGGGGCCTCGCGGGTGGTTCCCCGGGCCGAGCTGGCCGAGACGGTGAAGCGACCGCTGGAAAGCGAGACCTGGGCGGGCTGCGTCGATGCCGTGGGGGGAGCGATGCTGGCGCGGGTGCTGGGACAGATGAAATACGGTGCCTCGGTCGCGGCGGTGGGACTGGCGGGAGGGGCGGCGCTGCCGGCCTCGGTCATCCCGTTCCTGCTGCGGGGGGTGAACTTGCTTGGGATCGATTCCGTGTCGGTCCCTTATGAGCGGCGGGTGCGAGCCTGGGGACGGGTGGTGTCGGACCTGCCCCTGGAGAAGCTGGAGGCGATGGTCCGGCCGGCGGTGCTGGCGGACCTGCCGGACCTGGGGGCGGCGATCCTGAAGGGTGGCGTGCAGGGCCGGGTGGTGGTGGACGTGAACGGCTGAAGTCTGTCCACGGTGGACAAAGCTGGAGTTTCAAACAAATCCAGCGGGTTAGCGGTGCGCGTTAGGGATCTGTTAAGGCGTATTGCGGGGGCCGGTTTCCGGATCTGTGGCATGTGCGTTGGCCCCTGTTCCGTGATCGCCATACGATCCACGCGCGATCTGCCATGTCTTCAAGGACTGCTGGCGGCAGAGCAGGTGAGCCGCGGATCTCCTGCCCGATGCCGCCACACCCCATCCGTCGCCAAGCCCGTCTAACGGTCTCCCGCGATGGCCGCCGGATCGACTCCGCTGTATCCGGCCGGCTGCCCTGAGGGGCAGCCCTTTTCGGAAAGGGCGGTGTCCGCCCTTTCGACTTGCCAGGTTCCGGCGCGGCACCCGAAGGCCGAGCCTTGCCCTATCGGCCGGTGACACCTCTCAGCCGGTCCGATCTGCGCCGCAGAAGTTCGATGGTCGTCAGAAGCGCGATGGAAAGCGCCACCAGGATTGTCGCCACGGCAAGGATCGTCGGGCTGATCTGCTCGCGGATGCCGTTCCACATCTGCCTCGGGATCGTCTGCTGGTCCGGTCCGGCAATGAACATGACGGCCACCACCTCGTCGAACGAGGTTATGAAGGCGAACAGGCCGCCCGAAATCACGCCGGGCAGGATCAGCGGCAGGATCACGTTGAAGAAGATGGTCGGCGGCCGTGCCCCAAGGCTTGACGCCGCGCGGATCAGCGACTGGTCGAAGCCGGACAGCGTGGCGGTCACCGTGATGATGACGAAGGGAACGCCCAGGACGGCATGGGCAAGCACCACGCCGGCATAGCTGGAGGTCAGCCTGCCGCATTCGACGCCCAGCATCACGCAGGGGTTTGAAAAGAAGAAGAACATTCCCGTGGCAACGATGATGACCGGGACGATCATCGGCGAGATCAGGACGGCCATGATCAGGCGGCGATAGGGCATCTCGGGCCGCGAGAGGCCAAGCGCGGCCAGCGTGCCGAGGCCGGTCGAGAGGACGGTTGCGCCAAGCCCGATGATGACGGAGTTCCTGGCCGCCTGCACCCAGGCAGCGTTCTGCCACAGGTCCGACCACCAGCTTCCGTCGCGCGGGGCGTCCGGGGTCTGCATGCCCACCGTCAACAGCGCGTCGTACCAGCGCAGCGAATAGCCCTGGGGATCAAGGGTCAGCATCTTTCTGGTGAAGGTGAAGAAGGGTTCGGCGTTGAACGACAGCGGGATGATCACGATGATCGGCGCGATCAGGAACACGAAGATCATCGTGCAGATCGCGAGGTAGGCGTAATGCCAGGCGCGCTCCAGCGGGTCGGCGTAGGTGGGAAGGGCCATGATCGATTTTCCTTTCAGCCGAACTTGAGCTTGTCGATGCCGACGAGACGGTCGTAGAGCCAGTAGAGCAGCAGCACGCCGACAAGCAGCATCGACGAAAGCGCGGCGGCCTGGCTCCAGTTCGATTTCGACATGTGGAACTGGATCTGGTTCGAGAAGAGCTGCCCCTCGGCCCCGCCCACCAGTGCGGGCGTGATGTAGTAGCCGACGGCGAGGATGAAGACGAGCAGCACGCCGGCCCCGATCCCGGGCAGGGTCTGCGGAAGATAGACCCGGCGGAACGTGGTCCAGGAGGTGGCGCCAAGGCTGCGCGCGGCGCGGGCGTAGCTGGGCGGGATGACCCGCATCACCGAATAGATCGGCAGCACCATGAAGGGCAGAAGGATGTGGACCATCACGATGATGGTGCCGATCTGGTTGTAGATCAGCTCCAGTCGGTTGGCGTCGTCGATCACGCCGCTGGCCACCAGCAGGCCGTTGAACACCCCCTGTCCCTGCAGCAGCACGATCCAGCTTGTGGTCCGGACCAGAAGCGAGGTCCAGAAGGGCAGCAGCACCAGGATCATCAAAAGGTTCGCCCTGGCCAGCGGCAGGGTCGCCAGCAGATGAGCGATCGGGAAGGCAAGCAGCAGGCAGATCCCGGTGATCAGGCCCGAAAGGACGAAGGTTCGCATGTAGAGCGGCAGGTAGACGCGGTTGGTCTCTGCCGCGCGCTCGATCCCGCCGTCGGCACTGCGCCTTGCGTCGAGGCCGATCAGGTAGAAGTCCGAGGTCCAGGGCGAGGCCGCCTCGCGCATGGCGGTCCAGATCAGCGGGTCGCCCCAGGCGGAATCTTCGGCAAGCAGTGCGGCCTTGTAGGGCGGTTTCAGACCGTCCGCGCCACGCGCCGCCGCCGTGAACAGCGACCGCGAGCCGGGGGCCAGATAGTTGATGCGGGTGCCCGCCGCGCCAGCCAGCCGGTTCTGGTTCATCAGCACCAGATCGGCCGCCAGGGCCGCGAAGGCCGTCTCGTCGGGCTCGGTCCCGGCGGGATTGGCCGCGAACCACTCTGCCAGATGCGGCGACGTCTGCGAGAAGCCGTCATTGTAGACGGATCGCTGCAACATCTGCGCGATCGGGATCATGAAGGTGATCACGATGAACAGGAGCAAGGGCAGAACCAGCAGGAAGGCACGGCGCCGTGCACGGGATTGCGCCCGCATGAGGGCGACGCGCAGGGGAACACCTTCTCTTCGGTCCAGGCTGAGGGGAACTGCCGTGGCGGTGAGGTCGGCCATCTGAATCTCCGGGCGATAGCGGGGGGCGAGAGGGGATCGACCTTTCGGCGGATCCGGGGTCAGCCAGGGGCGGGAAGGGCAGCACGGATCAGTGTCGCAAAAACCGGGAGGCGTTTCCGACGGGCTGTTGTCTGCGTCTGGTGGCGGTTCGGGCCCCTAGGGGCGGGGTCATGTGGCGTCCAGCGCGCGGGCATCCTGGGGATGCCAGCCCACCTTGATCTTCTGGCCGGGGGTCAGTTTCGTCTGTCCCAGCGTGTTGCGCATCTTCATCACGAAGTCGTCCGAGCCCGCGACCT
>JAIXZY010000037.1 GCA_027489355.1 Paracoccaceae bacterium | reverse complement strand
CGAGGACAACCGCAATGTCGCCCGGATGGCCGCGCTGCTGGCCGGCCTTGCGGTCACGGTCCCGGGCGTCACAGTAAACCGGTTGTGCGGGTCCGGCCTTGAAGCCCTGGGTCAGGCGGCCCGGTCAATACGTACTGGGGAGGCCGACCTGATTGTCGCTGGTGGTGTCGAGCACATGACACGGGCCCCTTTCGTACTGCCGAAATCCGAGAGTGCCTTTTCCCGCAAGGCAGAGATGGAAGACAGCACGATCGGATGGCGCTTCGTGAACCCAAGGATGCAAGCGGCCCACGGCACCCACTCCATGCCGGAGACGGCCGACAACCTGGCCGCCGAGCACTGCATCACGCGCGCAGATCAGGACGCTTTCGCCTTGCGCAGCCAGCAACGCTGGGCCGCGGCTCAAGCCGCCGGACTGTTCTCCGAGGAAATCGTGCCGATCACAATTCAGCAGGCACGCGGAGAACCCGTGCTATTCACCACGGACGAGCACCCGAAGCCCGCGACCTCCACCGAAGGATTGGGGCGCCTGCGCGGCCTCAACGGGCCGGAACTGACGGTGACAGCCGGGAATGCCTCGGGTGTGAACGACGGCGCGGCGACCTTGATGGTCGCGTCCAAGGTAGCCCTCCTCGAACACGGACTGACGCCCCGCGCGCGGATTGTCGGCATGGCGGTGGCAGGGGTCGAGCCGCGCATCATGGGCTACGGACCGGTGCCAGCGGTGCGCAAACTGCTGGATCGCACCGGCCTTACACTTGCCCAGATGGACGTTATCGAAATCAATGAAGCATTCGGCGCCCAGGTGCTCGCGGTGACGCGTGCCCTTGGCCTGCCGGACGATGCACCCCATGTCAACCCGAACGGGGGCGCCATAGCCGTCGGTCACCCACTGGGGGCCAGCGGGATCCGCCTTGCGCTGACCTCGGTGAACGAACTGCATCGCCGCCGCGGCCGCCTTGCCTTGTGCGCCATGTGCATCGGTGTTGGCCAGGGCATTGCGATGATCCTGGAAAGACCTTGACCATGACCTTACCCTCTTATTCTGCGCGGCCATTTGGCTTTCCCGCGCTGCATGGAACGTCAGCAAGGTGCGTGCCTTGATGTAGGAGGACGTCTCGCCCGCACGGCTGATCGGCCCGTCGTCATGGACGACCAGCCGCTCGTTTTCGCGCGCCTTGTGAACCCCGCCGCGGGATAGGCCGGAATGGGCCGCATACGCGCGTTCATGTTTGGCCGCCTCAAGGGCTGGCGCAGGATCGCAACCCGCTACGACAGATGCCCCAAGGTCTTCCTCTCGGCCATCGTCCTCGCAACAACCGTCATCTTCTGGCTCTGAAACTCAATGAATCTGACTCTCATCGCTCGTCACAAAAGCCGGGCAAGTCCAACCCCGGCTTGAAGTTTCGGAATTCTTTCCCCAAAAGGGATCAACTCGGACCGCTCAAGAGCGATTTCCATCGGCTCCCTCATCATCTTCTACAGACAAGAGCAAGATATGTTCAAACGCCTGTTCATCGCCGTGATTCTGCTTGGAGCGATCGCCGGGGGGATCGTCTGGTTCAAGTATTTCCGCGAAGGGATGATCGCGCAGTACATGGCAGGGGCCGTACCCCCGCCAGTGCCCGTGACGGCTCTGACGGTCGAGCCAGCCGCCTGGGAACCCGGATTCGAGGCGGTTGGCACGGCGATTTCGGCGCGCGGCGTCGACCTCGCGATCGAATCCAGCGGCTTGGTTCGAAGCATCGACTTTGTCCCGAACGCCGTCGTGACCGAGGGCCAGGTTCTGCTTCAGATCGATGAGGAAGCTGAACGGGCCGGCCTTGCCGCAGGTGAAGCTGCCCTTGCTCTCGCCCAGGCCGAGGCCGCCAGGGCGCAGACCCTGACCTCGCGCGGGGTCGGTGCGCCAAACACGCTGGAAACCGCCGAGGCGCAGGTGGAAAGCGCGCGCGCCCAGGTGGCGCAGTTGCAGACGGCGCTGGATGCCAAGCAGTCCCGCGCCCCGTTCGGCGGCGTGGTGGGCATTCCGCGTGTCGAAGTGGGCCAGTATGTCACGCCGGGGACGATCTACGCGACCTTGCAGGACCTTGAGCGGATGTATGTCGATTTCACCGTGCCGGAACAGCAGCTCTCGGTCATTGCGCTGGACCAGGCGGTCAGCGTCACGACAGAGGTTGGCGCGTTCAGCGCCGAGGGGCGGATCATTGCCATCGAGCCGCAGGTCGATCCCAACTCGCGCCTGGCAAAGGTCCGGGCCGAGGTCAGCAATCCCTCGGGAAAGCTCCTGCCCGGGCAGTTCCTGCGGGTGCGCGTGGCGCTGCCTGTCGAAGATGGGGTGATCGCGCTGCCACAGACCGCAATCGTGGCCAGCCTCTACGGCAGCTACGCCTATGTTCTGAAGAAGGGCGAGGGCGATGCGCTGACCGCTACGCAGGTATTTGTCCAGACCGGCCGGCGGAACGGTACCCAGATCGAGGTGATCTCGGGCCTGTCGGGCGGGGATCAGGTCGTGACTTCGGGGCAGAACCGCCTGTCGAACGGCGCTGCGGTGGCGATTGATGACTCCGTCAATCTGACGAGCGGCGAATAGGGGCGGCCGATGCATTTCTCTGAAATCTTCATCCGCCGGCCGGTTCTGTCCTCGGTCCTCGCGGCGCTGATCCTGTTCCTGGGGCTGGCCTCGGTGCTGAACCTGCCGGTGCGGCAGTACCCGGAAGTCTCGGAAAGCGTGATCACGATCACCACGGTCTATCCGGGTGCAGCGCCGGACCTGATCCAGGGTTTCGTCACCTCGCCCATCGCTGCGGCCGTCTCGACCACCGAGAATGTCGATTACGTCACCAGCCAGTCGCGGCAGTCTGCCTCGGTGGTGACCGTGCAGATGCGGCTGGGGGCCGACCCTGACATCGCCCTGACCGAGGTGATGTCCAAGGTGCAGCAGGTGCGGGGGCAGCTGCCGCAGGACACCGAGGACCCGGTGATCGTCAAGGGCACCGGCATGACCTTCGCGCTCATGTATCTGGCGGTGCAGAACCCGAACATGTCGCCCGAGGAACTGAACGAATACCTCGAGCGCGTGGTGCGGCCACGGGTGACGAACATCCAGGGCGTCGCGCAGATGGAGATCCTGGGCGCGCAGAAGTTCGCGATGCGCGTCTGGCTCGATCCGCTGAAGCTGTCATCGCGCGGCGTGACCGCGCCCGAGGTGCTGGCTGCGATCCGGTCATCGAACTTCCTGTCGGCACCGGGCAAGACCGAAAACGAATACTTCGCCTATTCGCTGACGCTGGACAGCACGATCCAGACCCCCGATTCCTTCGGGGCTCTGCCGCTGGTTCAGGGACCGGATGGCGTGGTGCGGCTGCGCGACGTGGCCCGGATCGAGCTTGCCTCCGGTTCGACCGACGCGATCGTGACCTTCGCAGGTGAACCGGGAACCTTCATCGGGATTGTCCCGGCACCCGGCGAGAACCAGCTTGACGTCGCAACCAACGTGAACGAGGCGCTTCCCGCGCTGGCCGCCACGCTGCCGCAGGGGATGACGATCGACCTCGTCTACGATTCGACCGAGACGATTTCCGCGTCGATCAACGAGGTATTCAAGACCATCGCCGAGGCGGTTGTCATCGTCATGGTGGTGATCCTGCTGTTCCTGGGGTCGTTCCGCTCGGTCGTTATGCCCATCGTGACGATCCCGCTCTCGTTGATCGGCGTCTGTGCGATCATGCTGGCGCTGGGCTACTCGATCAACCTCCTCACGCTTCTGGCGATGGTGCTGGCCATCGGACTTGTGGTGGACGACGCCATCGTCGTGGTGGAGAACATTCACCGCCATATCGACGACGGGATGCGGCCTGCACAGGCGGCGATCACCGGCATGAAGGAAATCACCGGCCCGGTCGTCGCCATGACGATCACGCTTGCCGCAGTGCTGTCGCCGCTGGCCTTCACGGGCGGCCTTACCGGAGCGTTGTTCACCGAATTTGCGCTGACCCTGGCCGGATCGGTCGTCATCTCGGGCCTCGTCGCGCTGACCATCACCCCCGCCATGTCGGCCCGCATCCTGCATGCCGGCGATCCCGGCCGGTTCCAGCGCAGTGTGGACCGCACGCTGAACGGTCTGTCCAACTGGTACGAGCGCCGGGTGTCCTCGTCGCTGGATTATCGGCCGGTCACGCTGCTGATGGCCGCCGTCCTAATCGGCGTCACGGGGTTCATGTTCGTGAACACCTCGTCCGAACTGGCGCCCGAAGAGGACAGCGGCGCGCTGTTTGCGATCATGAATGGCCCGCGTTATGCCACCCTGTCCTACACCGACGCCTTCACCCAGGAAGTCGCCCGCCGCACATCCGGGATCGAGGAGGTGCAGACCTCCTTCTCGGTGGCGGGGATGGGGGGGGCCGCGAATACCGGCTTCTACATCTGGGCGCTGAAGGACTGGGCCGACCGCGAACGCAGCCAGAAGGAAATCCAGCAGCAGATCCAGGGCACCCTCGATGGCACGCCCGGCCTGCAAAGCTTTGTCTTCGCGCCGCCTTCGCTTCCCGGCGCGGGCGGGGGCCTGCCGATTTCGATGGTGATCCAGTCGATCCACGGCCCCGAACGCGTGGTCGAGATCTCGGACGAGATCCGCGCCAAGGCGATGCAGTCCGGCATGTTCATCGTGGTGCAGAACAGCATGTCCTTCGACGCCCCGCAGGTGCGCGTCACCATCGACCGCGACCGTGCGGCCCTGCTGGGCGTGTCGGTCAGCGACATCGGCTCGACCCTCGGTCTCCTGGTCGGCGGCGGCGCCGTGGCGCAGTTCGATCGCGACTCCAACAGCTACGACGTCATCACCCAGGTTCCACGCGACTGGCGCGACAACCCCGAACGGCTCGGGGAGTTCTTCGTTCGGTCGCGGTCGGGCGCGATGATCCCGCTCTCGTCAATCGTGTCGATCACGCCCACGGTCGCTGCCGCATCGATCGAGCAGTTCAACCAGCTGAACTCGGCCTCGCTGACGGCGCTGCCAATGATCGGCCTGTCCACCGGCGCCGCCCTGGCCGAACTGGAACGCATTGCCGACGAGGTGCTGCCCGACGGATTCTTCATCGATTATTCCGGCCAGTCCAGGCTGGAGAAGTCCGAGGGCAACACGATCCTTCTCGCCTTCGGCGCGGCGCTGGTCGTGATCTATCTCGTGCTTGCGGCGCAGTTCGAAAGCTTCCGCGACCCGCTGATCATCCTGATGTCGGTGCCGCTCTCGATCTTCGGCGCCATGCTGCCCCTGTTCTTCGGACTAAGCACGCTGAACATCTATACCGAGGTGGGGCTGATCACTCTGATCGGACTGATTACCAAACACGGTATCCTGATGGTCGAGTTCGCCAACCAGCAGCGCGAGACCAAGGGGGCTTCGCGTCGGCAAGCCATCGTCGCTGCGGCCAAGACGCGTCTGCGTCCCATCCTGATGACAACCGCCGCGATGGTGCTGGCCGTTGTGCCGCTGATCATCGCCGAAGGCGCCGGCGCCGCTGCACGGCAGGCGATGGGCATTGTGATCTTCACCGGTCTTCTGATCGGAACGATCTTCACCCTGTTCGTGGTGCCGATGTTCTACACTCTGATCGCGCGCAGCGACGCCGAGGAGCAGAAGCACCGCGAGTCCGTCGCCAGCACCTTCGGAGAAGCCTGATCGTCAACATCGACTGCGCCGTCTCGGCGGGAAACAGTCGATGTTGCAGCACAATCGAACCGCCCCGCGCCTGCAGAGTCCGGGGTGGTAAAGGCCGTCCTTGACGACATCGCGGTGTCGTATCGCCGGACGGGCGGCGGTCCGCCTGCCGTCTTTGTTCGTGGTCCGGCACAGGTTGGCAGCAGCCGGGACGCGATCCTCCCAAATCTTGCCACGGCCCTAACGGGATGCGCGCCGGCCCTGCGGCGTCCCCCGCAGGTCAGGGTCGCGCCAAATGGCCCGGACCGGCCGCGGGAGTGTCTTGCAGACTGCGAATCGTTCCGCACTGTCGCAGTCCTGTAACCGTTCCGTCGCGGCGCTGTGGTTTTTGCCTGCTAGCCGTCCTGTCAGTTTCAACTCACAGGACGACCTCACCATGAACCACCTCCTCGCCACGGGCCTGTTGACCCTCGGGATCGCAGCCGCCACCGCATCCGCCGCGCAAGAGACGATCCGCTTCGCGGTCACCGACATCGACGGGATGGAGGCGCTCCAGCGCGAGATGGGGCCGTTCAAGCAGGCGTTCGAGGCTGCCTCCGGCCTGAAGGTAGACTTCTTCCCCGTGTCGGGACGTACTGTCGCCGTCGAAGCGATGGCTGCTGACCAGGTTGATTTCGTGCTGACCGGCCCGGCGGAATATGTGGTGTTCAACGCCCGCCTCGATGCCCAGCCCGTCGTGACCTGGGTGCGCCCGGACTACTACTCGACCGTCGTTGTGCTGGACGAAAGCCCCGTGAAGGCACCGGCGGACCTGAAGGGCCAGATGATCTCGTTCGGCGAGATCGGGTCCACCTCGCAGCATCTTGGCCCGGTGGACCTGCTGGCCAAGGCCGGGCTGGCCTATGCCGTCGACTACGAGCCGGTGTTCCTGAACCGCAACGTCGCGGTCGAGGCGCTGATCATGGGCGAGATCGCCGGGATCGGCCTGAACCGCACCCATATCGACAGCATCACCGAAAAGTTCCCTGACCAGAAGTTCCGCGTCCTGCTGAAGGGCGAGCAACTGCCCGACGACATCCTGCTCGCATCGGCCAAGGTCGATCCGAAAGTCGTCGAAACCGTCCGCAAGACCTTCGCCGATCACGGTGCCGATATCCTGGCCGCTCTGACGAGCACGGAAGAGAACGCCAAGTACATCGGCGGGCGGTTCAACCCCTCGGTCACGGATGCCGACTACGACGTGGTGCGCAAGATGTTCGAGAACATCGGCATCACCGAGTTCACCCAGTTCGTCGGCGAGTGAACCTGCGATGAACGCGCCTCTTTCCCCGCAGGCGCTTACCGGTTCTGCCCTGGCAGAGCCGGTCCTCGCGGTCCGCGGACTGACCCGGGCATTCCCCGGCCGCGAGGTGCTGCGGGGGGTGGACTTCTCCCTGCCGCCCGGTCAGGCCACCGCGCTGATCGGGGCCAACGGATCGGGCAAGTCCACCCTGCTGCGCTGCCTCGTCCGTCTGGTCGAACCGACCTCCGGCCAGGTCCGCCTGCTGGGCCGCGACATGACCGCGCTTCCGCCCCGCGCGCTGCGGCAACTGCGCGCCGAGGTCGGGATCGTCTGGCAACGCCACAACCTCGTCCCCCGGATTTCCGCGCTTTCGAATGTCATCCACGGCGTCCAGGCCCGCATGTCCGGCCCCCGCGCCTGGGTGCAGTCGCTCGCCCCAGCCGGCGTCCGCGACGAGGCAATGACCTGCCTGGACCGGGTGGGCCTTGCCGACCGCGCGCTTCTCCGGGTCGACAGCCTGTCGGGCGGCCAGCAGCAGCGCGTCGCCATTGCCCGGATGCTGATGCAGCGCCCGCGCCTGATCCTGGCCGACGAACCCGACGCGAGCCTCGACCCCCAGACGGGGGAAGAGGTGATGTCGCTTCTGCGGACCCTTGTCCGCGATGACGGCCTGTCGCTTCTGGTCATCTCGCACCGCCTGGAACACACGCTGCGCTATTCCGACCGCATCCTCGGCCTCGCCAACGGCCGCATCGCGCTGGACACCATGACCAGCCGTGCCGATGCCACCGGCCTGCGCCAGTTCTTCGACGAGGCGAATGCCGCATGACCACGCTTGCCCCCTCGCGCTTCCAGCACCGCAGCCTGGTCGAATACGCAGCCCTCCTGGCCCTTCTGGCCCTTGTCGCGACCTCGCTCGTCGCCACCGCGCCCGCGCCCGAGAAACTTGGCAGCGGCCTCGCCCGGCTGTTCGCGCCGTCGGGGATGCTGACACAGATGTTTCCCCCGGACTTCACCCGGGTCGTGCCGATTGGCTGGAAGCTGCTGGAAACCCTGCAGATGGCCGTCGCCGGCTGCTTCCTCGGCCTGATCCTGGCGCTGCCCTTTGCCATCCTGGCGACCGACCGCCTGTCCCCGCATCCTCTGGTCCGCCACGCCGCCCGCGCACTCATCGCGCTGTTCCGCACTGTGCCGGACCTCGTCTGGGCGATCATCTTCATCATCGTCGTGGGCCTTGGCCCGGCGGCAGGCGTCATGGCGATCATGGTCGACAAGATCGGTTTCGCCGGCCGCTTCTTTGCCGAAGCGATGGAGGAGAGCGACCCCGGCCCCCAGGACGCGCTTCGTGCCATCGGGGCCAGCCGCCTCGGGATCATCGGTTCCGCCGTCGTCCCCGCCTGCCTGCCCTCCTTCACCGCCACCTCCCTTTTCGCACTGGAGAAATCCGTGCGCGGGTCGGCCGCGCTGGGGCTGGTCGGGGCAGGGGGCATCGGGGTCGACCTCAAGGTCGCCTTCGACCTTTTCAACTACGACGAGGCGCTTGCGATCATCCTGATGATGCTCGCCCTCGTCATCGCCGTCGAGCAGGGCTCGGGCTGGATCAGAAGGAAACTGATATGAACCGGATGGTCACGGATACAGCGCATCTCTACTGGAACGCGGAATGGCAGAAGGCCGATGGCACCAGCCCCTGGGCGATGCCCGAACCCTGGGCCATCGACCATGCCAGCACCCTGCCGCAAGGCTCGCGCATCCTGGACCTGGGCGCCGGGATCGGCCGCCACGCCCTGGCCTTCGCCGAGGCCGGCCACCAGGTCACCGCGCTTGACGCGGCCGAGGCCGCCACGGCCGCCACTGCCGCCGCAGCCTTTGCTCGGGGCCTGACGGTCGACACCGTGCAGGCCCCGATGACCGACCTGCCGTTCGACAGCGCCAGCTTCGACCACGTCCTTGCCTGGAACGTGATCTACCACGGCGACGAAAGCGTCGTCCGCCGCACGCTGGCCGAAATCGCCCGCGTCACCCGCCCCGGCGGCAGCTTCATGGCCACCATGCTCTCCGCCCGCCGGCTGCCCGTCGAACAGGCCCGCGCGAAAGGCCGAGAGATCAGCCGCAACACCTGGGTCTTCCAGGGCGAGGGCGACAAGGTCCACCCGCATTACTTCTGCACCGCGCCCGACCTTCTGGCGCTGATGTGGGGGTTCGAGGTCCTCACCCTGTTCGACCGCCCACACGAAAAGCCCGGCTCCTGGCACTGGCACCTTCTGGCCGAGCGTCTGGCATGACCGCCGAACTGATCGAAGGCGCCCGCATCATCCTGGACGACCGGGTCGAGACCGCCTCGGTTCGCATCGAGGCAGGCCGGATCACCGGCCTAGACGTGGCCCGCGACGGCGCGGCTCTGATCCCCGCGCGCGGCCGCATCCTGGCCCCGGCCTTCGTGGACGTCCACGGCGACGCCTTCGAACGCCAGATCATGCCGCGTCCCGGCGTCATGGTCCCCGTCGACACCGCACTGCTGGAAACCGACCGCCAGTTGGCCGCGAACGGCCTCGCCACCGCCTACCACGCGCTGACCCTGTCCTGGGAACCGGGTCTCCGCTCTGTCGACACCGGCTGGCAGGTTGTCCGCGCGCTGGAACGCCTCCGCCCGCGCCTGACCGCCGAAAACCGCCTGCAACTGCGCTGGGAGACGTTCTGTCCCGAGGCCGAGCCCCTGATCGCCCATGTGCTCTCCGGTCCCGACCGCCCCGCGCTGGCCTTCAACGACCACACCACCTCGATGCTGCTGCACCCCGACGTGCCGGTGCAGGACCGGCCCTTCGACCAGGTTCCGGACTACCCGGTCACTCCGTTCGACGCCCCGCGCTTCATGAAGAAGATGGCGGACCAGGCGCGCCGGGCCCATGTCTCGCCCGACGAATACACCGCGCTCCTCGGACGGATCTGGGCCCGCCGCCCCAATGTCCCCGCGCAGATCGCCCGCATGGCGGCGCTGGCCCGGACCCACAAGGCCCCGATGCTGTCCCACGACGACAGCCAGGCCGAGACCCGTGCCTACTATCGCGCCCTGGGCGCCACGGTGGCCGAGTTTCCGATGCACGACCGCGTCTTCCTTGCCGCGCGCGAGGCCGGCGACCCGATCATCCTTGGCGCTCCGAACGCGATGCGCGGCGGCAGCCACCTTGGCAGCCCCGGCGCGGCCCGGATGATTGCGCGCGGCCTGTGCGACATCCTGGCCTCGGACTATTACTACCCCGCCATGCTGGGGGCGATGGTCCGGCTGCACGCCGACCGCGTGGCACCGCTGCCCGCGCTCTGGAAGCTTGTCTCGCTGAACCCCGCCCGCGCGATGGGCCTGACCGACCGCGGCCGCATCGCCCCCGGCCTGCGCGCGGACCTCCTCCTGCTCGATTGGCCCGAAGGTCAGGCCCCGGCCCCCTTGCGCACCTGGGTCTCGGGCCGCCCCGGCTATTCCGCCCTGCCTTCCGTGCCCCACCCCGAACCCGCCCTCTAGGGAGAGCCCCGATGTTCGACGCGCTTGCCACCTTCGACAGCCTTCCGGCTGCGCCGCAGGTCGACTTCACCTATTCCCACCCCGGCCAGTCACGGTTTCGCCGCACCCTGATCCGCGCGGTCGAAACGCTGACCGGGCAACCGAAGCTGCGGCGGCTTTACCTCGACTGGGCCTGGGGCGACAGCCTGCCGGGCGTGCCGGTCTTTTCTGCCGCGCTGCGCCAGTTGAAGATCGCCCCGCAGATCGTGGCGGGGGAGAAGCACCTGCAGGCGGTCCCCTCGACCGGGGGCCTGCTTCTGGTCGCCAACCATCCGTTCGGCGTGGTGGACGGATTGACCATCGGGCATCTGGGGATGCAGCTGCGCGGCAATGTCCGCATCCTGACCAACAGCCTGCTTTGCCGGGTGCCCGAGGTTGATCCCTACCTCCTCCCCGTCGATTTCTCCGGCACGCCCGAAGCCCGCCGCCTGACCGCCGAGACCCGTCGTCGGGCGGCTGAGCTGCTGCAGGCGGGCAGGGTGGTCGCGGTCTTTCCGGCAGGCGGCGTGGCCACGGCCAACCGGCCGCTGACCGGCCGGGCGGTGGATGCGCCCTGGCATCCCTTCGTCGGGCGCTTGGCGACCCTGCCTGGCGTGACCACCCTGCCGGTGCATTTCTCCGGACAGAACTCGCGACTGTTCCAGATCGCCAGCCACACCTCCTATCCCCTGCGCGTGGCGCTGGTGTTCCACGAGACGCGCCGCCGGATCGGCCAGCCGGTACAGTTCCGCATCGGCGCGCCGATTGCCGCGGACGAGCTTGCCCGGCTGGAGCGTGACCAGGTTGCCGCCCATCTGCGCCGTCGCTGCATGGCGCTTGCCGCCCCGGCCCTGAAGGACCCGGACGAGACCTATGTCTGGCCGCACCACATCAAGTGGTAGGTGCCGTCACACAAGCTTCATTCAGGCTTCGGCAGTCTGTCACATCCCCCCGCTAAAAGCGTTCGCAAGCAAGGCGAAGGGACCACCGATGCTGGATGTGCAGGGCGTGACGCGGATGTTCGGCCAGAAGGCCGCCGTCGACAACATCAGCTTTTCCATCGACCGCCCCGCCTTCGTCGGGATCATCGGCCGCTCTGGCGCGGGCAAGTCCACCTTCCTGCGGATGATGAACCGCCTCCTTGACGCCACCTCGGGCGAGATCCGCGTCGACGGCCAGAACGTGCTGGCCCTGAAGGGGGCCCAGGCCCGCACGTGGCAATCCGACTGCGCGATGATATTCCAGCAGTTCAACCTTGTGCCCCGGATGGATGTCGCCTCCAACGTCCTCCACGGCATCCTGAACCGCCGCTCGACGCTTCAGACGATGTTCAACCTCTGGCCCCGCGCCGACATCCTTCGCGCGCTGGAGATCCTCGACCGCCTCGGCATCGCCGAACAGGCCCCGAAACGGGCCGAGGCGCTGTCGGGCGGCCAGCAACAGCGCGTCGCCATCGCGCGGGCGCTGATGCAGGACCCGAAGATCATCCTGGCGGATGAGCCCATCGCCAGCCTCGACCCGATGAACGCGCAGGTCGTCATGGACACGCTGAAGCGCATCAACGTCGAGGACGGCCGCATGGTCATCGCCAAC
This sequence comes from Paracoccaceae bacterium, assembly GCA_027489355.1. Taxonomy (GTDB): domain Bacteria; phylum Pseudomonadota; class Alphaproteobacteria; order Rhodobacterales; family Rhodobacteraceae; genus Tabrizicola. The sequence continues at coordinate 61,566 of JAIXZY010000037.1, read as the reverse complement.
CTCCACACGCTCGACACCGCGCGCCGCTACTGCGACCGCGTCATCGGCATGCGCGACGGCCGCATCGTCTTTGACGGGACGCCCGACCAGCTGTCGACCGGAGTCGCCCGCGACATTTACGGCGCCGACGCCAGCTTCAACGAGGCCGCCACCTCGACCTCGATCCCCACCGACACTGGCCCGGACCGCACCTACGCGGACCTGATGCTGTCGTGACCCGTCCCACCCGCTTTCCCGGCCATTCCGGCCACAACCTTCATGGAGCACCCATGCAAAAGCTGCTGTCTGCAACCATCCTGACCGCGATCCTCGCCTCTGCGGCGGGCGCGCAGGAGATCACCGAATTCAACCTCGGCATCCTCGGCGGCGAGAACGCCCAGGACCGCCTCGCTTCGAACGAATGCTACCGCGCCAGGATCGAAGAGGCGCTCGGCGTCCCGGTCAAGGTCTTCACCCCGGCCGACTATGACGGCGTGATCCAGGGCCTGCTCGGCGGCACGCTGGACATGGCCTGGCTCGGCGCCTCGGCCTACGCCAAGATCCAGCTGACCGACCCCGAAGCCGTCGAGGTGAAGCTCACCAAGCAGAACACCAACGGCTCGACCGGCTACTACTCCATCGGCTTCGCCCGCAAGGACAGCGGCATCACCTCGATCGACGACGCCAAGGGCAAGGTCTTCGCCTTCGCCGAGCCGAACTCGACCTCGGGCTACCTCGTCCCCGGCGCAGAACTCGCCGCCAAATACGGCGACCTGAAATCCTATTTCGGCGAAGTGAAGATGTCCGGCGGGCATGAGCAGACCATCGTCGGCGTCGCCAACGGCGACTTCGACGCGGGTGTCAGCTGGGCCGACGGCAACGGCAACTGGGAAGACGGCTACGACTCGGGCGCCTTCCGGAAGGCTGCCGACGCGGGCCTCGTCGACATGAACGACATCCAGGAAATCTGGCGCTCTGCCCTGATCCCGGAAGGCCCGATGGTCGTCCGCAAGGCGCTTCCGGCCGACGTCAAGGACAAGGTCACCCAGCTGACCGCCGACCTGTGGGAAACCGACGCCGAATGCGCCTATGGCGTTGCCGCCGGCGAGGCCAAGGACTTCGTCCCGGTCGAGGCCAAGGAATACGACGGCATCCTCGCCGCCCGCAAGATGCAGGAAGGCACCTGAGCCTTCCCACCGGCCGGACCCCGACGCTCCCCGGGGTCCGGCCTTCTCCTGTTCCGGACCCCCACATGGTTGACGTCGCCTTCGGACCCGAACCGGGCCGCCGCCCGAACCTTGCCGACCCGCGCGAGGCCTATCTCGACATGGTCCGCCGCAAACGGATGTATGGCGGCATCCTCCTCGTGGTCTTCCTGGCCCTGATGGCCTCGGGCTGGACCTTGGCCGAGGATCGCAACGCCGGCGGCTTCCTGAACGGCCTCCACCAGGTCTTCGCCTTCCCCTCCGAAGTCTTCGCCGAGGCCTGGGAGAAACGCGCCCTCCTGCCCGGCATCTTCCTCGCCCACATCCCCGCCCTGATCGAGACGCTGAACATCGCCGCCGTCGCCACCCTGCTGGGCGCACTCGCCGCGATGGTGCTCTCGCTCCTCGCCACGCGGGGCCTTGCCCGCTGGCCCCGCCTGATCCCCGTCTTCCGCCGCACGATGGACGCCCTGCGCGCGATCCCGGAAATCGTCATCGCGCTGGTCCTCATCTTCATCCTCGGCGGCGGCCCGGTCCCCGCCGTCATCGCCATCGCGCTGCACACCGGCGGCGCGCTTGGCAAGCTGTTCTCCGAAGCGGCCGAGAACGCCGACCTCAAACCCATCGAGGGCCTGCACTCCGTCGGCGCCACCTGGTCGCAGCGCATGTGGCTGGGCGTGATCCCCCAGGTCGCGCCGAACTGGCTGTCTTATGCGCTCCTGCGGTTCGAGATCAACGTCCGTGCCAGTGCCATTCTGGGCTTCGTCGGCGAAGGCGGCATTGGCTATGACCTCAAAATCGCGATGCAATGGGGCCAGGGCCGGTATGACGAGGTCGTGGCGATCTTCGCGCTTCTGTTCCTGACCATTGTGCTGATCGACCAGGTCTCCGACCGCTACCGCCGCAAGCTGGTGACGGGGGTCTGATGTCCCGTCCGCTCACAGCCCCCCACCCCCATCCCCTCCCCACAAAGGGGGAGGGGAGCCACCCCGCCGCCCCATTGCACAACCTTTGCCACCTCGCGCCTCCCGCCCCCCGCGTGGAGGAAGGAGGGGGAGGGGGCGCACCCACCCCAGCCCAAGGGGCGCACCGATGACCGCCACCCTCTCTCCCAGCCTCGCCGACACGGTGACCCGCCGCTTCGCCACCCGCACCCGACTGGCCTTTGCCGTCCCCGCGGCAATCCTCGCCTATCTCATCTACGCCGCGATCAGCTTTGATCTCGCGGGCCTGGCAAGCCGCGCCCGTTTCGACAACGCCGCGATCCTCCTGTCCGACTTCTGGTCGCACAAGACCCATGTCACCCGCGACAACCGCACGGACCGCGTCACCGTCGCCATCGAGGGCGAGGCCAAGGGCACCTACCCCCACGGAATGCTGCCTGACTGGGTTTCCGTCGCCGGTCCCGTTACCACGATCGACCTCGGCGACGGCCACCTTGTCACCTACGACGACCAAGGCGCACGCTATGTCGTGCCGGGCTACGGCATAATCGACATCCGGCCAGAAGGCGGCAAGCCCGTCCTGACCGCGCCCGAGCCGCTGCCGAGCTGGATCAGCGTCTCGGACAACAAGGTCTCCGTCACCACCGACCACGGCCGCTTCAGCTATTCCCGCTCCAAGGTCGAGACCTTCAAATACGAACCCGGCTGGGAGCTCTGGTTCTTCACCCTCGACAGCCCCTTCTTCGGAAAGTCCTGGGGCGACCTCGCCGCTCTGGCCACCACCGGGGACCGCATCGACCCCGCCCGCACGAACCTCGGCTACATGGCCTCCGAGTTCTGGACCAACAAGATGTGGCGGCACGGCGACGTGGCCTGGGCAATCTTCGAGACGATCCTGATGGCCTTCCTCGGCACCATGTCCGCCGCCCTCGTGGCCCTGCCGCTCGGCTTCCTCGCCGCGCGCAACTTCAACCCGCTCGGCCCCCTGCGCTTTGCCGCCCGCCGGGTCTTCGACTTCATCCGCGGCGTGGACGGCCTCATCTGGACCATCATCCTGTCGCGCGCCTTCGGACCCGGCCCGATGACCGGCGCCATCGCCATCGCGATCACCGACAGCGGCACCTTCGGCAAGACCTTCTCTGAAGCTCTGGAGAACATCGACGAGAAACAGGTCGAAGGGATCCAGTCGACCGGGGCCAACAGCCTGCAACGCGCCCGTTTCGGCGTCATCCCGCAAGTGACGCCAATCCTGTTGTCCCAGATCCTCTACTACCTCGAATCCAACACCCGCAGCGCCACCGTGATCGGCGCCATCGTCGGCGGCGGGATCGGCCTTCTCCTGACCCAGGCGATCATCACCCAAAAGGACTGGGAAGAAGTCGCCTACTACATGGTCCTGATCGTCCTCATGGTCATGGCCATGGACAGCCTCTCCGGCTGGCTGCGGCGCAAGCTGATCAAGGGGGCCTAGGCTTGCTCTTTTCCCGAATACTCCCGCCGGAGGCACCCGCCGCGTCCCCAAGCCCCGGGCCGAAAAGCCCGGCACGGATCCCGACACCCGCGCCCCCTCTCTCCCGGGGGGAGAGGGCCGGGGTGAGGGGCTGCCCGAAATCAAGGTAAAGCAACCATGAACCCCCGCGCCCAACCCGCTGATTCCATTGATGTCGACCAGCCCGCCCAGCGTGGACCGCGCCTTTCCCCCGATGGGCCAGTAATCCACGCGGGCAGCCTCGTGGTGAACTCCACCTTCGGCCCCTGGACCGAGGTCGGCGAGGGCTCCCGCGTCCTCAACTCCACCTTCGAGGCCTACGCCTACTGCGACCGCCTCTCCGACATCGCCAACACCACCGTCGGCAAATTCGCCAACATCGCCGCGATGACCCGCATCGGCCCGACCGACCACCCGATGGAGACGGCCAGCCTCCACCACTTCCTCTACCGCTCAACCTACTACTGGGACGACCTCCCCGACGACGCCGCGTTCATGGCCCACCGCGCCAGCCGCCGCACCGTGATCGGCCCGGACACCTGGCTTGGCCACGGCGTCATCGTGAAGCCCGACGTCACTATCGGCGCGGGCGCGATCATCGCTTCGGGAGCCGTCGTCACCAAGGACGTGCCGCCCTACATGATCATGGCCGGCATCCCGGCCCAGCCGCTCCGCCCCCGCTTTGCCCCCGGTATCGCCGACCGGCTGATGGCGCTGGCCTGGTGGGACTGGAGCCACGACCGCCTCCGCGCCGCCGTTCTCGATTTCCGGTCCCTGCAGGCCGAGGCGTTCCTGGAGAAGTATCAGGGCTGATCCGCCACCGTCAGGGTCACCCTCTCCCCCGCGAACCAGGTGGTTCCCAGTTCCACCGGCACGCCCTTCGGGTCAACGTTCACCGCCACCGTCCGCAGCACCGGCGCGCCGGCCCTCACAGCCAGCGCCACCGCCAGCACCGGATCCGCCAGCTGCGCGGTCAGCCGCGTCTCGGCGCGGGTGTAGTCGGGGCACCCCGCCGCCGCGAGCGCCCGGGTGATCGAGCCTGTCTCCTGCACCCCAGTCAGAAGACCCGGAAACCGCGCTGCGGGGAACATCGACCGGAAGGCCGCGATGGGCTGACCATCCGCCCGCGAGATGCCCTCCACCACATGCACCGGCTCGCCCGTCTTCAGCCGCAATGCGCGCGCCTCAGTGGTGTCGCAGGGCCGCGTTTCGGTCCGGCTGATCGTCCGCGACGGCGTCTGTCCGGCCGCCAGCACGTTCTGGTGGAACCGCACGCGACGGCCCAGCGGATAGTCGGTGGGCCGTTGGGCCACGAAGACGCCGGCCCCACGGCGGGAATGGACAAGGCCGCGCTCGGCCAGCGTGCCAAGGGCATGACGGACAGTGTGCCGGTTCACCCCGAACCGGGCAGAAAGGGCTGCCTCGGTCGGGAGCCGGTCACCGGGGCGGTAATGACCTGCTGCGATCTCCTCGGTCAGGGTTGCCGCGATGGCGGACCAGATGGCTTCTTTCAAGCGCCTCTCCTGTCATGAAAAATTCACAACTCTCCGGTTGGTCATCGGCCGCCCGTCGCGTATGATTTGTATAGTTGTCTAATAAACCAGACAAGCCCTCAACCTGTCGAGACCCCGATGACCGACACCTCTCCACTGGCCCGGAAGACCCGGATGGCTACTTTGGCCAAGGCCCCTCCGGCCCGTCTGGCCGCTCTCTTTCCCGACCTGCCGCCGCACCACGTCCTTCGCCGGCCGGAGATCGGCGCGGTCATGGTGCGGGGCAGGGTGGGGGCCACGGGCGCGGCCTTCAACCTGGGCGAAATGACCGTCACCCGTGCCTCGGTCCGGCTGGAGACCGGCGAAGTCGGCCACGCCTGGGTACAGGGGCGCGACAGGACCCATGCGCTGCGGGCGGCGGCGCTGGATGCGCTGATGCAGACCGGCGCGGCGGACGATCTGACCGCGCGTATCTTGCGCCCCCTGGAGAGTGAGGCCGAGGCGCGGCAGACCGCCCGCGCAACAAAAGCCGCCGCCACCAAGGTCGATTTCTTCACCATGGTCAGGGGAGAGGACAAATGATCGCCGCAGCAGATGCCCTCGAAGGCGGCTTCACCGAGGCCCCCATCCAGTCCGCTCGCGCCTTCCGCGAAATCCTGGAGGCGATGGCCCGCCCCGGCACGATCCGCCAGGTTCAGGGTGCGCGACCGCCGGAACCCTTGTCCATCGCCGCGGGCACCGCGCTCCTCGTCCTGGCCGATCCCACAACGCGGCTCCACCTCGCAGGCCGCGCCGACTGCGCACCCGTCCGCGACTGGGTCGCCTTCCACATCGGCGCGCCGCTCACCCCCGCCGAAGAGGCGGACTTTGCCGTTGGCACCTGGGAGGCATTGCACCCCGTCTCCCGCTTCAGGATCGGCCAGCCCGACTATCCCGACCGCTCTGCCACCTTGATCGTCGAAGTCGACCGCCTCGTGAACCACGGGCCCTGTCTGACCGGCCCCGGGATCGAGACGGCGACCTGGCTCAACCTGCCCGAGACGGCGACTTTCCGCGCCAACCGGGCGCTGTTCCCCTTGGGCTTCGACACGCTTTTCACCGCCGGCGACCGCATCGCCGGCCTGCCCCGATCCACCCGCGTGGAGGCGATCTGATGTATGTGGCCGTCAAGGGTGGCGAACGCGCCATCGACAATGCGCACCAATGGCTGGCCGAGGAGCGTCGTGGCGCCCCCACGGTCCCTGAACTGACGATCCCCCAGATCCGCGAGCAGATGGCCCTGGCCGTCAACCGCGTGATGGCCGAAGGCTCGCTCTATGACCCCGACCTTGCGGCGCTGGCGATCAAGCAGGCGCGCGGCGACCTGATCGAGGCGGTGTTCCTGATCCGCGCCTATCGCACGACCCTCCCGCGCCTTGCGGCCTCGAACCCGGTGGACACCGGCGGGATGGCGGTGGACCGGCGGATTTCGGCGACTTTCAAGGACCTGCCGGGCGGTCAGGTGCTGGGGCCGACCTTCGACTATACGCACCGCCTGCTGGATTTTGCGCTGATGGCCGAGGGGGATCCCCCCACCCCCATCCCCTCCCCACCGGGGGGAGGGGAGGCTCCCGGCCCAACCGTTTCGCACACCCATGACCCCAAAGCGCCTCCCTCCCCCCGCGTGGGGGAGGGATGGGGTGGGGGGGCGCCGCGCATCCCCCATGTGACGAGCTTCCTCAACCGGGACGGCCTGATCGAGACCGCCAATCCTTCCGACGCCACGCCCCCCGACCTGACCCGCGAGCCGATGGAGCTTCCCGCCGACCGGACGCTCCGCCTGCAGGCGCTGGCCCGGGGGGACGAAGGCTTCATCCTGTCGATGGCCTACTCCACCCAGCGCGGCTACGGTCGGACCCATGCCTTCGTCGGCGAGCTGCGCATCGGCACTGTGGCAGTCGAGGTGGACATCCCGGAACTGGGATTCGCGGTCGAGATCGGTGAGATCGAGCTCACGGAATGCGAGACAGTGAACCAGTTCAAGGGCTCACGCACCGAACCCCCACAGTTCACTCGGGGCTATGGCCTCGTGATGGGCCAGTCCGAACGCAAGGCCATCGCCATGTCCCTCGTCGACCGCAGCCTGCGCTGGCAGGAACTGGGAGAAGACTTCACCGGCGCCCCCGCTCAGGACGAGGAATTCGTCCTGATGCACTGCGACAACATCCAGGCCACCGGGTTCCTGGAGCATATCAAGCTGCCGCACTACGTCGACTTCCAGGCCGAGCTGGAGCTGGTCCGGAAGCTCCGGGCCGAGGCGGTGGCGATGCGCGAGGCGGCCGAATGACCTACCGGAACCACAGGGGCATGAAGCCCAGGACCGCGATGCCGACACACATCCAGGCGATGGTCGAGACGTCCATGATGCAAACTCCTTTCGGGGGCAATTCCCATGTCTGACCTCGGTTCCCAGGGCGACTACACCTTCGCCTATCTGGACGAACAGACGAAGCGGATGATCCGGCGCGCGATCCTGAAGGGGATCGCCATTCCGGGCTATCAGGTCCCATTCGCCAGCCGCGAGATGCCGATGCCCTATGGCTGGGGCACGGGCGGCGTGCAGGTGACGGCGGCCTGCCTGACGCCTGAGGACCGGCTCAAGGTCATCGACCAGGGCGCGGACGACACCACCAACGCCGTCAGCATCCGCCGCTTCTTCCAGCGCACCGCCGGGGTGGCCGTGACCGAAGCGACCACCGAGGCCACCGTCATCCAGACCCGCCACCGCATCCCCGAGACCCCGCTGCGGGAGGGCCAGGTCCTCGTCTACCAGGTCCCGATCCCCGAACCGCTCCGCTTCCTGGAACCGCGCGAGACCGAGACGCGAAAGATGCACGAGCTGGAGGAATACGGGCTGATGCATGTGAAGCTGTACGAGGACATCGCCCGGCACGGACAGATCGCCACCAGCTACGCCTACCCGGTGAAGATCGAAGGGCGATATGTGATGGACCCCTCGCCGATCCCGAAGTTCGACAATCCGAAACTGTCCGGCAATCCGGCGATCCAGCTCTTCGGCGCGGGCCGCGAGCAGCGGATCTATGCGCTGCCGCCCTGGACCGAGGCGGTGAGCCTGGATTTCGAGGACCACCCCTTCACGGCCTCCAAGGCGCCGCACGACTGCGACCTCTGCGGCGCGCGGGACAGCTACCTGGACGAGGTGATCACCGACGACGCGGGCAGGCGGATGTTTGTCTGTTCCGACACCGATTTCTGCGCCGGACGGCGGGCCAAGGGCCACACCGGACGGCTGGGAGACCCCGCATGACCCTGCATACCCCGGAATTTTCGCAGAAAATTCATGGCCCGGATCAACCGCTTCTGAAGGTCGAGGGCCTGACGAAACGCTACGGCTCCCGCATCGGCTGCGCGGATGTCTCGTTCGACCTCTATCCCGGCGAGGTGCTGGGGATCGTCGGCGAAAGCGGCTCGGGAAAGTCCACGCTCCTCTCCTGCCTGGCGGGCCACCAGCGCGCCGATCTGGGGCGGATCGCCTATGACGGTCGCGACGTGCTGGCCATGTCCGAAACGGACCGCCGGCGCCTGTCGCGGACCGACTGGGCCTATGTCCACCAGAACCCGCGCGACGGGCTGCGGATGGGCGTCAGCGCGGGCGGCAATGTTGGCGAACGCCTCATGGCCGTCGGCGCGCGGCACTACGGCCAGATCCGCGGCAAGGCGGTCGACTGGCTCGGCCGGGTCGAGATCGCGGCGGACCGGGTGGACGACCGTCCCTCGGCCTTCTCGGGCGGGATGCAGCAGCGGCTCCAGATCGCGCGCAACCTCGTCACCTCGCCGCGGCTGGTGTTCATGGACGAACCCACGGGCGGTCTCGACGTCAGCGTGCAGGCACGGCTCCTGGACCTGTTGCGCGGTCTGGTCCGCGACCTCGGCCTGTCGGTCATCATCGTGACGCATGACCTCGCCGTCGTCCGCCTGCTTGCGCATCGATTGATGGTGATGAAGTCCGGCCGCGTGGTGGAACAGGGCCTGACCGACCAGGTCCTGGACGATCCGCAGCACGCCTATACCCAGCTTCTCGTCTCTTCCGTCCTGCAGGTGTGACCATGATCCGCATCGACTCCCTGTCCAAGTCCTTCACCCTGCACAACCAGGGCGGCGCGGTGATCCCGGTGATGGCCGGGGCGTCGCTCAGCGTGGCCCCGGGCGAATGCGTGGGCCTGACCGGCCAGTCCGGCGCCGGGAAATCCACCCTTATGCGCATGGTCTACGGCAACTACCTGATCGCGGGGGGCCAACTGATCGTCGGCGACACCGATGTCGCCAGCGCCGAGCCCCGCCAGATCATCGCGCTGCGTCGTCATACGCTGGGCTATGTCAGCCAGTTTCTCCGCGTCGTGCCGCGTGTCCCGACGCTCGAGGTGGTGGCCGAGCCGCTTCTTGCCATCGGCACCCCGGCCGACCAGGCCCGCGACCGTGCCGCGCATCTTCTCCGCCGTCTCAACATCCCGGAACGGCTCTGGTCCCTGTCGCCCACCACCTTCTCGGGCGGCGAGCAGCAGCGCGTCAACATCGCGCGCGGCTTCGCCCATGCCTACCCGGCCCTTCTGCTGGACGAACCGACCGCCAGCCTCGACGCCGCCAACCGCGAGGTTGTCCTGTCGCTGATCGAGGAAGCCAAGGCCCGCGGCGCCGCGATCCTGGGGATTTTCCACGACGAGACGGCGCGCGCCCGCGTCTGCGACCGACTGGTGGACGTGACTGGCTTCACGCCAAAGACAGGGGCCGCCGCATGATCTTCGCCGTCGTCGGACCCTCGGGCGCGGGCAAGGACACGCTGATCCGCGGGGCACTCGCCGCCCGGCCGGACCTGCGGCTCGTCCGCCGCGTCATCACCCGCCCCACCGAAGCCGGCGGCGAGGCGTTTGACGGCGTCACACCCGAAGACTTCGCCCGCCGTCAGACCCGCGGCGACTTCGCGCTGACCTGGCAGGCGCACGGGTTGTCCTACGGCCTCCCCAGGGACCAGCTGACGGGTCCCGGCGATGTGCTGTTCAACGGCAGCCGCGCCGCCTTGCCCGAGGCCGCCCGCCTCTTTCCCGGCCTCCGCGTGATCCTCGTTACCGCGCCCGACATCGTCCTGGCCGCCCGCCTTGCCGCCCGTGGCCGCGAGACCGCCGCAGAGATCCGCGCCCGCCTCGGCCGCGCCGCCTTCCAGATGCCCGACGGATTTGCCTTCCAGACCGTGATCAACGACGCCGCGCCCGAGGTGGGCATCGCCCGCCTCCTCGCCGCGCTTCAACCGGTCAGGGCATGACGATGCAGAAGCTGGAAGCGGCCGGACGCGTCCTCTCCGAACAGACACAGGTCCTCGATGACGAAGGGGCGGGGCAGCACGGGCAGGAAATGCTTCTCCAGCGCGGTGCGGACCGGCTCGGGCTGGTCCAGCCGATCGGTCAGCGTCAGGTGAAAGCGGAATTCCTCCATCACATGCGGATAGCCCCAGCGGTCCAGAAGCTGACGCTGGCGTGGGGTCAGCCGCTCGGGGCGCCGGCGCGCGATCTCGGCCTCGGCCAGGGGGGCGCGCAGGCGATCGGTCCCCTCCACCACAGCCGCGCCCAGATCCAGCAGCGCCGCCTCGCATCCCACCGGTGTCAGCGCGACGAATCCGTGCAGCACCTCGATCCGCAGCCCCTCGCAGGTGACCGGAGCCAGCCGCGCGGCCAGCCCCTCTACCGTGTCGCGGATGCGCGCCTCGTCCACGCCCTCGGCCGGACGGAACGGCGCGCGGATCGTGCCGTGAAACCCGTAGCGCCGCGGCTCTACCGTGATGGCGCGCGGATCACCGACACCCGGCAGCACGGGCTGCGGCAGGTCACGGCCCTGGCCGGGCTCGCGGCCCAGCCAGTCGTTCGCCCGGAAGGCAAAAGCCCCCTCGCGGGGCGCGTAGTAGACGGCATAGCGTTGCATCTGTTCCATGCGCGGCTGGGTAGCCCGGTTTTGTCACACGCGCGTGACGGTCGGATGTCACCAGAGGCCAGCACGACCAGGACCGCAAGACCCAAGAGGACCCCATGACCCGCGACACCATCCTTGCCAATGCCACCCTCGTCCTGCCGGACGAAACCCTGCGCGGCCAGGTCCGGATCGTCGACGGCCGGATCGCCGAGATCGCCCAGGGCAGCGCGGTTCCAGCCGGCGCCGAAGACTGTGGCGGCGACCTGCTGATGCCCGGCCTGATCGAGCTGCACACCGACAATCTGGAACGCCACATCGAACCGCGCCCCAAGGTCGACTGGCCCCATGCCGCCGCCATCATCGCGCATGACGCCGAACTGGCCAGCGTCGGAATCACCACGGTGTTCGACGCGCTGCGGGTGGGCTCGGTCGTGTCGAACGCCAAGGCGAACTACGGCGAATACGCGCGGGTGCTTGCGGACGAAATCCTCGGCCTGCGGGCGGAGGGGGCGCTGAAGATCAGCCACTTCCTGCATCTGCGGGCCGAGGTCTGCTCGGAAACGCTGGTCGAAGAGCTGGACAAGTTCGGCCCCCAGGACCGCATCGGCATCGTCAGTCTCATGGATCACACGCCCGGTGAGCGGCAGTTCCGCGACCTGACCCAGCTGCGCAAGTATGTCATGGGCAAGCACGGCATCAGCGAGACCGAGTTCGAGGCCCATGTCGCCGCGCAGAAGGCGCTGAAAGCCCAGCACGGGGCCACGCATGAGGCCGCCGCCGTCGCAGCCGCCCGCCGCTATGGCGCGGTGCTGGCCAGCCATGACGATACCGAGACCGCCCATGTCGCCCGCTCGGCCGAACATGGCGCGCATTTCGCCGAGTTTCCCACCACGGTCGAGGCCGCACAGGCCTGCACCGATCACGCCATCAAGGTGATGATGGGCGCGCCGAACCTGATCCGCGGCGGCAGCCATTCGGGCAACGTCGCCGCGCGCGAACTGGCCGAGGCAGAGCTTCTGGACATCATCTCCTCGGACTACGTGCCCTCTTCGCTCCTCTCGGCGGCCTTGATGCTGGGCGATCTGTGGGGCGATGTTTCCCGTGGCGTCTCTGCCGTGACGTCGGCCCCGGCAGGGGCGGTGGGACTGGCGGACCGGGGGCGCATCGCGCTCGACGCCCGCGCGGACCTGGTCCGGGTCGCCCGGATCGGATCTGCGGGTGCCGTGCGTGGCGTCTGGGTGCAGGGTCGCCGGGTGGCATAGGACCGGATTGTCTGTCGCAGCCGTGGGTCGCCCGGACTGCCCGGATGCGACATGTGGTTCGCGATGCGGTGCGCCGCGACCCCATCTGCGGCTGGGGGTCTCTGTCCCGGTGCAAGGTTGCGTTGCTGCACCTCCTCGGGGGTGCGCGGAAGTGGCCGATGTCGCCGCACCTCGATTTGTGGCACTCTGATCCGGCGAACTGATGAAGGAGCGTGCCTTGCCCCAGCTTTTCCTCTCGCGCCGGCGTCTCATGCTGGCCGGCGCCAGCCTTGCCAGCCTCATTGCCGTTCCGGCGGTGGCTGCGACCGGCGGGGCCGCCGTCCATGTGCGCAAGGATCCGGACTGCGGTTGCTGCACGGACTGGATCGACATCCTGAAGGCCGACGGCTTCTCGGTCACAGTCGAAATGGTTCCGCCCGGCAAGCTGGCCCGTTTCAAGCGCGCGCGGGGCATACCCGAGGCGATGGTGTCCTGCCACACGGCCGAGGTCGGCGGCTACCTGGTCGAAGGTCACGTCCCGCCCGCCGATCTGCGCCGTCTGCTTGACGAAAAGCCCGAAGCCCTGGGCCTTGCCGTGCCCGGAATGCCTTGGGGCTCCCCCGGAATGGGACCCGAGACCGAGCGCGAGGCCTACGACGTCTTCCTGATCGCCCGCGACGGCAGCACGTCGGTCTTCGCCAGCTACCCGGCCGCCTGAGCCTTTTCGGTCCCCGTCGGCGGTGCTAAGGCTTCGCCAGCACCAGGGAGGACGCGATGGACAAGGTTGCACTGATCACGGCGGGCGGCTCGGGCATGGGCGCGGCCGCGGCACGGCGGCTCGCGGCGGATGGCTACCGGGTGGGGATCCTTTCCTCCTCGGGCAAGGGCGAGGCGCTGGCGGCGGAACTGGGCGGCGTAGGCGTCACCGGGTCGAACCAGAACGCCGAGGACGTGGCCCGCGTGGTCGAGGCGGTTATGGGCAAATGGGGCCGGGTGGACGTGCTGGTCAACAGCGCCGGCCACGGACCGCGCAAGCCGATCCTGGAACTGACCGACGCCGACTGGCAGGGCGGCATGGACGTCTACTTCCTGTCCGCGATCCGCCCGATCCGCCTCGTCACGCCCATCATGCAGGCGCAGAAATCCGGGTCGATCATCAACATCTCGACCGCCTGGGCCTTCGAACCCTCGGCCATGTTCCCGACCTCGGCCGTCGCCCGCGCGGGCCTCGCGGCCTTCACCAAGATCTACGCCGACACCTACGCCCCCGACGGCATCCGCATCAACAACGTCCTCCCCGGCTGGATCGACAGCCTGCCCGCGACCGAGGAACGCCGCCAGTCGATCCCCATGGGCCGCTACGGCCGCGCCGAACAGATCGCCGCCACCGTCGCCTTCCTTGCCTCGGACGGCGCGGGCTACATCACCGGCCAGAACCTCCGGGTCGACGGCGGCATCACCCGCAGCGTCTGAGCCGGATTGCAGAACCCGCCCGCCCGCGTTATCCCCAAGGAAACACGTTGGGGGTAACATGAGCCGCGCATTCGTCTTTCCGGGGCAGGGCGCCCAGACCATCGGCATGGGTCGCGCGCTCGCCGAGGCCTATCCGGCCGCGAAGGCTGTCTTTGACGAAGTCGACGCCGCGCTGGGCGAGAAACTCTCGACGCTGATCTGGGAAGGCGACATCGCCGAACTCACGCTGACCCAGAACGCCCAGCCCGCGCTGATGGCAACCTCGATCGCCGCCCTGCGCGCGCTCGAGGCCGAAGGCCTTGGCATCGACCAGGCCAGCTTCGTTGCAGGCCACAGCCTTGGCGAATACTCCGCCCTCTGCGCCGCCGGTGCGCTGACCCTGTCCGACACCGCGCGCCTGTTGCGCATCCGCGGCCAGGCCATGCAGGAAGCCGTCCCCGTCGGCGTCGGCGCCATGGCCGCGCTCCTCGGCCTCGACTTCGAGACCGCCACCGCCGTCGCAGCGGAAGCCGCGCAGGGCGAGGTCTGCCAGGCCGCCAACGACAACGACCCCGCGCAGGTCGTCGTCTCGGGCCACAAGGCCGCCGTCGAACGCGCCGTGGAAATCGCCAAGGCAAAAGGTGCCAAGCGCGCGCTGCTTCTGCCCGTCTCCGCCCCCTTCCACTGCGCCCTGATGCAGCCTGCCGCCCATGTCATGGCCGAGGCGCTGGCCGCCGTACCGATCGCCAAGCCCGTGGTCCCCGTCGTGGTCAACGTCCGCGCCGAAGCGGTGATGGAGCCCGACCGGATCATGGACCTGCTGATCGCGCAGATCACCGGCTCGGTCCGCTGGCGCGAAAGCGTCCTCTGGATGGAAAAGGCCGGCGTGACTGAATTCTGGGAGATCGGCGCCGGCAAGGCGCTGTCCGGGATGATCAAGCGCATCGCCAAGGACGCGATCACCCGCGCCATCGGCACGCCCGACGATATCGCCGCCCTCAAGGCCTGAAAGGAAAATCCATGTTCGACTTGACCGGCAAATCCGCCCTTGTCACGGGCGCCTCGGGCGGCATCGGCGCCGACATCGCCCGCACGCTGCACGCCGCCGGGGCCACCGTGGGCCTCTCCGGCACCCGGGTAGAGCCGCTTGAGGCCCTGGCCGCCGCGCTTGGCGACCGCGCCCATGTGCTGCCCTGCAACCTGTCGAACCCCGAGGACGTCGAGGGCCTCGTGAAACGGGCGACCGAGGCGATGGGGGCGGTCGACATCCTGGTCAACAACGCCGGGATCACCAAGGACGGCCTTGTCATGCGGATGTCGGACGAGGACTGGCAGTCGGTGATCGACGTGAACCTGACGGCGACCTTCCGCCTCTGCCGCGCGGCGATCCGGGGGATGATGAAGGCCCGCTGGGGCCGCATCGTGAACATCTCGTCCGTCGTCGGCACCACCGGGAATGCGGGGCAGGTGAACTATGCCGCCTCCAAGGCCGGGATGGTGGGCCTGTCGAAGTCGCTCGCCGCCGAGGTCGCCAGCCGTGGCATCACGGTGAACTGCGTGGCCCCCGGCTTCATCGAGACGGCCATGACCGGCAAGCTGAACGACGCTCAGCGCACGGCCATCCTCGGCGCGGTTCCGGCCGGCCGGATGGGGACGCCGCAGGAAATCGCGGCCGCGGTCCTGTTCCTCGCCTCTCCCGAGGCGGCCTACGTGACAGGGGCGACCCTGCACGTGAACGGCGGCATGGACATGGTCTGAAACCGAACCGGCACAAGTCAGGTTAAAGCGTTTGCCATGTGCGTCGACCCTTGCTATAGGCGCGCTGGATTAAGGCCCGGAGACGGGTGGAACGAAAATGGCCGGGATTTGACCGTGGCCAAGATAGAGGAACGAACATGAGCGACATCGCTGATCGCGTGAAGAAGATCGTCGTCGAGCATCTGGGCGTCGAAGCCGACAAGGTGACGGAGTCGGCCTCGTTCATCGACGACCTGGGTGCGGACTCGCTCGACACGGTCGAGCTGGTCATGGCCTTCGAGGAAGAGTTCGGGATCGAGATCCCGGATGACGCCGCCGAGACCATCCAGACCTTCGGCGACGCGGTGAAGTTCATCTCGGAAGCCGCGTAAGCGCAGTCGTCCGAGACGGGACAGAAAGGCACCCTTCGGGGTGCCTTTTGCGTTGGTTCAGGTAGGGTGGGCAATATTGCCCACCCTACGCATTCGGCAATCCCCCGCCGTGGCATCCACGCCCGACCTTGCCAGCCCCCCTGTCCGGGCGTCAGTCTGAGGTCAAGCAGACGGAGGCCCCATGACCGGCAATACCGCACTCGGCACGATGTTCGGCGCGTCCGGCGTCGAGACCTTCATGGGCATTCCGCGCAGCCGGGACCTGTCGCGCCTGTCGGCGAAGATGGCGCTGATCGGGGCGGATGGCTGCACGCCCTATTCGTCGGTGGGCTTCTACTGCGCGGGCGGCCCCGCCGCGATCCGGGCAGCGGGGGCGGCCTATGCGGCGAACCTTGGCCACATGAACTTCGACCTCGGCGGGCCGGTCTTTCCGGGCGGAGTTTCGGCCGTGGATGCGGGCGATCTGCCGCAGGATCTGAACGACCCTGCCGGAAACCGGGCGCGGATTTTCGGGGCGGTCAGCCAGGTGCTCGACCGGGGCGGGGTGCCGATGCTGATCGGGGGGGACGACAGCATGCCGATCCCGATGCTGGAAGCCTATGGCGCGCGGGGGAAGGGCTACACCATCCTGCAGATCGACGCCCATATCGACTGGCGCGACGAAGTGCAGGGCGAACGGCTGGGGCTGTCCTCGACCATGCGGCGGGCGTCCGAGATGGATCATGTCGATGCCATCATCCAGGTCGGCCAGCGCGGCATCGGCTCTGCCCGGCTCCAGGACGTGGCGGACGCCGAAGCCTGGGGTGTCGGCTTCGTCCCGGCAGGCGAAGTGGCGCGCTACGGGTTGTCGAGGGCCTTGGACATGGTGGCCGAGGGGGCCGAGGTGATCGTCTGCCTCGACCTTGATGCGCTGGACCCCGCGGTGATGCCTGCGGTGATCGGACGGACGGCAGGGGGGCTGGGCTACTGGCAGGTCCTGGAGCTGGTCGCGGGCGTGGCCGAGAAGGCGCGGGTCGTGGGGTTCGACATGGTGGAGTTCATGCCCGCGCGCGACATCGACGGGCAGGGGGCTGCGGTCGCGGCCCAACTTCTGTCGGCCGTCATGGGCATCGTGGCCCGGCAGGGATGATGGTTGACGCTTTCTGAACGTCCGCGACCAAGTGCCTGATTTCCTGTTGCTTCCGGATTTTGTCCACCGTGGACAGGTCTGCCGCCCGCCGACGGACAACCCCCAAGGTTGCGCGGCTTCGGGGGGCCGTGTATCACCCTGCAAAGCCTGATCCTGTGGGAGAGAGACATGCGTCGCGTCGTGGTCACTGGTCTTGGAATGGTCACTCCGCTGGCCTGTGGGGTGGAGGAGACCTGGTCCCGCCTTCTGGCCGGCCAATCTGGTGCGGGGACGATCACCAAATTCGACACCTCGAACGTCGTGACCCAATACGCCTGCGAGATCCCCAAGGGCGATGGATCGGACGGAACCTTCAATCCCGACGACTGGATGGAGCCGAAAGAGCAGCGGAAGGTCGACGACTTCATCATCTACGGGATGGCCGCCGCCGTGCAGGCCGTGAAGGACGCCGGGTGGGAGAACCCGTCCGAAGAAGAGAAGCTGCGCACCGGGGTGATGATCGGCTCGGGGATCGGCGGGTTGAACTCCATCGCTGAGACGGCGGTGCTGATCAAGGAAAAGGGGCCGAAGCGGGTCTCGCCGTTCTTCATTCCCGGCGCGCTGATCAACCTGGTGTCCGGGCAGGTGTCGATCCGGTTCGGCTTCAAGGGTCCGAACCATGCGGTGGTGACGGCCTGTTCGACCGGCGCGCATGCCATCGGCGATGCGGCGCGGCTGATCCAGTGGGGCGATGCCGACGTGATGATCGCAGGCGGGGCGGAGAGCCCGATCAGCGAGATCGGGATCGCCGGGTTCAACGCCTGCAAGGCCCTGTCGACGAAGCGCGCGGACGAGCCGCAGAAGGCCTCCCGCCCCTATGACGCCGACCGCGACGGGTTCGTGATGGGCGAAGGCGCGGGGATCGTGGTGCTGGAGGAATACGAACACGCCAAGGCCCGCGGCGCGAAGATCTACTGCGAGGTGCTGGGCTATGGCCTTTCGGGCGACGCCTACCACATCACCGCCCCGTCTGAGGACGGCGACGGCGGGTTCCGGTCGATGTCGGCCGCGCTGAAGCGGGCCGGGCTGGAGGCGAAGGACATCGACTACATCAACGCCCACGGCACCTCCACGATGGCCGACACCATCGAACTGGGCGCGGTGGAGCGGCTTCTGGGCGACCACGCGCCGAAGGCCACCATGTCCTCGACAAAGTCGTCGATCGGGCACCTGCTGGGGGCGGCGGGCGCGGTGGAGGCGATCTTCTGCGTGCTGGCGATCCGGGATCAGGTCGCGCCGCCCACGATCAACCTGGACAACCCGGCCGTCCAGCCGAAGCTGGACCTTGCCCCCAACAAGGCAGTCCGCCGCAAGATCGAAGTGGCCCTGTCGAACAGCTTCGGCTTCGGCGGCACCAACGCCTCGCTCATCCTCGGCAAGGTGCGCTGAGGGATGTGGCGGTCCGTCGCCTCGAATGCGCTGACTCTGTTCATCGTGATCCTGATCGCGATGGCTGCCCTTGTGGCCTGGGGGCGGAACGAGTTCTACGCGGCGGGACCGCTGGCCGAGCCGATCTGCCTGCAGGTCGAACGGGGCGCGAGCCTCTCTTCGGTCAGCCGTAACCTGGAAGAGCGCGGGGCGATCAGCGATGCGCGGATCTTCCGGATCGGGGCGGAGTATGCCGACCGGGCAGACGCCCTGAAGTTCGGCAGCTACATGGTTCCGGCCAAGGCCAGCATGTCCGAGGTGCTGGAAGCGATCACTGCCGGCGGCCGGTCGACCTGCGGACGCGACCTGAACTTCCGGATCGGGGTCACGAAGTCCGACGTGGTTCTCAGCGAGCTGGACCTTGCATCGAACAGCCTGACCGAGGTTGCGCGCTTCGACGCGGGCGCGGATCCGTTGCCGAAGGAATACCTTGAGGTGGCGGATGATCCCGCGCTGGTGCTGCGGTTGACGGTGGCCGAAGGTGTCACCAGCTGGCAGGTCGTGGATGCGTTGAAGAAGGCGGATTTCCTGCAGGGCGCGCTGGAGACCGTTCCACCCGAAGGGACGCTTGCCCCCGGCGGCTATGAGGTCGAGCGCGGCACCGAGCGCGCCGCGCTGATCGCGCAGATGACCGAGAAACAGTCGGCGATCCTGGCCGAGGCCTGGTCCAACCGGGCCGACGGGCTGCCCTACGACACGCCCGAAGAGGCGCTGATCATGGCCTCGATCATCGAGAAGGAGACCGGCATCGCCGACGAGCGGGGCCGGGTGGCCAGCGTCTTCATCAACCGCTTGCAGCAGGGGATGCGACTGCAGACCGACCCGACGGTGATCTACGGCATCACCAAGGGCGAAGGCGTCCTGGGGCGCGGCCTCCGGCAGAGCGAGCTGCGGCGGGAAACGCCCTTCAACACCTATGTCATCGACGGGCTGCCACCGACGCCGATCGCCAACCCCGGCGCCGACGCGATCCGGGCGGCGGTCAACCCGGACCAGACCGACTACCTGTTCTTCGTCGCTGACGGCTCGGGCGGGCATGCCTTTGCCGAGACGCTGGAAGAGCACAATGCCAACGTGGCGGCCTGGCGCAAGATCGAGGCCGCGCAGGGCACCGAGGACGAAGGCGGCGTCCAGGGTGAGTGACGGTTAAGGGACCGTGAAGGCATAGTTCGGTCAAGTCTTTGATCCTGTTGTGTTTTTGCTTGACTTGCCGCGCGGTATGATGTAGACATCGTGGCATGCTAGAAGAAGTGTCGAAGCGGCCCGGGGTCCTCCCCGCAGGCCGCTTTTTCATTTCCTTCGTGCGGGGGCAGCATGAGGGGTATCGGGTCTAGATGACATTGCGGTTCACGGGGGAGGGGCCCAGTCCGGAGGACGTGCTGGGCGCAACCGAACACTTTTACGGCCTGGCGGTGATGGAGCTTTACCGCACCATCGACGCGATCCGGGCCGGAGAATTCACCGAGGTCAAGGCAGCACAGACGGCGATCCGCGATCTTCGCGCGACGGCGATCCAGGTGCTGGAGGAAAGGGGCAAAGTTGACAAACTCCGCAAGCAGATTGCCGGCCACGTCGGAGCCGGAGGGGCGCTCGACCTTGACGAGGCCCGAGCTGAAATCGGGCGCCGCCTGGCTTGCCTCCGCAACGCCGGAGGAGGTGGATGAGTTTCTGGGCGGCCTGAGCCAGAACGCGCTGCTGGCGCTGCCCTGGGTCTTCGAGTTCTGGGCGCTGCCGCACCAGTTGCCGCCGAGGGGGGCCTGGAAGACCTGGGTCATCATGGGCGGTCGCGGTGCGGGCAAGACGCGGGCCGGGTCGGAGTGGGTGCGCGCGCAGGTGGAGGGTGCGAGTCCGTCCGACCCCGGGCGCTGCAAACGCGTGGCGCTGGTGGGCGAGACGGTGGACCAGGTGCGCGACGTGATGGTGCTGGGGGAGAGCGGGATCATTGCCTGCTCGCCCCCTGACCGGAAGCCGGAGTGGTTTGCGTCGAAGAACCAGCTTCTGTGGCCAAACGGAGCGATTGCGCAGGTGTTTTCGGCGCATGAGCCCGAGGCGCTGCGGGGACCGCAGTTCGATGCGGCCTGGGCGGATGAGTTGGGCAAGTGGAAGAAGGGGGCCGAGGCCTGGGACCAGCTGCAGTTCGCGCTGCGGTTGGGCAAGAACCCGCAGGCGGTGGTGACGACGACTCCGCGCAATGTGGGGGTGCTGAAGGCGATCCTGAAGAACCCGTCGTCGGTGGTGACGCATGCGCCGACCGAGGCGAACCGGGCCTATCTGGCGGAAAGCTTCCTGGCCGAGGTGCAGGCGCGCTATGGCGGGACGCGGTTCGGGCGGCAGGAGCTGGAGGGGGAGCTGCTGGAGGAGGCCGAGGGCGCGTTGTGGACGGCCGCGATGCTGGAGGCGGCGCGGGTGGACGAGGTGCCGGTGGTCAACCGGGTGGTGGTGGCGGTGGACCCTCCCGTGACCAGCATGAAGTCGAGCGACGAGTGCGGGATCGTGGTGGTCGGTGCCGATACGCGGGGCGAGCCGAAGGATTGGCGCGCGGTGGTGCTGGAGGATGCCTCGGTGAAGGGGGCGACGCCGGAAGGCTGGGCGCGGGCGGCGTTGGCGGCGATGGAACGGCATGGGGCGGACCGGCTGGTGGCCGAGGTGAACCAGGGCGGTGATCTGGTGGAGCGGCTGGTGCGGATGATCGACCCCTTGGTGCCTTATCGCGGTGTCCATGCGACCCGATCCAAGATGCTGCGGGCCGAGCCGGTGGCGGCCTTGTACGAGCAGGGGCGGGTCAAGCATGTCCGGGGCTTGGGCGCGCTGGAAGAGCAGATGGGCAAGATGACGGCGGTGGGCTGGCAGGGGGCGGGCTCGCCGGACCGGCTGGATGCGCTGGTCTGGGCGCTGACCGACCTGATGCTGACCCCGTTGCATGGCGGGCGACCCAGCGTTCGGTCGCTTTAGCGGATTTAGGGATTTAGCGGGTCATATGGCCGGGCGCATCAGGCAGCCCGGGTCAGTCGGGCACGGTCCCGGGGCATGAAGGAGCACGAGATGTTCGATTTTCTGCGGAAGGCGCCGGTCGAGGCGGTTCCGGAACGCAAGGCAAGTGCCGTGGGTCGGGTGATCGCCTGGGGCAATGCGGGCCGCGTGGCCTGGAGCCCGCGGGATACCGCGAGCCTGACGCGGACGGGGTTCCAGGGCAACCCGGTGGGCTTCCGCGTGGTGCGGCTGATCGCCGAGGCGGCGGCGGCGCTTCCCTTGGTGTGCCAGACGACGGAGCAGCGGTTTGACACGCATCCGGTGATGGACCTGATCAGCCGCCCCAACGGGGCGCAGGGGCGGGCTGAGTTCCTGGAGGCGGTCTATGGCTATCTGCTTCTGGCCGGGAATGCTTATGTCGAGGCGGTGCCGGGTGTCTCGGCGATGCCGGGCGAGCTGCATGTGCTGCGGTCGGACCGGATGAACCTGGTCCCCGGCGCGGATGGCTGGCCGGTGGCCTATGACTACACCGTCAGCGGGCGGACGCATCGTTATGACGTCACGGGGGAGTTCAGCCCGATCTGCCACCTGAAGACCTTCCATCCGCAGGACGACCACTACGGGTTCTCGCCGATGCAGGCGGCGGCGGTGGCGGTGGACGTGCATAACAGCGCGTCATCCTGGTCGAAGGCACTGCTGGACAACGCGGCGCGGCCTTCGGGGGCGATTGTCTACAAGGGGGCGGATGGGTCGGCATCGCTCAGCCCGGACCAGTATGAGCGGCTGGTGAGCGAGATGGAGGCGCACCATCAGGGGGCGCGGAATGCGGGCCGGCCGATGCTGCTGGAGGGGGGCCTTGACTGGAAGCCGATGGGGTTCTCGCCCAGCGACATGGAGTTCCAGAAGACCAAGGAAGCGGCGGCGCGGGAGATCGCGATTGCCTTCGGGGTGCCGCCGATGCTGCTGGGGATCCCAGGGGATGCTACCTATTCGAATTATCAGGAGGCGAACCGAGCCTTCTACCGGCTGACGGTGCTGCCCTTGGCGACGAAGGTCATGGCGGACCTGGCGCATTGGCTGTCGGGCTTTGCGGGCGAGGCGGTGGACTTGAAGCCCGACCTTGACCAGGTGCCGGCGCTGGCGGCGGAGCGGGATCAGTTGTGGGCGCGGGTCGGGGCCTCGGACTTCCTGACGGTGGCGGAGAAGCGGATGCTTCTGGGGCTTCCGAAGCTTGCGGAGGGCGAATGACCGCGCGGCGGGCCGAGAGCGGGTCGCGCTTCGTCTACGAAAGCTTCGATGCCGCCGCGGCGCGGATCGAGGCGAACGAGCGGGTGGCGAACGAACGGTGGGCGGGGCTGGAATACCGGCTTGGGCTGATCGAGGCCACGCTGGAGCGGCTGGAGAAGAGGATCTGGGTCGGCGTCTACGGTGTGGCGGCGTTCCTGTTGGCGCAGATGGCCGAGACGGTCATCCAGGCAGCGATGAGGTGAAGCGATGACGGATTACGGAGCACCGGAGCGCAAGTTCCAGCAGGCCGAGGCGGGCCTGGTGGTGACGGAGGGCCATGTGGTCGAGGGCTATGCCTCGCTCTTCGGCAAGACCGACCAGGGCGGCGACATCGTGCAGAAGGGCGCCTATGTGGCAAGCCTGAAGCGGCTCAGCGCGCGGGGCGGCCGGGTCAAGATGCTGTGGCAGCATGATCCGGGCCAGCCCATCGGCGTCTGGGATGAGGTGAAGGAAGACGCCACGGGCCTTTGGGTCAAGGGGCGCATCCTGACCGAGGTGGAGAAGGGCCGCGAAGTGGCGGCGCTGGTCCAGGCGGGGGCCATCGACGGGCTGTCCATCGGCTACCGCACGGTCAAGTCGGAACGCGACGGCAAGGGCAAGCGCCTGTTGTCGGAGCTGGAGCTTTGGGAGGTGTCGCTCGTGACCTTCCCGATGCTTCCCGAGGCGCGGGTCGCGGCCAAGGCGGACGCCTTGGACGACGGCTGGCGACACATTGCGGCAGTCTTCGAGGACGCGCGCCGCACCTTGGCCGGGCTGTAGCGCGGCGTCTCACTAGCAGAAGAAGGACAGACGACATGACCGAGACGAAGGCTCGGGCCGGGGAAGACTTGCCCCAGGCCCAGACTGCGGCTGCCGAGGCGAAGGCGGCCATGACCGGGTTCCTGAACGAATTCAACCGCTTTCAGGACGAAGTGAAATCCACGCTGAAACATCAGGAAGAGCGACTGACCATGCTGAACGCAAAGACGATGTCCTACGGCCGCCCGGCGCTTTCGGTCCGAGCGGAGGTCGAGGCCCCGCATCAGAAGGCGTTCAACGCCTATCTGCGGACCGGCGACGATGACGGCTTGCGCGGCCTGACCCTGGAAGGCAAGGCGATGTCCTCGGCCGTGGCGGCGGACGGCGGCTATCTGGTCGATCCGCAGACCGCGGACCGCATCCAGTCGCTTCTGCTGTCGACGTCGTCGCTGCGGTCGATTGCGAACGTCGTGCAGGTCGAGGCGACCTCGTTCGACGTGATCGTCGACCGTACCGAAGTGGGTTCGGGATGGGCGACCGAAGCGGCGGCCACGACCGAGACCGCGACGCCGACCATCGAGCGTATCTCGATCAAGCTGCACGAACTGGCGGCGATGCCGAAGGCCAGCCAGCGCCTTCTGGACGACAGCGCCTTCGACGTGGAAGGTTGGCTGGCCGAGAAGATCGCCACCCGCTTCATCCGCGCCGAGGCTGCCGCCTTCATCAACGGCGATGGCGTGGACAAGCCGAAGGGCATCCTGCTGCCGACCAAGGTGGCGAACGCGTCGTGGAGCTGGGGGCAGATCGGCTACATTCCGACCGGCGCGGCTGCGGATTTTGCGGCGACGAACGCAGTCGACTGCATCGTCAACCTGGTCTACGCGCTGGGCGCGGACTATCGCGCGAACGCGACCTTCGTGATGAACTCGAAGACCGTGGGCGCGGTGCGCAAGATGAAGGACGCGGACGGCCGCTTCATGTGGTCGGACGGTCTGGCGGCGAACGAGCCCGCGCGTCTGATGGGCTATCCGGTGCTGGTGTCGGAAGACATGCCGGACGTGGGGGCCAACACCTATCCCATCGCTTTCGGCGACTTCCGCGCGGCCTACACCATCGCGGAACGCCCGGACCTGCGCATCCTGCGCGACCCGTTCTCGGCCAAGCCGAACGTGCTGTTCTACGCCAACAAGCGCGTGGGCGGCGACATCACCGATTACTCGGCCATCAAGCTGCTGAAGGTTGCGGTTTCGTGACGACCTGGCCCGGTCCCCGTCGGGGGGCCGGGCCGCACGTTTCCAAATGACCCGACCGCTGGCGGAGATCTGAGCATGATGTTGACCGAAGAAACTCCGGTGCCGTCGCTGGCGCTGCCGGTGGAAGAGATGAAGGACCATCTGCGGATGGGGTCGGGGTTCGCCGACGACGGGCTGCAGGACGGGCTGATCGAGACCTACCTTCGCGCGGCCCTGGCGGCCATCGAGGGGCGGATCGGCAAGATGCTGTTCCAGCGCCGGTTCCTCTGGGTGCTGGAGTGCTGGCGCGAGGAGGAGCAGGCGCTGCCGGTGTCGCCGGTGTCGCAGGTGATGAGCGTGACGCTTGTGGACGCGGCGGGGGGCGAGGTGGTTGCGGCCCCGTCGACCTATCGGCTGGTGAAAGACCTGCACCGGCCTCGGCTGGCGGGTAAGGGGACGGCGCTGCCGGCCATTCCGGGCGATGGCCTGGTGAAAGTGGTTTTCGACGCGGGGTTCGGTCCGGCCTGGACGGATATTCCGGTGGACCTGCGGCAGGCGGTCCTGCTGCTGGCCGGGGAATATTATGAGCACCGCGATGACGATGGTGCGCAGGCGGCGGGGCTGCCGTTCGGGGTGGTGACGCTGATCGAGCGCTGGCGGACCGTGCGCATCCTGGGCGGAGGCAAGAAATGAACGCGCCGCATCTGAACCGTGCGCTGGTGCTGGAGGGGGTCGTGCGGACGCCTGACGGCGCGGGCGGCTTCACCTCGGCCTGGACGGCGCTGGGCACGCTTTGGGCAGAGGTCCTGCCGGGGTCTGGCAGTGACACGCTGGGCGAAGAGCGGATGCTGTCGGCGGTGCCTTACCGGATCACGGTGCGGGGGACGCCGGTGGGGTCTCCGTCCCGCCCAAAGGCCGGGCAGCGGTTTCGCGAGGGGACGAGGCTGTTCTGGATACAGGCGGTGACGGAGCGCGATCCGTTCGGCCGCTACCTGACCTGTTTCGCCCGCGAGGAGGTGCCGAAATGAGCTACGGTGCAGCACCCGCCCTGCAGACGGCGGTGTTCCAGCGGCTGTCGGCCTGGCCGGCCCTGGCGGGCGTGGCGATATTTGACGCGGTGCCGCCGAACGTGACGGGGACCTTCGTGCTGATCGGGCCGGAGGAGGCGCGCGACCAGTCGGACAAGTCGGGCGCGGGGGCCGAGCATCAGATGGTGATCAGCGTGATCACCGATGCCACGGGCTTCCTGTCGATCAAGAGCATCGCAGCCGACATCTCGGACGCGCTGATCGGGGCGCCGCTGACCTTGAGCCGCGGCGCGCTGGTCAGCCTGTTCTTCCTGCGGGCCAGCGCCCGCCGGATCGAAGAGGGCGAGACGCGGCGGATCGACCTGACCTTCCGGGCGCGGGTCCAACTCTGACGCCCCTGAAACCATCTAACGGAGAGCGAACATGGCTGTGCAAAGCGGCAAGGATCTGCTGATCAAGATCGACCAGACGGGGGACGGCCAGTTCGTCACCATCGCGGGACTGCGGGCCACCCGGATCAGCTTCAACACGGAATCGGTGGACGTCACCAGCCTGGAAAGCCAGGGCGGCTGGCGCGAGCTGCTGGCGGGGGCAGGGGTCAAATCGGCGTCGATCTCGGGCTCGGGCGTGTTCAGGGACGAAAGCACTGACGAGCGAGCGCGGCAGGTGTTCTTCAACGGTGAGATCCCGGATTTCCAGGTGGTGATCCCAAGCTTCGGCGTGATCGAGGGGCCGTTCCAGATCACCTCGATCGAATATTCGGGCAGCCACAATGACGAAGCGACATACGAAATGGCGATGGCCTCGGCCGGGGCGCTGACCTTTACGGCGCTGTGACATGGCGAACCCTTGGGCAGGCGAGGTTGCCATCGTTCTGGACGGCCAGCGCCATCTGGCGAAGCTGACGCTGGGCGCGCTGGCCGAATTGGAGGAGGCGCTGGAGACGGGGTCGCTTCTGGACCTGGTGCAGCGGTTCGAGGAGCGGCGGTTTTCCACCCGGGACGTGCTGGCGCTGATCGTGGCGGGGCTGCGCGGCGGCGGCTGGAACGGGACGGCGGCGGACCTGCTGCGGGTCGAGATCGGCGGCGGGCCCGTCGAGGCGGCGCTGGCGGCGGCCGAACTGCTGGCGCGGGCGTTCTCTTTGCCGGGCGAGACATGAGCGGCATCGACTGGCGCGGGCTGATGCAGGCGGGCCTGCACGGGCTGGGCCTGGAGCCTGCGGTCTTCTGGCGGCTTACGCCGGTGGAATTGAAGATCATGCTGGGGCGGGAAGGGCTGGTCCCGCCCCTGACACGCGCGCGGCTGGCAGAACTGGCGGCGGCTTTCCCGGATGTGAGGAAGGATCAGGGCGATGGCGGATATCGGGACGATGCAGGAGCAACTTCAGGCGCTTGAGGCGCAGATGGGGTCCTCGGTGTCGATGGTGGCGGCGTTCGATGGTGAGCTGTCCCGCATGCGGGAGACGATGGTCTTCACGGGGCGTGAGGTGAACACGCTGTCTAGCGGGATCAGCGGGGGACTGCGAAAGGCCTTTGACGGTCTGGTCTTCGACGGAATGAAGCTGAACGACGCGCTGAAGTCGGTTGCGAACACTATTGTCGACACGGTCTATTCCATCGCGCTGAAGCCGGTCACCGGTGCGCTGGGCGGCCTGCTGGCCCAGGGTGTGGCAGGAGTGATGGGGGCCGGGATGCCCTTTGCCAATGGCGGGGCCTTCAGCCAGGGCAGGGTAACGCCATTCGCCAAGGGCGGCGTCGTGTCCTCGCCAACCGGATTTCCTATGCGCGGCGGGATGGGCCTGATGGGCGAGGCGGGACCCGAGGCGATCATGCCCCTGGCGCGTGGCCCGGATGGTCGGCTGGGCGTGCAAGCCGCCGGAGGCAGGGCGGTGAACGTGGTGATGAACATCACGACGCCGGACGTGCAGGGCTTTCAGCGCAGTCAGAGCCAGGTAGCCGCGCAGGTCAGCCGCGCTCTGTCGCGCGGACAACGCAACCGCTGAGGGAAAGACATGGCCTTTCACGAGATACGTTTCCCCGCCAACCTGAGCTTCGGTTCGGTCGGTGGTCCTGAACGCCGAACCGAGATCGTCACCTTGGCGAACGGGTTCGAAGAACGGAACACACCGTGGCAGCATTCGCGCCGGCGCTACGACGCTGGCCTGGGGCTGCGATCGCTGGACGACATCGCGACGCTTGTCGCCTTTTTCGAGGCGCGGGCCGGCCAGCTGCACGGATTCCGCTGGAAGGACTGGTCCGATTACAAGTCCTGCGCGCCGCTGGCGTCCCCTGGTCCCGAGGACCAGCTCATCGGGACCGGCGACGGCGTAACCACGGTCTTTCAACTTCAGAAGACCTACCTCTCTGGATTGCAAAGCTACACGCGCCCGATCCGGAAGCCGGTTCTCGGGACCGTGGTCGTCGCGGTCGCAGAGGACCCGAAGATCGAGGGTGTCGAATTTACCGTCAACCCGGAAACCGGCGAGATCACGTTTGCCCTTCCGCCCGACCGTGGAACACGGGTGACGGCAGGGTTCGAGTTCGACGTGCCGGTCCGCTTTGACACCGACACGATCCAGACTTCGGTCGCCTCGTTCCAGGCGGGTGACGTGCCGACGGTTCCAGTTGTGGAGATTCGGATATGACGCGCGAGGCGCTGCTTTCCCATCTGGCCACGGGATCGACGACGGTCTGCCGTGCCTGGATCGTCCGCCGCCGCGATGGCGAGGTACTGGGGTTCACCGACCACGACCGGGACCTTGTCGTCGACGGTGTGACCTGTCGCGCGGACACCGGCATGACGGCACGGGCGCTTCACCAGACGACGGGCCTCTCGGTCGACAATTCCGAGGCTTTCGGTGCGCTAAGCGCCACGTCGATCACCGAGGCCGATCTGCTGGCCGGCCGCTATGATTCAGCTGAAGTCCGGGCCTATCTGGTTAACTGGCAGGCGCCGCACGAGGTCATCGTGCAGTTCTGCGGCCAGTTGGGCGAAATCACCCGCGCGGGAGGAAGCTTCAAGGCCGAGTTGCGGGGGCTGTCCGATTTGCTGAACCGACCGCATGGCATGGCCTATACGCCCCGCTGTTCCGCCATCCTGGGCGATGAGCGGTGCGGGTTCGACGTGACGCAGCCCGGCTATTTCGCAGAGCGCCTTGTCGATGGCACCCGAGAGGACCGGGTGTTCTTGTTTTCGGCGTTCTCGGGCTTCGAGGACCGCTGGTTTGAAGATGGTCGGTTCGAAGTGCTGACGGGTCAGGCCGCGGGGCTTTTCGGGGTTGTCAAGAACGACCGCAGCGAAGGCGCGGGCCGACAGATCGAGCTTTGGCAGTCCATAGGCGCGCCGGTCCGGCCCGGAGACTCGGTCCGGATCATCGCAGGCTGCAACAAGCGGCCAAAGACCTGCCGCCTGAAGTTCGACAACTTCCTGAACTTTCGGGGCTTTCCGCATATCCCCGGCGAGGATTGGCTTGCATCCTATCCGGTTCCCGATCGCCCGAACGGCGGCGCAAGACGTGTGGGCGGGAGCGAAGCATGACCTTTGCCGACCGCGTCGTGGTGATCGCACGATCCTGGATCGGCACGCCGTACTTGCATCAGGCGAGTGTCTGCGGGGCCGGAACCGACTGCCTGGGCCTTCTCCGCGGGATCTGGCGTGACCTTCACGGGTCCGAACCCGAACCCGTGCCAGTCTATACTGCAGACTGGGCAGAGCCCGATCACCGGGAGGTGCTGCTTGACGCCGCCCGGCGTTGGCTTGTCGCAAAAGAGCCGGAAGCCGCATCTCCCGGCGATGTGCTGCTGTTCCGGATGCGCGAGGGCAGTATCGCAAAGCATCTGGGCATCCAGTCCGACGCGACGCTGCACCCGAAGTTCGTTCACGCCTACACGGGCTACGGCGTTGTGGAAAGCTCCCTGTCACTGCCCTGGCAGCGCCGTATCGCGGCGCGCTTCGCCTTTCCAGAAGGAGCCAATTGAATGGCCACACTGCTTCTCTCTGCCGCTGGTGCGGCCGTCGGCGCGGGCTTCGGCGGATCAGTTCTCGGCTTGTCTGGGGCGGTGATCGGCCGTGCAATCGGTGCGACCATCGGTCGGGCTATCGACCAGCGCGTCCTGGGGGCCGGGTCAGAGCCGGTCGACGTAGGCAGGATCGACCGTCTGCGCCTGACCGCAGCAGGCGAGGGCGGTGCCATTGGACAGGTCTGGGGCCGGATGCGGGTTGGTGGACAGGTCATCTGGGCCACGGAGTTCACTGAAACGGTGCGACGCCGTCGAGCCGGGAAAGGTACGCCGAAGCCCAAGGTCAATGAGTACAGTTACTCGGTTAGCCTTGCGATTGCACTATGCGAAGGTGAGGCCCTTCGCGTTGGGCGGATCTGGGCGGATGGCAACGAGATTTCGGTCCTGGACCTCAATCTGCGCTTCTATCCGGGCAGCGAAGAGCAGTTGCCCGATCCGCTGATCGAGGCCGTCGAGGGTGCGGGCAAGGCCCCGCCCTACCGCGGGCTGGCCTATGTGGTGATCGAGGATCTGGAGCTCTCGCCTTACGGCAATCGCGTGCCGCAGTTCAGCTTCGAGGTGTTCCGACCGGCGCAGGGCGCTGCCGTCGATCCAACTCAGACGCTGGGGGGAGCCATCCGGGCAGTCGCGATGATTCCGGGGACTGGAGAGTACGGCCTTGCGACCTCGCCGGTGCACTATGCCGAGGCGCCGGGACGAAACCGGTCGGCAAACGTCCATTCGCCGTCGGGAAAGACCGACTTTGCAACCAGCCTTGACCAGCTGTCGCAGGAATTGCCGAGCGTAGGCTCTGTCTCGCTTGTGGTGTCCTGGTTTGGTGACGATCTCAGATGCTCATCCTGCACCATACGTCCCAAAGTCGAGCAGACATTACGGGACGGGGTGGGGATGCCGTGGCGCTCGGGCGGGATCGATCGGAGTGCGGCACTTGAAGTCCCTAAGGTGAACGGGTCTTCAGTGTACGGGGGGACTCCGGCGGATGCATCGGTGATCGAAGCCATCCAAGCCATTCGGCAGGCCGGCAAGGAAGTGATGTTCTACCCGTTCATCCTGATGGATCAGCTGGACGGAAACTTGCTGCCCGACCCGTGGACAGGCTCCGCCTCCCAGGCGGCATTGCCCTGGCGCGGTCGTATCACACTGAACAAGGCTCCTGGTCAGGCGGGCTCGACGGACGGAACAGCCGCCGCGGCGGCAGAGGTCGCTGATTTCTTCGGTACGGCGCTTCCGAGCCATTTCAGCCGGGCTGGGGGCGTCATAAGCTATTCCGGTCCCGCGGAATGGAGCTTCCGCAAGTTTATCCTGCATAATGCGCACCTCTGCGCGGCTGCCGGGGGGGTGGACGCCTTCTGCATCGGATCCGAAATGCGAGGCCTTACGCAGATCCGGGGTCCCGGGAACAGCTTTCCCGCAGTAATGGCTTTGCGGAACCTTGCGGAGGACGTGCGATCCATTCTGGGGCCCGAGGTGAAGATCACCTATGCTGCAGATTGGTCGGAGTACTTCGGCTACCACGCGGATGGAAACGTCTATTTCCATCTTGATCCCTTATGGGCCGATCCGAATATCGATTTCATTGGCATCGACAACTACATGCCGGCATCCGACTGGCGGGACGGTGAAGACCATGCGGATGCAGGTTACGGGTCGATCTATAATCTTGAATACCTAGGGTCCAACCTTGGGGGCGGCGAAGGCTTCGACTGGTACTACGACAGTCCGGAGGGGGCACTGGCGCAGCGGAGACTTCCGATCACGGACGGCGCCCATGACGAGCCCTGGGTGTTCCGCTACAAGGATCTGAAGTCCTGGTGGTCAAACCTTCACCATGACCGCATCGGAGGGGTGCGTTCGGCATCACCGACAGATTGGGTGCCTGCGTCCAAACCGATCCGATTTACGGAATACGGTTGCGCCGCAATCGACAAGGGCACCAACCAGCCCAACAGGTTCGTGGACCCGAAGTCGTCGGAATCCGGCTTGCCCGCCTGGTCGAACGGCCGACGGGACGATCTGATCCAGATGCAATATCTTCTGGCCACATCTGCGTTCTGGTCCGACCCGGAGAACAACCCTGTCTCTGATCATTACGCCGGACCCATGGTGGATCTGGACCATGCCCATGCCTGGGCCTGGGATGCACGACCTTTCCCGGAGTTTCCGGGCCAGACAGCCGTCTGGAGCGACGGGGAAAATTACGCAAGGGGGCATTGGTTGAATGGCCGGGTCTCCAGTCAGCCCCTGGCGGCCGTGGTCAGCGAAATCTGCGCAAGTTCTGGAGTGGATGCCTTGGACGTCGCGTCTCTGTATGGACTTGTCCGTGGCTTCCAGCAGCCGGATATCGGGACCGCGCGTTCGACCCTGCAACCCTTGATGCTCGCCTTCGGCTTCGATGTCTTCGAACGCGAGGGGCGACTGGTCTTTCAAAATCGCAATGCAAGGATTGCTGCGGCCCTGGCGGAGGATGACATTGCCATTTCACCGGACCTGGACGGCCGGTTCGAAGCGACAAGGACGTCCGATGCAGAAACAGCCGGTCAGGTGCGTCTAACCTATGTGGACGCACAGTCCAGCTACGAAACGCGGTCGGTCGAGACGCGTTTTCCCGATGACGAGGCGGTGGGCGTGTCCCAGACCGACTTTCCGCTGGCGTTGACACGAGTCGAGGGTTCCGCCGCCGTCGAGCGATGGCTTGCGGAGGCAAGGGTTGCCCGTGACACCTTGCGGTTCGACCTGCCCAAGTCGCGGGCGGGAATTGGTGCCGGGGATGTCGTAAGCTTTGGTGGTCGACGGTACCGCGTGGACCGGGTCGAGCAGGCCGAAAGCCAGCTGCTGGAAGCGGTGCGCGTCGAAGCGGGGGTCTATCTGCCGTCGGACAAGGTCGAGGATGCAATATCGGTGCGTCCGTTCTCGCCACCGGTGCCGGTTGAAGCAATCTTTCTCGACCTTCCGCTGCTGACCGGCTCGGAAGTGCCGCACGCGCCCCATGTGGCGGTCGGCGCGGATCCGTGGCCGGGCTCTGTCGCAGTCTGGTCCTCCAGCGAAGACGCCGGGTACGAGGTGAACCGCCTTGTCGCAGCCCCCGCCATCATTGGCGTCACCGAATCTCCACTGTCATTCCACAGTTCTGGAATCTGGGACCACGGTGCCCCGCTCCGCGTCAGGGTTGCCGGCGGCGAGCTCTCTTCGGTCACGGAACTTGCCGTGCTGAACGGAGCCAATGCCATGGCAATCGGTGATGGCTCTGAAGCCAACTGGGAAGTGTTCCAGTTTGCCAGAGCCGAGATCGTGGCCCCAGACACCTACGAACTCTCGACAAGACTTCGTGGGCAGCTGGGGACTGACGGTATCATGCCCGAAAGCTGGCCTGCAGGCAGCGTGGTCGTTCTGCTCGACCCGGCGCTGCTCCAGCTTGAAGTGCCGCTCTCCGCGCGCGGCCTTGCGCGCTACTACCGCATTGGACGCGCTGCACGGGGCTACGATGACCCGAATGTCGTTGTCCGCAACGTGGCCTTCGACGGAATCGGGCTGCGACCCTATCCCGTCGCCCACCTGCGCGCTCAAGGCATCGCAGATGACTTCCGGTTCCAGTGGAAGCGTCGTACCAGGCTTGACGGGGATTCATGGCAGGCGGCTGAAGTGCCTCTCGCCGAAAATGAAGAGGCATACCTGGTCCGGGTGCTGCAGGCTTCGGCCCTCGTCGCCGAGTACACAGTTCAAGAGCCGCTGTTCCTTTACACCGCTGCGATGCGCTTGCAGGACGGGGTGACCGGAAGTTTCCAGGTGGCCGTGGCCCAACTCTCGGGCAGTTTCGGTCCCGGACCTTTTCGGGCGATCACTGTGGCTTCGTGAGGGTCGGCGGGCGTTCCGGTCAGGCTGGAAAGGCCCGCCAGCCATTTCAACAGTTGATGAAGCACCGCACAGATTTGCATGTCGCGAGGCATTCCGGTTGTGGTATCAAGGTACTGCAACTGGAGGCTTCACCATGCTTGAAACCAAATCGAAAGTCACTGCAGTTGACCCGGTCTGGCGAAGGGTCTGCGAAGAAGCCGTCGAAGCCATCCGCAACGAACCGCTGCTCGGCGGGCTGATCCATTCCGGTTTGCTGCACCATTCGACCTTGGAGCGGGCTCTCGCTTACCGCTTCTCCTTGAAGCTTGCCTCGGGTGAGATGAGCGAGCAAATCCTTCGCGAAATTGCCGATCAGGCCTATGAAAGCGCTCCGGAAATCGGTGCGGCGGCCCGCTCTGACCTCATGGCCGTCTACGAACGTGACCCGGCCTGCCACCGTTTCCTCCAGCCGCTGCTCTTTTTCAAAGGCTACCAGGCGGTGCAGGCCTATCGCATCGGT
Organism: Paracoccaceae bacterium; assembly: GCA_027489355.1. GTDB lineage: Bacteria > Pseudomonadota > Alphaproteobacteria > Rhodobacterales > Rhodobacteraceae > Tabrizicola. The sequence continues at coordinate 27,455 of JAIXZY010000037.1, read as the reverse complement.
CACTGGCTCTGGCAGTCGGGCCGCATCGACCTGGCCTATTTCGTCCAGATGCGGGTATCCGAGGTCTTCGGCGTCGATATCCACCCCGCCGCTCGCGTCGGCAAGGGGATCATGATCGACCACGCCCATTCCATTGTCATCGGCGAGACTGCTGTCGTGGGCGACAATGTCTCCATGCTTCATTCCGTCACACTGGGCGGCACGGGCAAGGAGGATGGCGACCGTCACCCCAAGATCGGCGATGGTGTCCTGATCGGGGCAGGGGCAAAGGTTCTGGGCAACATTCATGTCGGCCACTGCTCCCGCATCGCGGCGGGTTCAGTCGTGCTTGAGGACGTTCCGCACAACACCACCGTGGCCGGTGTCCCCGCCCGCGTGGTCGGCAAGGCGGGTTGCGCCCAGCCGGCGCTCACGATGGACCAGCTTCTGAAGGCGGAATGAGCGGCCCTTCATGAGCCTCCTTCGCATTCTCGCCGCCCGGACAACCGGGCAGGCGATCTCGACCTTCGCGCGCTTCATCACCGCCCCCCGCGCCCTTTGGCAGGGGATCGAGCCGGTGCCGCACCAGCGCGTCTACTTCGCCAATCACACTTCGAACGGCGATTTTGTCCTTCTGTGGACCGCGCTCCCCACTCCCCTCCGCCGCCAGACCCGGCCCGTCGCTGCCCTGGACTACTGGCTCACCTCCCCCCTCCGCGCGTTCATCGGGCGTGAGGTTTTCAACGCCGTCCTAATCGACCGCCGCCCCGAAGCGCGGACCGAGGACCCGGTGGCCCAGATGACCGCCGCCCTCGACCAGGGCTCTTCGCTCATCATCTTCCCGGAAGGCCAGCGCAACAGTTCCGAGGCGGACCTCCTCCCCTTCAAGTCCGGGCTTTACCACCTTGCCAAGGCGCGGCCACAGGTCGACCTTGTCCCGGTCTGGATCGCCAATCTCAACCGCGTGATGCCGAAGGGTGAAGTCATTCCCGTCCCACTCATCTGCACCCTCACTTTCGGCGCGCCGATCCATGTCGACCCCGACGAGCCGAAGGACGCGTTCCTCGCCCGCGCGACCGAGGCCCTCCTCGCCCTGAAGGCGCCCGCATGACCTCGCCGCATTTGCTTTGGCTCCTCGCCGGCGTCGGCGGCATCCTCGTCCTAGCCTCCATAGTCGGCGAAATCCTCCGCACTCGCCTGTCCCCGGCTGGCGAAAACCCGGTCATCGAGAACCTGAACGCCCGGATCAACGCCTGGTGGGTCATGGTGATCTGCCTGGCGCTCGCCTTCATCGCGGGCAAACCGGGCGTCGTCCTCCTCTTCGCGCTCTGCTCCTTCGCCGCCCTGCGAGAGTTCCTCACCCTCACCACCCACAACCGCGCCGACCATTGGTCGCTGGTCGCCTGCTTTTTCCTGATCCTGCCCCTGCAGTACTGGTTCCTCGCCACGGACTGGTACGGGATGTATTCGATCTTCATCCCGGTCTACGCCTTCCTCCTCCTCCCCGTCGTCTCCGCCCTAAGGGGCTCCACCAAGGACTTCCTGATCCGGGTGTCCGAGACCCAGTGGGCGCTGATGATCTGCGTCTATTGCGCGAGCCACGTCCCGGCGCTCCTCTACCTGCAGATCCCTGGGTTCGAAGGCCGCAACGTCATCCTCATTGCCTACCTGATCTTCGTCGTGCAGCTTTCGGATGTGCTGCAATACGTCTGGGGCAAGCTTCTCGGCCGCACCAAGGTCGCCCCCAACCTCTCGCCTTCCAAGACCTGGGAAGGCCTCGTCGGCGGCACCTTGTCCGCCACCGCCATCGGCACCGCACTTTACTGGATGACGCCCTTCACGCCCGTGCAGGCCGCGGGCATGTGCCTCCTCATCACGCTGATGGGCTTCTTCGGCGGTCTCGTCATGTCCGCGATCAAGCGTGACCGGGGGATCAAGGACTGGGGCCACCTCATCGCCGGGCACGGCGGCTTCCTCGACCGGCTCGACAGCGTGATCTTCGCCGCCCCGATCTTCTTCCACGTCACCCGCTGGGTCTGGTCCACCACATGAGCGAGCCGGAAAACCGCCGCCCCCTCACCTCTCGCAATTCCGCCTGGGCCGCGCAGCTCGCCTCCTGGGCCGTCGCGCGAGAGATCACGCCGAACCAGATTTCCCAGGCCTCAATGGGCTTCGCAGCCTTGGGCTTCCTCCTCTACTGGCTCGCCGCGACCGGCGGCTTTCTCCAGTTCCTCGCCCTCCTCCTCGCCGCCGCCACGCTCCAGGCTCGCCTCGTCTGCAACCTGATCGACGGCATGGTCGCCATCGAGGGCGGCAAGGGCGCCAAGGACGGTCCCTTCTGGAACGAGGCCCCGGACCGCGTCTCCGACCTCCTCTTCTTCACCGGCGCAGGCATCGCCGCCGGGCGCCCCGATCTCGGCCTCCTCGCCGCCGCCCTCGCCATCGCCACGGCCTACATCCGCGAACTGGGCCGGGCCGAGGGCTTCCCGCCTGACTTCTCCGGCCCCCTCGCCAAGCCGCAACGCATGGCGGTCCTCACCGCAGGCACCGTCCTCGCCGCGCTCTACGCGACCCACTGGACCCTGACCGTCACCCTCTGGATCATCGCCCTTGGCACCGCCGCCACCGTACTCCGCCGGTCCTGGACGCTGATCCAGCGTCTCAAGGCGCAATAGGAAACGGGGACCTTCCGGCCCCCATTTGCTCTTTTCTCAAATACTCTGCGGGGGAGTGGGGGTGCAAAACCCCCACTCCGCCGCCTCAGGCCAGCATCACCATCGGGTTCTCCAGCGCCTCGATCACGGCCTTCAGGAACTCCGCCCCCAAGGCCCCGTCGATCACCCGGTGATCCACCGACAGCGTCATCGACATGACCGTCGCCACCCCGATGGTCCCGTCGGCCAGCACCACGGGCTTCTTGATGCCAGCCCCCACCGCCAAGATCGACCCGTGCGGCGGGTTGATCACCGCGTCGAAGTTCTCGATCCCCATCATCCCGAGGTTACTGATCGCAAAGGACCCGCCCTGGTATTCATGCGGCGCGAGCTTCTTGCTCTTGGCGCGCGCGGCGAGGTCCTTCATCTCTGCCGACAGCGCGGAGAGCGACTTCTTGTCCGCATCGCGCAGCACCGGGGTGAACAGACCGCCCTCGACGGCAACAGCCACCGCCACGTCCGACGGCTTCAGCCGCAGCATCCGGTCGCCCGCCCAGACGGCGTTCGCGTTCGGCACCGCTTGCAGGGCCATCGCGCAGGCCTTGATGATGAAGTCGTTCACCGACAGCTTCACCCCGCGCCCTTCCAACTGCTTGTTGAGCGTCTCGCGGAACGCCATCAGAGCGTCCAGCTTCACATCCCGACGCAGGTAGAAATGCGGAATCGTCTGCTTGGCTTCGGTCAGCCGCGCCGCAATCGTCCGGCGCATACCGTCCAGGGGCACTTCCTCGTATTGCCGGTCGGCATACATCTTCAGCACCGTCTCGGTCGCCGGGCCCGTGGGCATCGCCGCCGCAGCCGGAGCCGCCGCCGGGGCAGGGGCCGCCGCTTTCGGAGCCTCCCCGACCGCAGCCGCCGCAGGCTTCGCCGCCCCCGGCTGCGCCCCTTCAACATCCGCCCGCACGATCCGCCCATGCGGACCCGAGCCCTTCACGGCCGTCAGGTCCAGCCCCTTCTCCTTGGCAATCCGCCGCGCCAGGGGCGAGGCAAACACCCGCGCGCCCGAAGCGACCGGGGCCGCCACTGGCGCTGCCGCCGGGGCAGGGGCCCCCGATGCGCCCCCCGACGAGCCGCCCGACGAGGCGACAGCCGAGGAAGCGGACGAGGAGGCAGCCGCAGCCTTCGGGGCCGCAACCGCCGCGGACGCATCCTCGCCCTCATCCAGAAGCACCGCGATGGGCGTGTTGACCTTCACCCCGGCGGTCCCTTCCGCGACCAGGATCTTGCCCACGACACCCTCGTCGACCGCTTCGAACTCCATCGTCGCCTTGTCGGTCTCGATCTCGGCAATGACCATGCCGGACTTCACCGCATCGCCTTCCTTCACCAGCCACTTGGCCAGCGTGCCCTCCTCCATCGTGGGGGACAGGGCCGGCATCAGGATTTCAGTCGCCATTTTCCCCTCCTCAGCGATAGCAGACGGATTTGACAGCGGTCACGACCTCGGCGGGCGTGATCAGCGCGAACTTTTCCAGGTTCGCGGCATAGGGCATCGGCACGTCCTTGCCCGTGCAGGTCACGACCGGAGCGTCCAGGTAGTCGAACGCCCGCTGCATGATCGTCGAAGCCAGGTGATCGCCGATGGACCCCACCGGGAAGCCTTCCTCGACCGTGACGCAGCGGTTGGTCTTCATTACCGACGCCAGCACCGTGTCATAGTCGATGGGCCGCAGCGTCCGCAGGTTGATCACCTCGGCGCTGATCCCTTCCTTCGCCAGCTCCTCCGCCGCCGCCAGGGCATGCGCACAGCCGATCCCGAAGGACACCAGCGTCACATCCGTCCCCGGCCGCAGGATCGAAGCCTTGCCGAACGGAATGGTGAAATCGCCATCCACCGGCACCTCAAACGACCGCCCGTAAAGGATCTCGTTCTCCAGGAACACCACCGGGTTCGGATCGCGGATCGCCGTCTTCAAGAGCCCCTTCGCATCTGCCGCCGAATAGGGCATGCAGACCTTCAACCCCGGGATCGCGGCATACCAGGCCGCAAAGTCCTGGCTGTGCTGCGCACCCACCCGCGCCGCCGCCCCGTTCGGGCCCCGGAACACCATCGGGCTGCCCATCTGGCCCCCCGACATGTACAGCGTCTTGGCGGCCGAGTTGATGATGTGGTCGATCGCCTGCATCGAGAAGTTGAAGGTCATGAACTCGACAATCGGCTTCAGCCCGCCCCATGAGGCACCGACGCCAATCCCCGCAAAGCCCATCTCGGTGATCGGCGTATCCACGACGCGCCGCGCCCCGAACTCATCCAAGAGGCCCTGGGAAATCTTGTAGGCCCCCTGATACTCGCCGACCTCTTCCCCCATCAGGAAGACGGTCGGATCGGCGCGCATCTCCTCGGCCATCGCCTCACGCAGCGCCTCGCGCACCGTCATCGTCTTGGTGGGACCCTCGGGCAGGTCGGTATGCGGCCAGCCGCGCACCTCGGCAGGCTGCGGGGCAGGGACCGCAGGCACCGGAGCCGCCGCCACCGTCGCCGGCACTTCCGCCGCCGCAGCCGCCACCGCGACCGTCGCCGGCTTCGGCGCGTCGGAGACGGTTTCCCCGTCCTCGACCAGCACCGCGATGGGCGTGTTCACCTTGACCCCCGCCGTCCCCTCGGCCACCAGGATCTTGCCCACGGTGCCTTCGTCGACGGCCTCGAACTCCATCGTCGCCTTGTCGGTCTCGATCTCGGCGATGATCTGGCCGGACTTGACCGTATCGCCTTCCTTCACCAGCCATTTGGCCAGCGTGCCTTCCTCCATCGTGGGGGACAGCGCGGGCATGAGTACTTCGGTTGCCATCTCTATTCCCCCCTTACGCGTAGATATCCGTCCAGAGCTCCGCCGTCGGAGGCTCCGGGCTGTCCTTGGCGAACTCGGCGCTCTCGTTGACGATCGCCTTGATCTCCTTGTCGATGGCCTTCAGCTCCTCGTCGGACGCAAGGCCCCCCTGCGTCAGCAGGTCCCGGACATGCTCGATGCAGTCCTTCTCGGTCTTTATCTTCTCGACCTCTTCCCGGGTCCGGTACTTGGCCGGGTCCGACATCGAGTGTCCCCGGTAGCGGTAGGTCATCATCTCCAGGATATAGGGCCCGTTCCCCGCCCGGCAGTGCGCCACCGCCTTCTCGCCCGCGGCCTTCACGGCCAGCACGTCCATCCCGTCGACCTGCTCACCGGGAATGCCATAGGCCAGACCGCGCCCGAACAGCGTCGTCGACTTGGTCGACCGATTGACCGAGGTTCCCATCGCATACTGGTTGTTCTCGATCACGAAGATCACTGGCAGCGACCACAGCTCGGCCATGTTGTACGTCTCGTAGACCTGCCCCTGGTTTGCCGCGCCGTCGCCGAAATAGGTGAAGGTCACGTTGTCGTTGCCCAGGTACTTGTCCGCAAAGGCCAGACCGGCCCCCAGCGGCACCTGAGCGCCAACAATCCCGTGCCCGCCGTAGAAATGTTTCTCTTTCGAGAACATGTGCATCGAGCCGCCCTTGCCCTTGGAATAGCCCCCGATGCGCCCGGTCAGTTCCGCCATCACTCCCTTGGCGTCCATCCCGCAGGCCAGCATGTGCCCGTGGTCACGGTAGGACGTCACCCGCTTGTCGCCGTCCTTGCTCGCGGCCTCCAGGCCCACGACGACCGCTTCCTGGCCGATGTACAGGTGGCAGAATCCCCCGATCAGACCCATCCCATAAAGCTGGCCCGCCTTTTCCTCGAACCGCCGGATCAGCAGCATCTCGCGGTAATACTTCAGCAGGTCTTCCTTCGAGACATTCGGTCTCGCGTCGGGCTTTTTCGCCATCGGGGCTCCTCCCAGGCTGTGTGCAGCTGCAGAAAATGGTTTAGTATTAAACCATCCATACATTATCGGTATTTATTGGGTCAAAAGAATTCTCGTCGCGCGCGGGCGGCAGGCGGCATGGCACCTATGCGCCAGACGCAAGGCCGCCAGAGCAGAGTCGTGGGGATATTAGCACGAAAGACGGCCCGCGCCGCCGAAGATCAGCGGATCGCGATCTCGTCGGCGCGCATGTAGCCCAGCACGTCGCGCGTCTGCTGGTCCAGAAGGTCCAGGTCCAGGTAATCGTCCGACAGCCGGTGCGTGAGGTTCTGCATCTCGGCCAGCTCGGCCTGCAACCGGTCGCGCTCGGCCGTCAGTGTCTCGGCCTCGGCGTTGATCGCGACGCGGGCGAACATGCCATAGTCGCCCTGCACCGCCGCAAAGGTGAAATAGACCCCCAGCGTGCCCACGAAGGCCAGATAGACCAGCCCCCCGAAACCGCGTTGTGTATGACCTGCCGACATGCGCCTTCTCCAGCCCCTCTGCCGGGGGCCTGGACGCACCATGCCACAAGCCGAATCGCTTGTGAATCCTGAAACTGCATCCCGCTCAAAGACTTGAGCGGGAACGGGGGCAAGGGGTCCCCCCATACAACCTCAGGCAATCGAGGCCGCGTAGATGCTGTCCACCGCGCCCTTCAGCACCGCATCGAATTCCCCGTCGGTCTGCTTGGCCGACAGGCCTTCCGACAGCGCGCGGCTGAAGCTCGCGATGATGCCGTGGTTCTGCGCCAGGATCTTGTTCGCCTCATCGCGCGAATATCCGCCCGACAGCGCCACGACCTTCAGCACCTTCGGATGCTTGACGAGCGGCGCATAGAAATCCGGGATCGTCGGCAGCGACAGCTTCAGCATCACCTGGCCCTCAAGCCCGTCGAGATGCTTCAGGATTTCCTCCTGCAGGATCGCCTCGGCCTCGACCTTGTCCGCGATGGAAATGGTCACCTCCGGCTCCAGGATCGGCATCAGCCCGTGGCTTGCGACCTGCCGGCCGATCTCGAACTGCTGGGCCACGATGGCCGCGATCCCGGCCCGGTTCGCGGCATTTATCACAGACCGCTCCTTGGTCCCGTAGATCCCCGCCTTGACCGCCCGCGCCAGCAGCGCATCCAGCCCCGGCATCGGCTTCATCAGCTGCACCCCGTCGGCCTCGGCCTCAAGCCCCTTGTCGATCTTCAGGAAGGGCACCACCCCGCGCTTTTCCCACAGGTAGGTCGCGGTCGGAATGCCGTCGATCGTCCGGTCCATCGTCTGCTCGAACAGGATCGCGCCCACCACCTTGTCGCCGGTGAAGGCGGGCGACTTGATGATCCGCGCGCGCATCGCGTGGATCAGGTCGAACATCTGCTCGTCGCCGGAATATTCGCTTTCCGCCACGCCATAAAGCCGCAGCGCCTTGGGGGTCGATCCGCCCGACTGGTCCAGCGCGGCGATGAAGCCCCGCCCGTTCTTCACCTGTTCGGTCATCTTCGCGTTGGTCATGTCCGCCTCCAAAATGTCCTGTCCGGCATAGCCCCCCAAGGCCCGCCACTCAACCCATCAGCGCCTGCACGCCGGGCAATTCCTTGCCTTCCATCCATTCCAGGAAGGCGCCCCCGGCGGTGGAGATGAAGGTGAAATCCTCGGCCGCGCCCGCCGCATTCAGCGCCGCGACGGTATCCCCGCCGCCTGCGACCGAAATCAGCTTGCCCTCGCGGGTCAGCCGCGCGGCGACCTGCGCTGCCGCATTGGTCGCCGCGTTGAACGGTTCGATCTCGAAAGCCCCGAGCGGCCCGTTCCAGATCAGCGTCTTCGCCCCGGCGAACACCGCTTCCAAGGCTGTCACCGTCTCCGGCCCCGCATCCAGGATCATCGCATCCGGCGGGCATTTGTGGACGCCGACGGTCTGGCTCTCCGCCCCGGCCTTGAACTCTCGCGCCACAACCACGTCCACCGGCAGGTGGATCTGGCAGCCCGCCTTCTGCGCCCGGTGCCGGATCTCCCGCGCCGTCTCGGCCATCTCCCGCTCGGCCAGGGATTTCCCTACCTCGATCCCCTCGGCCACCAGGAAGGTGTTCGCCATCCCGCCGCCAATCACCAGATGGTCCACCTTCGTCACCAGGTTGGCGAGCAACTCGATCTTGGTCGAGACCTTGGCCCCGCCCACAACCGCCACCACCGGCCGCTGCGGAGACCCCAGCGCCGCCTCCAGCGCCCTCAACTCCGCCTCCATCAGCCGCCCCGCCGCGGCGGGCAGAAGCCGAGCCAGCCCCTCGGTCGAGGCATGGGCCCGGTGCGCCGCCGAAAACGCGTCATTCACAAACACGTCCCCCAGCTTCGCCATCTGCGCTGCCAGTTCGGGGTCGTTCTTCTCCTCGCCCGGATGGAACCGGGTGTTCTCCAGCAGGACAACGTCACCCGCACCGGCCTTGGCAATCGCCGACGCCGCCGCCTCGCCCACGCAATCCGCGCCGAAAATGACCTTCCGGCCCAGCGACCCGGCCAAAGCGTCCACCACATGCGACAGACTCATCTCCGGCACGACCTTACCCTTCGGCCGGTCGAAATGCGCCAGCAGCACGACCTTGCCACCCTTCTCGACAATCGCATCCACCGTCGGCTTGATCTTGTCGATCCGGGTCATGTCGGTCACGCTCCCGGCCTCCATCGGCACGTTGATGTCCACGCGCACCAGCACCGTCTTTCCGCCAAGCTGCATGTCGTCCAGCGTTTTCCAGGCCATCCGCGTTCTCCATCCGTTGCGTCCAGCCCGCTTTTGGCGCGGGGATCACGCTCCCGTCAACCGCTTCCGACGCTTTGCCCTTTCCTTGGGCAGAACCCGCCGCTACGGTCGCGCCCGACCGAAACCGTAAGAGGCACCGATGGCTGACATCAAGGACCCCGAAAACACCATCATCCTGACGCTGAAGGATGGCGAGGTGGTGATCGAACTGCTCAAGGACGTGGCCCCCAAGCATACCGAGCGCATGAAGCAGCTCGCCCGCGACAAGGCCTATGACAACGTGGCCTTCCACCGCGTGATCGACGGCTTCATGGCCCAGACCGGCGATGTCGAGAACGCCAACATGGAAAGCCCAAGCTACAATCCGCGTCGGGCGGGGACGGGCGGCTCGCAGTACCCGGATCTCCCGGCCGAGTTTTCGAAGCTTCCCCATGACCGCGGCACCCTGGGCGCCGCGCGCTCGCAGAACCCGAACTCGGCCAACAGCCAGTTCTTCATCAACTTCCGCGACAACCACTTCCTGAACGGCCAGTACACCGTCTACGGCCGCGTGATCTCGGGGATGGAACACGTCGACAAGATCACCCGGGGCGAGCCGCCGCAGAACCCCGACCGCATGATCACTGTTCGGGTGGCTGCTGATGTCCAGGCATGATCGTCTCATCGCCGGCGGCCTGTTCGCTGCCGGTCTGGCCGTGGTCGTGGGCTACGGCATCTCGCAAGCCGCGCAGGCACAGGCCACCGACGGCCCCGGCCCGAACTTGGTGATCGAGGTGGCGGGCGAGGCGAACGGCACCGTGGTCATCGACCTCCTGCCCGACGTCGCGCCGAAACACGTCGCGCAGATCACCCAGCTCGCCAAGGACGGCGCCTATGACAACGTGGTCTTCCACCGCGTGATCGACGGCTTCATGGCGCAGACGGGCGACGTGTCGAACGGCAAGGCGGGCGGGGATCTCTCGATGGCTGGCATGGGCGGCTCCTCGCTGCCCGACATTCCGGCCGAGTTCACCGACAAGCTCTCGTTCCAGCGCGGCGTCGTCGGCATGGCGCGGGCGCAAGACCCCAACAGCGCCAACAGCCAGTTCTTCATCATGTTCGGCGACGGCAGCTTCCTTGATGGCCAGTACACCATCGTCGGCAATGTCATCTCGGGGATGGAGGTCGTCGACGCCATCAAGCGCGGCGACGGCCAGAACGGCGAGGTCTCCGGCACCCCGGACGTGATGACCAAGGTCACCGTCCAGGAATGACGCAAAAGGGGCCGCGAGGCCCCTTTTCCTTCAGTCGAGCGACACTTTCGCCACTTTGTCCTTGTAGTCCTGCTGCGGCTTCGCGCCGAACAGCGCCTTGATCCCGGCCACCAGGGACGAGGCGTTCTCCCAGATTTCCGCGCTGTTCAGGTCCAGCCGCATCAGCGCGATGTCGGGGTCATCCTTGCCGTCATACCAGGCGGCGACGAAGGGGTTCCACAGCTTCTCGACCATCTCGGGCCGCGTGTCCTCGACAAGCTTGCCCTCGATCCGCGCGAAGAGATCGTGGTCCTTGGCGACAAAGACCGCCGTGGCCGCGCCGCCGCCAGCCTGGACCAGTTCGCTGTCCTGGCTGGTGAAGAACCACAGCGGCCCGCGGTCCTCATCCCCTTCGAATTGCGCGGTCATCGGGCGGCTTGGGGCGGATTCGTCCACCATCCCCAGCATGACCGTCATCTCCGAGCGCAACCCCGCCCAAAGCTTCGCTTCCAGTTCTTCCGGTGTCGGCATAGCCGTTCCTCCAATGCGGTTACGCATTGGCAACACCTTGTGCGCGCGGGCAGTTCCCGCGCACACGCAACCGTCAGCGGCCTAGCTCAGCACCACCAGCGCGTGCCGCTTCTTGCCCGCGGTCAGCTTCATCGGCTCGACCAGCTGGCTTGCCCCGAAGCGCAGGGCCGGGTCGGTGACGATCTCGTCATTCACCTTCGCCCCGCCCTCGGCGATCAGCCGCTTGGCGTCCTTGCCACTGGCCGCCAACCCCGCCCGCACGAACAGCTGCACGATCCCCACGCCCTCGGCCAGCTCGCCGGCCTCCAGCGTCACGGTGGGCAGGTCGTCCCCGATCCCGCCCTTCTCGAACACCTCGCGCGCCGTGGCTTCCGCCGCCGCCGCCGCCTCGGACCCGTGCAGAAGCGTCGTGACCGCATTCGCCAGCACGATCTTCGCCTGGTTGATCTCGGACCCGGCAAGCTTGCCCAGCCGCTCGCATTCCTCGACCGGCAACTCGGTGTACAGCTTCAGGAACCGGCCCACGTCCGCATCCGTCGTGTTCCGCCAGAACTGCCAGAACTCGTAGGGGCTGAACATGTCGCCATTCAGCCAGACGGCACCCGACTGGCTTTTGCCCATCTTCTTCCCGTCGCTGGTCGTCAGCAGCGGCGAGGTCAGCCCATACACTTCGCCATCGATCACCCTCCGCGTCAGGTCCACGCCGTTGACGATGTTCCCCCACTGGTCGCTGCCACCCATCTGCAACAGGCAGCCGTAGCGGCGGTGCAGCTCCAGGAAATCATAGGCCTGGAGGATCATGTAGTTGAATTCCAGGAACGACAGCGATTGCTCCCGGTCCAGCCGCGACTTCACGCTCTCGAACGACAGCATCCGGTTGACGCTGAAATGCCGCCCGATGTCGCGCAGGAAGCCGATGTAATTCAGCCCGCTCAGCCATTCGTCGTTGTTGACCATGACGGCATCGGTCGCGCCCTCGCCAAACCGGACATAAGGCGCAAAGGCCCGCTTGATCCCTTCCAGGTTCGCATTGATCTGCGCATCCGTCAGCAAGGGCCGCTCGTCCGCCCGGAACGACGGATCGCCGATCTTGGTAGTCCCCCCGCCCATCAGCACGATCGGCTTGCCGCCCGACTTCTGCAGCCAGCGCAGCATCATGATCTGGATCAGGGATCCCACATGCAGCGACGTCGCCGTCGCGTCGAACCCGATATAGCCCGGCACCACACCCTTCAACAATGCCTCGTCAAGCGCCTGATAATCCGTGCAATCGGCAACAAAGCCGCGCTCGAACATCACGCGCATGAAGTCAGATTTCGGATGGTAGTTCATGGCCGCCTCGGTCTAGGATGGGCGCGGTATATCTTCGCAAGGGTGCCAAGGGAAGATGCGGAAGGACGGGGCATTGTGGGCGCTTGGTGCCATGTCCGGCACCTCGCTGGACGGCGTAGATGCCGCGATGATCAAGACCGACGGGCACAGCATCTATGCCTTCGGCCCCTCGGCCTACCGACCCTACAGCCCCCAGGAGCAAGAGGTCCTCCGCGCCGCCCTTGGCCAATGGCCCGGCGACCCGGATGTCGAACCGGCCGCCGAGATCGTCGAAACCGCCCATGCCGAGGTCCTCGCCCGCTTCTCCGGGGCCGAGCTTCTGGGCTTCCACGGCCAGACCCTTGCCCACGACCCCAAGGGCCGCGGCACCCACCAGTGCGGCAATGGCGCCGTCCTGGCCGAGGCCCTCGGCCTGCCCACGGTCTGGGACTTCCGGTCCTCGGACGTGACCATCGGCGGGCAGGGCGCGCCGCTCGCCCCCTTCTACCACTACGCCCTCGCCCGCTTCATCGGCGCGACCGAGCCGCTCGCCTTCCTCAACCTCGGCGGCGTCGGCAACATCACCTGGATCGACCCCACCGCCCCCGGCCCCGAAAGCCCCGGCGCGCTTCTCGCCTTCGATACCGGCCCAGCGAACGCCCCGATCAACGACCTGATGCGCGACCGTCTGGGCGAAACCCACGACGAAGGCGGCGCCCTTGCCGCAACGGGCGAAGCCGACGAGGCCTTCGTCGCCTCGGTCCTGAAGGACCCGTATTTCGACGCGCTCCCGCCGAAATCGCTGGACCGGAACGACTTCGCGGGTCTCCTCGACCGGCTGGACATGCTGTCCGACGAAGATGCCGCCGCGACGCTGACTGCCCTCGCCGCCGCCGCCGTGGCCGCCGGGCAGATCCACTTCCCCGCGCCCGTGACCCGCATCCTCGTCACCGGCGGCGGGCGTCACAACCCAACCCTCATGGCCGAGCTTCGCCGCCGCATCCCCGTCCAGATCGACCCGGTCGAAGCCGTGGGCCTCGACGGCGACATGCTGGAAGCGCAGGCTTTCGCCTTCCTGGCGGTCCGCGTCCTGCGCAAGATGGCGACCTCCAGCCCCGACACGACCGGCGCTCCGGCGCTGGTCGGGGGCGGCCAGATCAGCCGGCCCGACTGACCCGCGCGGCCAGCATCGGCGCCGAATAGACCACCAGCGCCGCCCAGATCAGGCCGAAGGCGACCAGCTTCACTCCGCTGAACGGCTCGCCGAAGACGAAGACCGCCGTCAGGAAGATCATCGTCGGCGCGATGTACTGCATGATCGCGATGGTCGACAGCGTCAGCCGCTTCGCCCCGTTGGCATAGATCATCAAGGGCACCGCCGTGACGATCCCGCAGCCCAGCAGAAGCGCGTTGTCCCAGGCCACGCCCTCCAGGAAGTGACCCGTCCCGGTGGCCGTCAGCCAGCCGATGTATCCCAGCGCGGGCAGCAGCAGGATCAGCACCTCCAGCGTGAAGCCCTGGTTCGGCCCGATCGGCAGCCGCCGCTTGAGATAGGCGTAGAACCCCCAGGTCAGCGTCAGCCCCAGCGCGACAACCGGCAAGCGCCCCGCCTCCCAGGTCAGGATGCCCACTGCCACCACCGCCAGCGCAATCGCCACCATCTGCGTGCGCCCCATCTTCTCGCGCAGCAGGACCGCGCCCAGGAAGATCGAGAACAGCGGGTTGATGTAGTACCCCAGTGCCGCGTCCAGCGCATGGCCCGAGCCGATGGCCCAGACATAGATCCCCCAGTTGACCGAGACCAGCGCCGCCGTCATCGCGCCCATCCCCAGCATGCGCGGGCTTTTCAGCGCCGCCGTCAGGTCGCTGGTCCGCCCCAGCCACACCAGCACCGCAAGCGCGATCGGAAGCGACCAGACCACCCGGTGCGCGATGACCTCCACCGGCGGAATATGCGCCAGCGCCTTCATGTACAGTGGCAGGAACCCCCACAGAAGATAGGCCGTCAGCGCATAAAGGAACCCCGACAGACTGTCGCCGGTCGTGGCGCCCGATGCGGCAGAGGGACGGGGCGGGGCAGGGGTCTCGCTCATGCCTCACCCCTACCCAATGCGCCGCCCCGCAACCACCCCGATCTTGTGTCCCGCACAATCGGCGCGGCCTTCCCGGTCCGGGCAGGCACTTCCAGTCCGCGCTTTCATACTGGCCCAAACATCCCCGCCGGAGGCATCCGCCCCCAAGCCCCAGGAAAGGCGGCGCTGGTTGAGGTCCTGCGCCAGCACAAGCACCGGCGGGGCCTTGGCCGGGGGATCGGGCACAAGCCGGGGGGTGCCGGTGCCATCGGCCCGGAAAGCTTGGGGATTCTCCGCCGCCCGGAAGAGGTCGACGCACGCCTCGTTCCCTGGCACCGGGAGGGGGACCTCCTGAAGGGCGCTGCCAACCGCTCCTCCGTGGGCACGCTTGTCGAGCGGAAGACCCGCTTCGTCACCCTCGTGACGATGGAGGGCAACGGGGCGGCGGCGCGCTGGACGGCTTCACCCGGCAGATGAAGCACCTAACCGGCTTCCTGCGCCGGAGCCTCACTTTCGACCGGGGTGTCGAGATGGCCTGACACCCGGAGCTCGCGCAACGCCTGCAGATCGACATCTGGTTTTGCGATCCCCATGCGCCTTGGCAGCGCGGCTCGAACGAGAACACCAACGGCCTTGTGCGCCAGTTCCTGCCCAAGGGGGCTGACCTGCGGCAGTTCACCCGGCGCGACCTCGATCACATCGCCAACCTCATGAACGACAGGCCCAGAAAAACCCTGGGCTGGAAAACTCCGGCTCAGGCCCTCGCCGAGGAAATCGTCAAGACAGCCAAGAGTGCTGCGGTTCGAACTT
This sequence comes from Paracoccaceae bacterium, assembly GCA_027489355.1. GTDB lineage: Bacteria > Pseudomonadota > Alphaproteobacteria > Rhodobacterales > Rhodobacteraceae > Tabrizicola. Next base: position 12,257 of record JAIXZY010000037.1, on the reverse strand, counting down.
GAGTTAACCGTTCCTGAACGTCCACCGACAACCCGTTGATTTCACTACCGCCCCAACTCTGTCCACGCGGGACGCCGCGCCAGGTAGTCCCGCGTGAAGGCCGCATAGCCCTCGGCCGTAACCTTCAGCTCTGCCTTCATCATCTTGTGCACCTGCGGAAGGCGGTGGAAGGGGACTGTCGGCCAGACATGGTGCTCGACATGGTACGGCATGTTCCACGCCAGCCACCGCACCGCCCGGCCGGTGAAGGTCGTCCGGGTGTTCTCGAACATGTTGGCGACCTCCGGGCAGTCGCCATGCTCGGCCAGCAGGTAAAGCCGCAGGACCGGCTGCCCCAGCAGGACCGGCACCAGCCAGACCCACAACAGCAGGTCCGTCCAGACCAGGCTCGCAGCCGCAAGAAGATAGACCGCCGCCATTCCCCGCGCCTCGGCCACGACGCGCGCCTTCGCGCCCTCGGCCACGAAGCCGTCCGTCACCCGGCCCCGGACCAGCGCCGCCATCAGCCGCACCTCGGCGATCCAGTAGGGCAGGCCCGAGACATGCCAGACCCAAGTCCCCCGCGTCGCGGGCTTCGGCCCGGCCAGCTCCGGGTCCTTGCCCGGCAGGTTGGTCCAGCGGTGATGCGCCATGTGGAAGGCGCGGAACCACTCGAAGGGCAGCACCAGCAAAAGCCCGCAGAGCCGCCCGACCCAGTCGTTCAGCCAGACCGATCGGAAAGGCGTCCGATGCGTCGCCTCATGCTCCAGCGTGAAGAGGAAGATGACCAGCACCCCCTGCACCGGCAGCAGGAGCCACCACCCCGGCACCCCCGCCGCAATCAGCGCACCCACCGCCCCGACCAGCCCCAGATGCCCCGCCAGATGCCGGAGCCCCGGCCCGTCCGACCGCTCCACCATCCGCTCGCGCAGGTCGGCCGGGACCTGGGCAAGGAACGCCTTCTGGTCCATCACAGGCTCCACCCGGCCGGCGCCAGCTCGAACCCCTCGAACCGGAACCCCGGGCTGACCGTGCAGCTGACCAGCGTCCAGGCCCCCGTCGTCTGCGCCGCCTGCCACCAGCCCGCCGGCACCACGGCCTGCACCACCTCGCCGCCCAGCACGTCCGGCCCCAGCCGCGTTTCCCCGGCCTGATCGACCCCCATCGACAGGACCAGCGGTGCGCCCGCGTGCCAGAGCCAGATCTCGTCGGCATCCACCCGGTGCCAATGGCTCCTCTCGCCCGCCCGCAACAGGAACAGGATCGCCGTCCCGCTGGCCCGCCCGCCGATGTCCGGCCCTTTCCAGGTCTCCCGATACCAGCCGCCCTCCGGATGCGGCTGCAGCTCCAGCCGCCGGATGATCGCCGCGGCCGTCTCGATATCGCTCATGCCTGCCTCCACGCGCCCGGAGCCAACCCCTCCAGCGTCCAGTCTCCCACCCGCCAGCGGATCAGCCGCAGGCAGGGCAGCCCCACGGCCGCACACATCCGCCGCACCTGCCGGTTCCGCCCCTCGCGGATCGTCAGCTCGATCCACCCATCCGGCACGGTCTTGCGCACCCGGATCGGCGGCACCCGTGGCCAGAGCCACCCCGGCTGATCCACCGCCTGCGCCTTCGCGGCAAGGGTCGGCCCGTCGTTCAGCTCCACCCCCACACGCAACCTCTGAAGCGCCGCATCGGTCACCACGCCCTCGACCTGCGCGAAATAGGTCTTCTCCAGCTTGAACCTCGGGTCCGCGATCCGCGCCTGCAACTTGCCGTCGTCGGTCAGGACCAGCAGCCCCTCGCTGTCCCGGTCCAGCCGCCCCGCCGGATAGACCCCCTTCACCGGCACGAAATCCGCCAGCACCGCGCGGTCCCCCTCGCGTGAGAACTGGCACAGCACGTCATAGGGTTTGTTCAGCAGGATCACCGTCATGGCCCGGACCCTACAGGACCGCCGCCGCACGGGGAAGGCGATTGCCAAGCCCGCCCCCCGCGTGCCAGCCTTGGCCCATGACCCGAACCCTCATCATCGGCGCCGGCATCACCGGCGCGGCGCTTGCCTGCCAGCTTTCCCGCCGGGGCGAGGCCGTCACCATCGTCTCGACCCATGCCGAGGGCGGCCTTGCCTCGGCCGCAAGCTTCGGCTGGCTCAACGCTTCCTCCTATCTGAGCCACCCGCACTTCCACCTGAGGCACGAGGGCCTTGCCGCCCACCGCCGCCTGCAAGAGCAGCTGCCGGGCCTCCCGACCACCTGGCAAGGCTGTCTCTGGTACGAAGCGACGGGCGAAGCGCAGTCGGAAACCGCCGAAGATCTGGAAAGGCTCGGCTATCAGGTCCAGCGCCTGACCCGGCCCCAGATCGCCGAACGGATGCCTGCCCTCGGCCCCGTTCCGGAAACCGCGCTCGCCTTCGCGGAAGAGGGCGTGGCCGACCCCGCAGTCCTGGCCCGCGCGATGATCGCGGCCTCGGGCGCGCCGGTGATCCGCGCCACGGTCTCGGCCCTGACGGTCGCGGCCGGTCGGGTGACGGGCCTGCAGACCGACCTCGGCCCCATGCCCGCAACCCGCGTGATCCTTGCCACCGGCACCGGCACCCCCGCGCTTCTGCAGCCGCTCGGCTACGTCCTGCCCATGCTGCAACGGCCCGGCCTGATGATCCGCACCAACGCCCTGCCGCCCGTCTGCCCCCTGGTCCTGGCGACCCCCGACCAGGAGGTCCGTCAGGACCCGCAGGGCCACCTGATCGCCCCGGCCTCCGCCGGTCACCAGTCCGACCATGCCGAGACGCTGGGGGCCTTCCCCGTGGTTGTGAACGCGACCCTGCAGCGCCTGCGCGCCCTGTTTCCCGGCCACGACATCCACTTCGCGCACCAGGCGATGGCCCTGCGCCCGGTGCCGGGTGACGGGCTTCCCGTGGCGGGGCAGGGGCCGGTCGAGGGGCTTTGGCTGGCCGTCATGCATTCCGGCGCGACGCTGGCCCCTGTGGTGGCCGAATGCCTCGCGGCCGAGATCACGGGCGGCCCGGACAGCCCGATCCTGTCCGAGTTCCGGCCCGCGCGCTTCGCCTGATCGCCGGCCCCTAGGCGGCGGCGACCACGCCCAGAAGCAGGGACAGGGCGGCGGCTGCCCCGAACAGGGGTGCCGCCCAGCCCGGCCCGGCCGTCCAGGCCAGGGTCCCGACCGCAAAGAGCGCCGCCTTCAGAAGGATGAGACCCGGCATCGCCAGCCGTCGGTGCGAGGCCGGGGCAGCCCAGACCGCCCAGATCGCAAGAACAAGCACCACGGCAAGAAGGGCGGCCAGCCAGCCGCCCATCCCGCTCCCAAGTGCGACATAGCTGCCGCGTCCGACCCCGACCACCAGCGCGCACTCGACCAGAAAGGCCAGTGCGCCGTCGATCACGGTCAGCACGGGCTTAGCCCTTCAGGATCGAACGCCCGGCATATTCCGCCGTCTCGCCCAGCAGTTCCTCGATGCGGATCAGCTGGTTGTACTTCGCCAGCCGGTCCGACCGCGACAGGGAGCCGGTCTTGATCTGCCCGCAGTTCGTCGCCACGGCGAGGTCCGCGATGGTCGCATCCTCGGTCTCGCCCGAGCGGTGGCTCATGACGTTGGTATACCGCGCGCGGTGCGCCATATCGACGGCCTGCAGCGTCTCGGTCAGGGTGCCGATCTGGTTGACCTTCACCAGCATGGAGTTCGCGCAGCCCGCCTTGATCCCTTCCGCCAGACGGCGCGGGTTCGTCACGAACAGGTCGTCGCCCACCAGCTGGATCTTGCCGCCCAGACGGTCGGTCAGCAGCTTCCAGCCCGCCCAGTCATCTTCCGAGCAGCCGTCCTCGATGCTGATGATCGGATAGTCCGCCGCCAGGCCCGCCAGGAAATCGACGTTTTCCTCGATCGACAGCGACTTGCCTTCGCCCTTCATCTCGTAGCGGCCGCCCTTGAAGTATTCGGTCGCTGCGCAGTCGAGCGCCAGGTAGATGTCCTCACCCGGCTTGTATCCGGCCTTCTCGATGGATTTCAGAATGAAATCAAGCGCGTCGCGGGCAGAGTTCAAGTTCGGTGCGAAGCCGCCCTCGTCGCCGATCCCGGTGTTGTGGCCCGCCGCCTGAAGTTCCTTCTTCAGCGTGTGGAACACCTCGGACCCCATCCGCACCGCTTCGCGGATGTCCTGGGCGCCCACCGGCATGATCATGAATTCCTGGATGTCGATCGGGTTGTCGGCATGTTCGCCGCCATTGATAATGTTCATCATCGGCACCGGCAGGACGCGGGCCGAGGTGCCGCCGACATAGCGGTACAGCGGCTGGGCAGTGTATTCGGCCGCGGCCTTGGCCACGGCCAGCGACACGCCCAGGATCGCATTCGCGCCCAGGCGGGACTTGTTCGGCGTCCCGTCCATCTCGATCATCGTGCGGTCGATGCCGACCTGTTCGGTCGCGTCGAAGCCGACCAGCTCTTCGGCCAGCTCGCCGTTCACCGCCGCCACGGCCTCGAGCACACCCTTGCCCTTGTAACGCTTGGCGTCGCCATCGCGGCGCTCGTTGGCCTCATGCGCGCCGGTCGAGGCGCCCGACGGAACCGCAGCGCGGCCCATGCTGCCGTCTTCCAGCGTGACGTCCACCTCGACCGTCGGGTTGCCCCGGCTGTCCAGGATTTCACGGGCGTGAATGTCGATGATCGTGCTCATGGGCGGTTCCCTCAAGGCCGAAATGGATGCTCTCGCGGCCCGTTTACCGCGCCTCATCCCCCTTGGGAAGCAAGTTTCCGTCGTCTTTCCCGGGCAAAGGCGTAAAGCCCCGACCCCACGACCAGCGCCGCCCCGGCCAGGGTCGAGCCCTCGGGCCGCTCGCCCAGGAAGACCATCGCCACGACCATCGCGAAGACCAGCCGCGTGTAGCGGAAGGGCGCCACGACCGAGACTTCGCCCAGCCGCATCGCCGCCACCACCGCGTAATAGCCGAAAAGCCCCGAGACCAGCGCCCCCGCCAGGCCCGCCCATTGCGCGCCCGTCGGCCAGACGAAGGACTGCCCCATCCCCGCCATCAGCGCCGCCCCCGCCGGGACCAGTCCCAGATAGGCCCAGGTCGCCACCTGGAACGTCCCGATCCGCTCGGGCATCACCCGAGTCGCCAGGTCGCGCGCCGCCAGCATCACCACGCAGGCCACCGTCAGCAGCCCCGTCGGATCGAACTCTGCCCCCCAGGGCTTCAGGATCACCAGCACGCCGGCAAATCCCACCAGGATCGAGGCCCACCGCCGCCAGCCGACCTTTTCGCCCAGGAACAGCGCCGCGCCCGCCACCACAACCAGCGGCGAGGCCTGCAACAGGGCCGAGGTCATCGTCAGCGGTGCCAGCGCCAGGGCCACGATATACAGCATCGCCCCCGCCGCCTCGGCCAGAGTGCGCACCAGCGCCATGCCGCGCAGCGCCTCGACCGACAGGATCGGCTGGCGCTTCCCCGCGGCCAGCACCCAGAAGACAACGGCCCCCGCCGCCCCGGTCAGCGCAAGCACCTGCCCCGGCGGAAGCGCCTCGGCCGACCGTTTCAGGAACAGGTCCTCGACCGCGAAGAAGGCCATCGAGCCGACCATCAGCAGCGCCGCGCGCGTGTTGTCGACCGCGGGATCGGGGCGCGGGGGCATGTCATTCTCCTTGCTTGGCGCACAGGCCTACACGGACCCCGACCGGAAGGAAACACCTCCCGCCCGCCGCTTCCTTGCCCTCGGTCCACGGGCCGGGCAAAAGGGGGCAGGGCAGGGGGGCATCATGCGCAAGACCAGGCTGGACGGGATCGGGGTCGCCATGCTTCTCGGCGTGCAGGGCCTTCTCGCGGTGAACCAGGTGATCATCAAGCTGGTGAACGCGGGCTTGCAGCCGGTGTTCTTCGCGGGCCTTCGCTCTCTTTTGGCCGTGGGTTTCGTCTGGGCCTGGCTCGCCTGGCGCGGCCGCCCGCCCCGGCTCCGGCGCGAGGCCTGGGGCACGGGCCTTCTGATCGGCGCTGTCTTCGCGGCCGAGTTCCTGTTCCTCTTCCTTGCCCTCGACCTGACCAGCGTCGGGCGGTCCTCGCTCATCATGTACTCGATGCCGGTCTGGTTCGCGCTCCTCGCGCATTTCGGCCTGGGCGAGCGGATCACCGGACCGAAGGCCGCGGGCCTCGGGCTTGCCTTCGCCGGCTGCGCCGTGGCGATCCTGTCGCGTCCCGACACGGGCGAGGCAAGCCTTGCCGGCGATCTCTGCGCCCTTGGTGCCGCCTGGGGCTGGGCACTCACCGCCTTCATCGCCCGCCGCCCGGTGATGCGGGCCGAGGGGGCCGAGATGCAGCTCTTCTGGATGGTCCTGGTCTCGGCGCCGATCCTGCTTCTGGCATCCTTTGCCTTCGGACCGCTGATCCGCGACCTGCAGCCACTACATCTGGTGGGTCTTGTCTTCCAGTCCTCGATCGTGGTGGCCGGCGGCTTCATCGCCTGGCTCTGGCTTCTGTCGGTCTACCCTTCCGCGACGGTGGCCTCGTTCTCCTTCCTGACCCCGATCCTCGCGCTTCTGCTCGGAACCGCGCTTTTCGGGGAAACCCTGGGCCTGCCGATTCTGTTGGCCGCAGTTCTGGTGGCGGCCGGGATCCTGCTGATGAACCGCCCCGGTCCGGCCCAACGCTAGCCGCAGCGGGCGGGGGAATCGCCCGACGACCTTTGTCCCCAGCGGTTGTGTCCGGCTGAAGGCCTCGCTCCAACCGCGCCGCGCGCTTGGAAAATCCGGCGATCTTCACAAACTGCGCGAAGTCTGTCCCCAGTTCTGTCCACACCCCCCCGGCCTGGACGCTGACTTTCCCGTGATCCGGCGCGTGATGTGGCGGGAAAAACGTCAAGCCGAAAATCTTGCGGAAGCGCAAATTTTCCCGTTGATGGAACCAGAAGATTACGACACTTTGACAAAGCGGCGGGGGATACCACTAAATCTAGTGCCGCAGCGAACAGGCAGAAGACCTCACACAAAGGGCATCCAAATCGGATGCGACCCTCCTGGCGGCGCTCAACCGTCCGGACAGGTTCTGTGTTGCCTGTCGTTGCGGTGCTGGCCGGGTGCCTTCGCGATGTGACGGAAACACTGGCCATTGGGCCACAAAAAGAGGATCAGGGGCATGAAGATCGAGCGGAAGTTCACCACCGAAGCCACCGGGGCCTATGGCGCGATGGCCTTTGCCATCACCACTTCGGAAATCCGCAACCCGGATGGCAAGATTGTCTTCCGCAACGAAGCGGTCGAGGTCCCCGAGGGCTGGAGCCAGGTCGCCTCCGACGTGCTCGCCCAGAAGTACTTCCGCAAGGCCGGGGTCCCTGCCGTTCTGAAGAAGGTCAAGGAAAAGGGCGTCCCCGAGTTCCTCTGGCGCTCGGTCCCCGATACCGAGGCGCTGGCCCAGCTTCCCGAAGATCAACGTATTGTGGGTGAGACCTCGGCCAAGCAGGTCTTCGACCGCCTCGCCGGCGCCTGGGCCTATTGGGGCTGGAAGGGGGGCTACTTCACCACCGAGGCCGACGCGAAAGCCTACTATGACGAGATGCGCTTCATGCTGGCGCGCCAGATGGCCGCCCCGAACTCGCCCCAGTGGTTCAACACCGGCCTGCACTGGGCCTATGGCATCGACGGCCCGTCGCAGGGTCACTTCTACGTCGACCACGCCACCGGCAAGCTGACCAAGTCGGCCTCGGCCTACGAACACCCGCAGCCGCACGCCTGCTTCATCCAGTCGGTCAAGGATGACCTCGTCGGCGACGGCGGCATCATGGACCTCTGGGTCCGCGAGGCGCGGCTCTTCAAATACGGCTCCGGCACCGGCACCAACTTCTCCTCGCTCCGCGGGGAAGGGGAAAAGCTTTCGGGCGGCGGCAAGTCCTCGGGCCTGATGGGCTTCCTCAAGATCGGCGACCGCGCCGCTGGCGCGATCAAGTCCGGCGGCACCACCCGCCGTGCCGCCAAGATGGTGATCTGCGACATGGATCACCCCGATATCGAGCAGTTCATCAACTGGAAGGTCATCGAGGAACAGAAGGTCGCCTCCCTCGTGGCCGGCTCCAAGATGCATGAGGCCCGCCTCAACGACATCTTCGCCGCGATCCGCCAGTGGGACGGCGCCGAGGCTGACGCAACCGACCCGGCCAAGAACCCGGCGCTCAAGTCCGCGATCAAGGCCGCCAAGAAGGCGATGATCCCCGACACCTACACCAACCGCGTGCTGCAATACGCGCGGCAGGGCTTCGACAGCATCGAATTCCCGACCTACGACACCGACTGGGATTCCGAGGCCTACATCTCCGTCTCCGGCCAGAACTCCAACAACTCGGTCCGCGTCACCGACGCCTTCCTCAGGGCCGTGAAGAACGACGAACCCTGGGAGTTGATCCGCCGCACCGACGGCAAGGTCGCCAAGACCGTCTCGGCGCGTGAGCTCTGGGACCAGATCGGCCACGCCGCCTGGGCCTGCGCCGACCCGGGCATCCAGTTTCACGACACCGTCAACGCCTGGCACACCTGCCCCGAAGACGGCCCGATCCGCGGCTCGAACCCCTGCTCGGAATACATGTTCCTCGACGACACCGCCTGCAACCTGGCGTCGATGAACCTCCTCACCTTCTACAAGAACGGCAAGTTCGACGCCGAGGCCTACATCCACGCGACCCGGCTCTGGACCGTCACCCTGGAAATCAGCGTGATGATGGCGCAGTTCCCGTCGAAGGAAATCGCCCAGCTCAGCTACGACTTCCGCACCCTCGGCCTTGGCTACGCCAACATCGGCGGGCTCCTGATGAACATGGGCCTCGGCTACGATAGCGACGAAGGCCGCGCCCTCTGCGGCGCCCTCACCGCGATCATGACCGGCGTGACCTATGCGACCAGCGCGGAAATGGCCAAGGAACTCGGCCCCTTCTCCGGCTACGAGCGCAACAAGCACCACATGCTCCGCGTCATCCGCAACCACCGCGCGGCGGCGCATGGGCTGGCCTATGAGGGCCTGAACGTCCCCGCCGTCGCCCTTGACCAGGTGAACTGCCCCGACCAAACCCTTGTCGCCCTTGCCAAATCCGCCTGGGACGAAGCCCTCCGCTTGGGCGAAGCCCACGGCTACCGCAACGCCCAGACGACCGTGATCGCCCCCACCGGCACAATCGGCCTCGTCATGGACTGCGACACCACCGGGATCGAACCCGACTTCGCCCTCGTCAAGTTCAAGAAACTCGCAGGCGGCGGCTACTTCAAGATCATCAACCAGTCGGTCCCCGCGGCCCTTGAAGCCCTCGGCTACTCCACCAGCCAGGCGGCGGAAATCGTCGCCTACGCCGTCGGCCACGGCTCCCTCGGGCAGGCCCCGGCGATCAACCACACCGCCCTCATCGGCCACGGCTTCGGCCCGCGCGAGATCGAGAAGATCGAAGCGGCCCTCCCGTCGGCTTTCGACATCCGCTTCGTCTTCAACCAGTGGACCCTGGGCGAGGACTTCTGCAAAGGCACCCTCGGCATCCCCGCCGAGAAACTCGCCGACCCGACCTTCGACCTCCTGCGTCACCTCGGCTTCACCAAGGCCCAGATCGACGCCGCCAACGACCATGTCTGCGGCACCATGACCCTGGAAGGCGCGCCGCACCTCAAGCCCGAGCACTACAAGGTCTTCGACTGCGCCAACCCCTGCGGCAAGACCGGCAAGCGGTTCCTGTCCGTGGAATCCCACATCACCATGATGGCCGCCGCCCAGTCCTTCATCTCGGGCGCGATCTCCAAGACCATCAACATGCCGAACAACGCCACCATCGCGGAAACGCTGGCGGCCTACGAACTCTCCCACTCCCTCGGCATCAAGGCCAACGCGCTCTACCGCGACGGCTCCAAGCTCTCCCAACCCCTCGCCGCTGCGCTCATCGAGGACGACGAAGAGGCCGAGGAAACCCTGACCAACGGCTCGCTCATGGAGAAAGCCCAGGTCGTCGCCGAGAAGATCGTCGAGAAGGTGATCGTCAAGGAGATCGTCCGCAGCCACCGCGAGAAACTCCCGGAGCGCCGCAAGGGTTATACCCAGAAGGCCATCGTCGGCGGCCACAAGGTCTATCTCCGCACCGGCGAATACCAGGACGGCTCGCTGGGCGAGATCTTCATCGACATGCACAAGGAAGGCGCGGGCTTCCGGGCGATGATGAACAACTTCGCCATCGCGGTCTCGGTCGGCCTGCAATACGGCGTGCCGCTGGAAGAATTCGTCGAGGCCTTCACCTTCACCCGGTTTGAACCGGCAGGCATGGTCCAGGGCAACGACAGCGTGAAGAATGCCACCTCGATCCTCGACTACATCTTCCGCGAACTCGCAATCTCCTACCTCGACCGCACCGACCTCGCCCACGTCGCCCCCAAGGGCGCCTCGTTCGACGACCTCGGCCGGGGTGACGAGGAAGGCAAGCGCAACATCGCCGAGCCGTCCGACGTGGCCGCCTCCAAGTCGCTGGAGGTCCTGAAACAGGTCGCCTCGACCGGCTACATGAGGAAACGCCTGCCGCAGGAATTCACCGTGCTGCAAGGCGGGCAGGGGGTCACGGCCTTCGGCGGCCTCGCCACCGGCACCGACCTCGCCGCGCCGATGACCGCTGTCCTATCGGAAACCCGGGTCTCGGGCTTCTCCGAGACGACCAGCACCTTTGCCCTCGGCGCCAACGACGCCCGGATGAAGGCCAAGCTGCAAGGTTACACCGGCGACAGCTGCGCCGAGTGCGGCAACTACACGCTGGTCCGGAATGGGACCTGCCTGAAGTGCAACTCCTGCGGCGCGACGACGGGGTGCAGCTGAGTCACCTGTCCCCGGCTGTCATCCCCGCGGAGGCGGGGACCCCTTAAAAGTCCAAAGGCCGTTCCAGCGAACGGCCTTTGCCTTTTGCTTGGGCCAGAACGCTCCCCACTGTCCTCCTTGCCCCCCTGTCCTCCCCGCGCCCCCTGTGATCCCCGCGCCCCCTGTCATCCCCGCGAAGGCGGGGATCCACTCCTCTGAACGCTCCCACCGCAACCAACCTGGATCCCCGCCTCCGCGGGGATGACACCCGGGAGCGGCTCCAACCCCAGATCAACCGCCAAATCGCGCCATTCCCGGTTCCGCTCCTCAATCAGCCTCACCTTCCACTCCCGGTTCCATTTCTTGATCCGCTTCTCGCGCAGGATCGCCTCGTGGATGTCCGAATGCTGCTCAAACCACACCAGCCGCGAAACTCCATACTTGGCGGTGAACCCCTCCGCCGTCCCCTCGCGATGCTCAACCACTCGGCGCAAAAGATCATTCGTCACGCCGCAATAAAGCGTGCCATTCCAGCGCGATGCCATCAGGTAGACAAAGAAGCTAAACTCTCTCATGGGTCCCCGCCTTCGAGGGGATGACAGTTGCGCGAAATGGTGAATGTCCGCTTAACGATGCCACAACAGGACCGGGCCGATCCCCATCGTAGGGTGCGCTACAGCGCGCCATCGGGCGGTGCGCTGTAGCGCACCCTACGCCCAACGAACCCCTTCCCCCCGCCGCCCCGAATGCTTACCTCTGTTCCGAACGGAGGCCGCACATGCAGCACTATTCCTACCTCGACCTCGCCCCGATCCCCGAAGGCCAGACCGCCGCCCAGGCGCTCAAATCCACCGTCGACCTCGCCCAAGCCGCTGAAAAAGCCGACTTTCATCGCTACTGGCTGGCCGAGCATCACAACATGCCGGGCATCGCCTCTGCCGCGACGGCCGTCCTGATTGGCCATGTCGCCGGTCACACGAAAACCATGCGCGTCGGCGCGGGCGGGATCATGCTGCCGAACCACTCCCCCCTGGTCATCGCCGAACAGTTCGGCACCCTCGCGACGCTCTATCCCGGTCGGATCGACCTCGGCCTCGGCCGCGCCCCCGGCACCGACATGCAAACCGCCCGCGCCCTTCGCCGCCACATGGCGCAGGAAGACACCTTCCCCCAGGATGTGCAGGAACTCATCGCCTACCTCGGCGACACCCCCGGACCCGTGCAGGCGATCCCCGGCACCGGCACAAATGTCCCGATCTGGATCCTCGGCTCCAGCCTCTTCGGCGCGCAACTGGCGGCCTGGCTTGGCCTTCCCTACGCCTTCGCCTCCCACTTCGCCCCCACCCACCTGGAGGAGGCGCTGGACATCTACCGCCGCAGCTTCCGCCCCTCCGACCGCCTCGCCAAACCCCACGCGATGATGGCCATCGGGGTCTCCGCGGCCGCCACCGACGAGGAAGCGATCTACCTCCGCTCCTCCCAGCT
>JAIXZY010000008.1 GCA_027489355.1 Paracoccaceae bacterium | reverse complement strand
CAGGACACCGTCGCCCCCCATTCCGGGCCGCAAAGGCCCAAACCCATCGGGCGCCTCTCCTCCTCCCTGGCGTCTGGTACTGCGGCGGGACCTCTCCTCCTCCCTGGTCCCGCCGCGCAAATCTCCCAAGGCCCCTCCCTCCTCCCTGGGGCCGACAGGACAAGCGACGATGTCCGCCCTCCTCCCAGGGCACCGTCGCCCCCCATTCCGGGCCGCAAAGGCCCAAACCCATCGGGCGCCCCACCCTCCTCCCGGGGTGTTCCGGTTCTGCGGCGGCCCGCTCTCCTCCTCCCTGCGGGTCGCCGCCATTTCCCCCTTGCAGCCTGCCACTGCGCGCGCGAATGATCCCGCGACATCCGCCAGTTGGGAGCCTTCATGCGCGTCTCGGTCCTTTCCGCCGCCACCGTTGCCGCGCTGGTGGGCTATGCGGCCTCGGTCGCGATCCTGCTCGCCGCCGCCACTGCGCTTGGGGCCACGGCCGAGCAGACCGCCAGCTGGCTTCTGGCCATCAGCCTGGGCAAGGCGGTCGGCTCCGCGCTTCTGTCCTGGCAGTCCAGGGTCCCCGTCGTCCTGGCCTGGTCCACCCCCGGCGCGGCCCTGATCGCGGCCACGCAAGGCATCAGCTTCGCCGAAGGGGTCGGAGCCTTCGTGGTGACTGGCCTTCTCATCACGGCGACCGGCCTTGTGCGGCCCCTGGGGACGCTCGTCGGGCGGATCCCCGACGGCATCGCCGCCGGGATGCTGGCGGGCGTCCTCCTGCCCTTCTGCCTGAAGGGAGCAGCCGCCGCCCAGACTCTGCCCGCGCTGGTCCTGCCGATGGTCGCGGTCTTCCTCGTCGTCCGCCTCTGGAACCCGGCACTGGCCACGCTTGCCGCCTTTGCCACCGGCATCGCGCTTGCCCTGCTAACCGGGGCCGACCTGTCCTCCCTTCGCCTCTCCGCACCGGTCCTTGACCCGACCCTGCCCGAGTTCCGGCCCGGCGTGATCCTGGGCCTCGCCCTGCCGCTTTACCTGGTCACGATGGCCTCGCAGAACCTCCCCGGCTTCGCCACCCTTCGCGCCGCAGGGTATGAGCCGCCCGTCTCCGCCGCCCTGACCACCACAGGCCTCATTTCCACCGTCACTGCCGTCTTCGGGGCGCACACCGTGAGCATGGCCGCGATCACCGCTGCGATCTGCCTTGGACCGGACGTCCACCCGGACCGGGACCGCCGCTGGATCGTGGGCCTGGCCTATGCCGGGGTCTGGGTCCTCCTCGGGCTTCTCAGTCCCACTGTCCTGCAGCTTCTCGCCGCCCTCCCGGTGTCCGTTGTCGCTGCCCTTGTCGCGCTGGCTCTCCTGGGTCCCCTGATGGGCGCGCTGACCGGGGCCTTCGCCCATCCCGACCAGCGCCTGCCCGCCACACTGACCCTTGTCACCACCGCGTCGGGCATGGCGGCGTTCGGCATCGGCGCGGCCTTCTGGGGGCTGATGGTCGGTCTGGCGGTCTGGGGTCTTGACCACCTGAAACCCCGCCAGAGGTAAGGGCATCCCAACGCTTTTCGAAACGTCCGACAAGCTCCCCGGAAGGATCTTCGCCTCGGCCAAGGCCTTGGGGGAAAACCTTAACACCGCCCTAACAGAAAATCGCAACCCTTTGAAATTCCAGCCATCGCCGCGTTTGTCCACCGTGGACACGGCCGGCACGCCCGGCTATCCTCCCGCCCGGCCATTCTTGGGAGAGCCCAATGCAGACCATGCTCGGCGTGATCGGAGGATCCGGGGTCTACCAGATCGACGGCCTTGAAGGGGCAAGCTGGGTGAAGGTCAGGACCCCCTGGGGCAAGCCCTCGGACGAGGTTCTGGTGGGCCGCCTGAACGGCCTTCCCGTCGCCTTCCTGCCCCGCCACGGCCGGGGCCACGTCCACAGCCCGACCTCCGTCCCCTACCACGCCAACATCGACGCCCTGAAGCGGCTCGGTGCGACCCACATCCTGGCCGTCTCTGCCGTCGGAAGCCTGCGCGAGGAGTTCGAACCCGGCCACTTCGTCCTCGTCGACCAGTACATCGACCGCACCACCCAGCGCGCGCCCAGCTTCTTCGGACCCGGCTGCGTCGCCCATGTCAGCCTCGCCGACCCCACCTGCCCCCGTCTCGGAGAGCTCGCCGTCCAGGCCGCGCGGGACGAGGGCCTCACGGTCCACACCGGAGCCACCTACCTCTCCATGGAGGGCCCCCAGTTCTCCACCCGCGCGGAAAGTCGGATGTACCGCAGCTGGGGCGACGACGTGATCGGGATGACCGGGTTCAGCGAGGCCCGCCTCGCCCGCGAGGCCGAGATCTGCTACGCCTCCCTCGCGATGGTCACCGACTACGACTGCTGGCACGACAGCCACGGCGCGGTGGACGTGGCCCAGGTGATCGCCGTGGTCCAGGCCAACGCCGCCGCCGCGCGCGGCCTTGTCGCCCGCCTGCCCGCCCTGATGGACCCCGACCGCCACCCCTGCCCCCACGGCTGCGACCGGGCGCTGACCCATGCTGTGATGACCGCCCCCGACAAACGCGACCCCGAGCTTCTCGCCAAACTCGACGCCGTCGCCGCCCGCGTTCTCTGAAGGACCAACCATGACCCCCCGCAAGACCGTCAAGGACTACATCCGCACCATCGTCGACTTCCCGCACGAGGGGATCCTCTTCCGCGACGTGACCACCCTCTTCGCCGATCCCCGCGGCTTCCGGATGTGCGTCGACCAGCTTCTGGCCCCCTATGCCGGGATGCGGATCGACAAGGTCGCGGGGCTGGAGGCGCGCGGCTTCATCCTGGGCGGGGCAGTGGCGCACCAGCTGTCGACGGGCTTCGTCCCGATCCGCAAGAAGGGAAAGCTCCCCGGCCAGACGATCTCGCAGGCCTACAAGCTGGAATACGGCGAGGCGGTGGTCGAGGTGCATGACGACGCCATGCAGGCCGGAGAGAAGGTGCTGCTGGTCGATGACCTCCTCGCCACCGGCGGCACGGCCGAGGCGGGCATCCGCCTGATCGAAAGGCTCGGCGCGGAAGTGGTGGGCTGTGCCTTCGTCGTCGACCTGCCCGACCTTGGAGGCCGGAAGAAACTTGAATCGATGGGCATGGACGTCCACGCGCTGTGCGAGTTCGAGGGGCTCTGACGCTGCGCCCGGCCGGAGTTTTTAAGAACTCCGGACCGATTTCTTTGAAGAAATCGGCGCGGCGAGCGGTCCGGCCGGGTCCCGTTAACCGTCCCGAAAGAGAATCACCCTAGAACAGGCGATGTCAGGGCTACCCACCCTGACCGCGCTGCTACCCACAGCGTGACCCACACACCCCCCAAAGCACCCCGTCGCAGGCTTCCTGCGGCGGGGATGTTCCAGATCCCGTCCACGCGGCCGGTGACGTTTCTCCTTGCCTCGGACCAGATGCGCGCCCAGCGACGCGCGACAAGGTCCACGACGAACGGCCCTTCAGCCCAGGACCGCCCCGGGGTTCATGATACCGGCCGGGTCCAGCGCCGCCTTGATCGCCCGCATCGCCTGCAGCTTCCCCGGGTCCGCATAGCGCGCCAGGTCCGCGACCTTCAGCCGTCCCACCCCGTGTTCCGCCGCCACCGACCCGCCCATCCCATGCACGAGGTCATGCACCGCCCGCTTCACCTGATCGCGCACCGCTTCATGTTCGGCCTTCGAATGGCCCCATTCGGGAAAGACGTTCCAGTGCAGGTTCCCGTCGCCGAGATGCCCGAAACAGTTCACCCGGAAGGACCCCAGGTCCGCAATCGCCCGCGGCGCTTCGGCGATGAACGCCGGGATCGCGGACAAGGGCAGCGAAATGTCATGGCTCGACACGGCCCCCACCCTCCGGTTCGCCAGCGGGATCGTCTCACGCAGCGCCCACAGCTGCGCCGCCTGCGCCTCGGACGTGGCGATCACGCCGTCGGCGACCAGCCCTGCTTCGGCCGCCGCCGAATAAAGCGAGGCCATCGTCACCTCCGGCTCCAGCCCGGCGGGGAGCTCAAGCTCCAGCAGGACCGACCACTCCGGCACTGGATCGAACGGCGCGCGCAGATCGAAGCCGGTCTCCTCCAGGAAGTCGAACCCCACCCGGCTGATCAGCTCGAAGCCCGAGACCAGTCCCGCCGCCCGCTCGCCGCACAGCGCCAGCAGTTGCAGCGCCGCCGCCGGTGACGGCACCGCCAGCAGCGCGACCACCCGCGCGGCGGGGATCGGGAAAAGCTTCAGGCTGGCGGCCGTGATTACCCCAAGCGTTCCCTCGGAGCCGATCAGCAGGTGGCGCAAGTCATAGCCCGCATTGTCCTTGCGCAGCCGCGTCAGCCCGTCGAAGACGGTCCCGTCCGGCAGAACCGCCTCGATCCCCAGACACAGGTCCCGCGCATTGCCATAGCGCAGGACCGCCGTCCCGCCCGCATTGGCGGCGAGGTTGCCGCCGATCCGGCAGCTTCCCTCCGAGGCCAGCGACAGCGGGAACAACCGCCCTGCCTTGGCCGCCTCGTCCTGGACATCGGCCAGCACCATGCCTGCCTCGACCACCATCGCGTTTTCCTCAGGCCAGACCCCGCGCAGAGCCGTCATCCGCTCCAGCGACAAAAGCAGAGGTGGCGGGCCTTCGGCCAGGATCTGCCCGCCGACCAGTCCCGTCCCGCCACTGACCGGCACAAGGCCCACGCGTCCGGCGGCAGAGGCGCGCACGATCGCCGCGACTTCCGCCGTAGTCCTTGGCCGTGCAAGCACCCCGGCCGTGCCGGTCCAGCGGCCCCGCGGCTCTTCCAGGTGGCGCGGTTCGGGGGCCGAGAGCGTCCCCTCCGGCACGACCGCCGCAAGCGTGGCGACAAAGGCGGAATCGCAGGGGTTCAGCATCGGCAGGGCTCCTTGCCCCTTGGTAGCGCGGGGGGCCGTTGGCCGCTAGTCGATATAGGCCGGCTCCAGCACCATCACCGTCGGCTCGGTCGGCAGGTCGTCCAGCGACAGGGCGATCTGCGCCCCGCCGGTTTCGACCACGGTGAACTCGGCCGCCATCTCGGCCAGGAACCCGTCCAGCGAAGACCGGCTGAACCAGTGCATCGGGATCACCACGCTCGAGCGCAACCGCTTGACCACGCCCGCCATGTCCTGCAGCCGCATGGTGTAGCCGCCGTCGACCGGCACCATCACCACGTCCAGCCGCCCGATCGCCGCATACTGCGCGTCCGAGGGGATCTGGTGCAGGTGGCCAAGATGGCCGATGCAGAGGCCCCCTGCCTCGAAGATGAAGATGGAGTTGCCGTCGCGCCGCGCCTCGTTCCCGAAACGCCCCCGCGTGTCGGTCGTCACATTCCGGACCAGCATCGCGCCGAGGTCAAGCCGATGGTCGGCCGGTCCCTGCCCCTCGGGCCAGCCCTGCAGGACATGCGGGATGCGCGGGTCCGGTGCGGCGGTCCAGTGGGTCGTGTGCGCGTTGTTCATCGTCACGACGTCCGGCACCACGTCGGCCGAGCCGAGATAGCCGGTGTAATCCGTGACCGCCACCGTCCCGTCTGCCGTGACGATGGCAAAGCTTGCATGGTCGATGTAGCGGATAAGCACGCTGTCAGGCTCCAGCCCCTCTTGCAGCGAGACCGGCACCACCGCAGCGTCCCCCGCGGCGATCGCGATGCAATGCGACGGGGTGCGCTCTTGCGCAAAGGCGGGGACGGCCGACAGAAGCAGGGCGGCGAGCAGTCGCATGGGTCACCTCCGGGTCCGGCAAAGAGTAACCCGAATTGCCGCTGCGTCACCCGCCCCGCCGATCACGGCTGCGCGAGGCAGCAGCGCCCCCGCTTTCCCTTCGCCAAACATCCCCTGCGGAGCACGACCGAGCGGTCTTGCGTCCTTCACGCAAGACCGCGAGACAAAAGCCTTGCGGCGCAAGCCGCTCAATATGGCAACCGACCGAACCCTCAGCCGACGTCGGTCCGTCCGCGCCGGTCGCCCCGCAGGTTGGCATAGAGCACATGGTTGCGCCAGCGCCCGTTGATCTGCAGGTAGCTCTGCGCCACGCCCTCGTACTTGAAGCCACAGGTCTCCAGCACGCCGCGCGAGGCGCTGTTTTCCGGCAGGCAGGCGGCCTCCAGCCGGGACAGGTCCATCCGGGTGAAGGCGTGATGCGTCAAGGCCATGATCGCCTCGCGCATGTAGCCCTGCCGGGCGAAGGGCGCTCCGATCCAGTAGCCGAAGGTCCCGGTCTGCGCCGGGCCGCGACGGATGTTGTCCAGCGTCAGCGCGCCCAGAAGCTGCTGGTCCTCGCGCCGGATCAGCAGCATCGGCAGCGCCGTCCCCTGCGCCTCGGCCCGCTGGGCCCAGTAGACCCGGTTGGTGAAGGCCCGTCGCGTCAGGTGGTCGTTCGACCAGACCGGCTCCCACTTCACCAGGAACTCGGCCGAGGCCTCGCGCAGCTCGGACCATTGCCGCCAGTCGCCATGTTCGGGCAGACGGAGCGTCATCCGCTCCGTCTCGACCCGCACGCGGCGCTTCAGGCCCAGCATCAGGCGGCAAGTCCCTTGCGCACCTCGTCCACGCCCGGGGCGGCTGCCACCGGACCGTAGATCGCAAGCGCCGTCCGCGCCGCCGTCATCTCGGCCGCATAGCGCCGGACCGCGGCGGTATCGACGGCGTCGATCTTGGCCACGGCCTCGCTCACGTCCGGCACCCGGCCCCAGATCGACAGCAGCCGCGCGTTGCGCTCTGCCCGCGACGACGGGCTTTCCAGCCCCATGAGCAGCCCCGCCCGCAGCTGCGCCCGGGCGCGGGCCACCTCGGCCTCGCCCATGTCGTCGGCCGCGCGTTTCAGCTCGTCCACCGTAAGCCGGGTCAGCTCGCCGATCTCGGGCTCGGAGGTTCCGGCGTAGATCGTGATCTGCCCGGTGTCTTCATAGGCCGCCGATTGGGCGTAGATCGAATAGCACAGGCCCCGGTCCTCGCGGATCTTCTGGAACAGGCGGCTGGACATGCCGCCCCCCATCGCCATCGAATAGACCTGCGCGGTATAGACCTTGTCGTCGCGGTAGCCCGGACCCTCGAAGGACAGCGCGAAATGCACCTGCTCCAGGTCCTTCACCTCGCGCCGTTCGCCGCCGACGAAGCGCGCCGGGTCCATGCCCGCCTTGCCGACCGGCTTCAGCCCGCCGAAGATCCGCTCGGCCTCCGCGACGATGGCGTCATGGTCCACCCCGCCGGCCGCCGACAGGATCATCTGGTCCGGGCCGTAATGCGCGCCGGTGAAGCCTTCGAAATCCGCCTTCCTGAAGGCGGCCACCCGTTCTTCCGGCCCCAGGATCGTGCGCCCGAAGGGCTGGTCGGGATAGCTTACTTCGTGCAGCCAATCGAAGATGATGTCGTCTGGCGTGTCCAGCGCCTGGCCGATCTCTTGCAGGATCACGTGCCGCTCGGTCTCGATGTCCGCCTTGCGGAAGACCGGATTCAGCACGATGTCCGCGATCACGTCCAGCGCCATCACCACGTCCTGGCTCAGCACGCGGGCGTAATAGGCCGTCATCTCGCGGCTGGTATAGGCGTTGATGTAGCCGCCCACATCCTCGATCTCTTCGGCGATCCGCAGGGCCGACCGGCGACGGGTTCCCTTGAACGCCATATGCTCCAGGAAATGCGCGATGCCGTTCTGCTCGGCCGTCTCGTGCCGTCCGCCCGCCTCGACCCAGAGACCGACGGAGGCCGACTGCAACCCCGGCATCGCCTCGGTGACGATGCGGAAACCGTTGGGCAGGGTGTGCAGCTTCTGCATCAGCGGGCGATCCTTTCGCGGACCAGCGCCTGCAGCGCGCCAAGGTCGTTCGCCACCCGCGTCACGCGTTCGGGCCGGTCGAAGAGGTCCGCCATATGCGGCGGCAGGCCCGGCCGCACCCCGGTCGCGCGCTGCACGGCGTCGGGGAACTTCGCCGGGTGCGCGGTGGCCAGCGTGATCATCGGCGCGCCGCCCAGATGCTCTTCCGCAACCTTCACGCCCA
Source organism: Paracoccaceae bacterium (assembly GCA_027489355.1). Classification (GTDB taxonomy): domain Bacteria; phylum Pseudomonadota; class Alphaproteobacteria; order Rhodobacterales; family Rhodobacteraceae; genus Tabrizicola. Next base: position 23,013 of record JAIXZY010000008.1, on the reverse strand, counting down.
CGGCGGAATGCGGACAAAGGAGTTCCCCGGTGGACTTCCAGTGCCGCGCGATGACCTCGAGCGTCTCGTCCTCGGAACAGCGGCCCGAGGCAAAGGTCGCCCGTAGGCTTTCGATGGCCCCCTGGCTGATCTTGAAGCCGCCCGCCTTCATCTCGCCCATCAGCGCCGCCACCGCCGCCCCGTCGCGGCCATAGGCGTCGAACAGCGCGCGTTCGAAGTTCGACGACACCTGGATGTCCATCGACGGGCTGATCGAGGGCTTGACCCCGTTCGTCCGGTAATCCCCCGACTTCAGCGCCCGGTCCAGGATGTCGTTCTGGTTGGTGGCGATCACCAGCTTGTCGATGGGCAGACCCATCTTCTTCGCGATGTAACCCGCGAAGATGTCGCCGAAGTTGCCGGTCGGCACCGTGAAGCTGACCTCACGGTGCGGAGCCCCAAGCGCGGTCCCGGCGTAGAAGTAGTAGACCACCTGCGCCAGCACCCGCGCCCAGTTGATGCTGTTCACCCCCGCCAGCCGCACCCCGTCGCGGAAGGCGAAGTCGTTGAACATGTCCTTCACGCGGGCCTGCGCGTCGTCGAAATCGCCGTCGATGGCCAGCGCATGGACGTTCGCCTCGGACGGCGTGGTCATCTGTCGCCGCTGCACGTCCGACACGCGGCCATGCGGGAAGAGGATGAACACATCCACGTTCGCCAGCCCCCGGAACGCCTCCATCGCCGCCGACCCGGTGTCGCCCGAGGTCGCGCCGACGATGGTGATCCGCTCTCCGGTCTTTGCCAGCGCCGCCTTCATCATCTGACCGATGAGCTGCATGGCGAAGTCCTTGAAGGCCAGCGTCGGACCGTGGAACAGCTCCAGCAGGAAATGGTTGGACCCAAGCTGCACCATCGGCGCGCGGGCGGCGTGGTGGAAGCCCTGGTAGGCCTTAGCGATCAGGCCGCGGAACTCGTCGTCGGTGAAGAAGCCGCCCAGATAGGGCCGCATCACCTTGAATGCGACCTCTTCATAGGGCGCCCCCGCCAGCGCGGCGATCTCGGCCTTGCTGAGCGTGGGAACGCTTTCGGGAACATAAAGACCGCCATCGCGGGCCAGGCCCGTCATCATCGCTTCGCCGAAGCCAAGCACCGGGGCCGCACCGCGGGTCGAGATGTATTGCATCGCTGTCGCCTTCAAACCTTACGCGTCCTGATACGCCAGAGCAGGAACCCTGTCATCCCCGCCCAGGTTGCCGCCAAGAGGAACCACTGGATCGCATAGCCCCAATGGTCGTTCGGTATACCCGAGGTGTCGACCGGCATCGGCGTGATCCCGTCACCGGTTGGCTCACGCGCGACAATAAGTGTCGGTTCTGTCTTCAACGCCTCTGCCATCGCCGGGACGTCGCGGGCGAACCACAGGCCCGTCTTCGTGTCGGGGGGCGGGGTGAAGCTGTTGGTGTCATCGGGCCAGTGCAGGTTTCCCACGACCGTCGCCTCATGCGGGGCGCGCGGGGTCTTCCGCGCATCCTCCTCGACGAAACCGCGCTGGACCATGATCCGGCGACCGTCGGGCAGCGCGAAAGCCTCGATCACCATCACGCCGGGGCTGGCCCCCTTCTGGCCCGCCAGGACCTCGAGATAGTCCCCGGTAAAGCGCCCCTCGGCGGTGACGGCCTGGAACTTGTCGCGGCCCTCGTCGGGAACGGCGGGCAGCGGGATCGCGGGGTTCGAGATGCGGGCCTCGATCTCATCGAGGTAGACCCGCTTCTCCTCCATCCGGCGCACCTGCCAGAAACCGAGACTCATGAGGATCGCGACCCCCACGATGCCCATCAGGACCGGAAAGATGTAACGCCGCATTCAGGCCCCCGGAAAGGAAAGCGCAGGCCCGAAGGCCCGCGCTTGTGTCGCATCAGAGGGGAAGGATCAGCCCTGGCCCCAGACGTAGACGGCGGCGAAAAGGAACAGCCACACCACGTCGACGAAGTGCCAGTACCAGGCAGCGGCCTCGAAGCCGACGTGCTGTTCGGGGGTGAAGTGACCCTTCAGCGCCCGGATCAGGCAGACGGCCAGGAAGATCGTCCCGATGATGACGTGGAAGCCGTGGAAGCCCGTCGCCATGAAGAACGAGGCACCATAGATGTTGCCGGCGAAGCCGAAGGCCGCATGGCTGTATTCGTAGGCCTGCATGATGGTGAAGATCACGCCCAGGCCGATCGCGATGATCAGGCCGTTGATCAGGTCCTTGCGGTTGTTCTCGTGCACCAGCGCATGGTGCGCCCAGGTCGCCGCGCAGCCGGACAGAAGCAGGATCAGCGTGTTGATGAAGGGCAGGTGCCAGGGGTCGAAGGTCTCGATCCCGGCGGGGGGCCAGACGCCGTCGATGGCGGGCGACTGCGGCCCCATCGGATACAGGCGGTGCTTGAAGAAGGTCCAGAACCATGCCGAGAAGAACATCACCTCGGACATGATGAACAGGATGAAGCCGTAGCGCAGGCCCAGGCGGACGACCGGGGTGTGGTCGCCGACCTGGCTTTCATGCACCACTTCCGCCCACCAGGCGTACATGACGTACAGCACGCCCGCAAAGCCGACCAACCCAAGCCAGGGGCCCGAGCCATGCATCCACAGGACCGCGCCGAACAGCATCACGAAGGCCGAGACGGCGGCGAAGAGCGGCCAGATCGACGGTGGCAGGACGTGGTAGTCGTGGTTCTTTGCGTGAGCCATGCCGGCGGTTCCCTCTTGTCTTTGTCTCAATTCACCGCGGCTTCGTTGTCCGCGGCGGGTGTCGTCAACGCTGCCTGTTCCTCGGGCAGCGGCGTTTCGTGGAAGGTATAGCTCAGCACGATCTCGTGCACAAACTGGCCTTCCGGGTCGTCGACCATTGCCGGGTCGACGTAGAAGCTGACGGGCATCTGCACCGTCTCTCCGGGCTGCAACACCTGTTCGGTGAAGCAGAAGCATTCGATCTTCGTGAAGTAGCCGCCAGCTGCATAGGGGTAGACGTTGAAACTGGCCGTTCCCGCGACCGGGTGGTCGGTCGGATTGTGGGCCTCGTAGAAGGCAAGGGCCGTCTCGCCGATGCGGACTTCCATCGACCGCTGCACGGGCTTGAAGCTCCAGGGCATCCCCTGCTCCAGCGAGGCATCGAAGCGCACCTTCACCGTCTGGTCCAGGATCACGTCCGATCCCCGGTCGGCCACCGAGGTCGTACCACCAAAGCCAGTCACCCGGCAGAACCAGTCGTAGAACGGCACGGCGGCGAAGGACAGCGAGGCCATCGTCACCACCACGCCCACCAGTTGAAATGCCGTCCGCTTCGGACCCTGCAGGTTCGGGAAGATCACGGCTTGACCTCCTCTTTCGGCAGCAGCGCGGGGGAATAGGTGTGGTCGTAGCCCTGCATCGGATCGCCGCGCTTGACCTTCACCACGGTCAGGGCAAAGACCAGCACCACAAAGGCGGCGAGCGTCAGGCCCAGCCCCAGGTTGCGGCTGAAGCGTCGCTTGTGCAGCTCATGTTCCGGGCGGAACGTCATCTCACCAGCCTCCAAGCCCAGCGGTCTTCAGCGCCAGTTCCACCAGGAAGGCCGCGAAATGCAGGAAGAGGTACAGCAGCGAAAAGCGGAAGAACGCCTTCTCGACCGCGTAGTTGTCGGCTTGGGCCACCGCCTCGTCGCGCCGCCAGATGCGGAAGGCGCCGATCACGAACCAGCCGTTCAGCACCACGGCAACCGCCAGCGTCAGCGGCCCGCCGATCGACGTCACCGCCACCCCCAGGGCCACAGGCACCAGCAGCAGCGTGTAGACCAGGATATGCGCCCGCGTCGCCTTGCGGCCATGCGTGACCGTCAGCATCGGAACGCCTGCGGTGTGGTAGTCTTCCTTCATGAACAAGGCCAGCGCCCAGAAGTGCGGCGGCGTCCACATGAAGATCAGCGCGAACATCAGGAACGCCTCGACCGAGACGCTTCCGGTCGCGGCAACCCAGCCGATCATCGGCGGGAAAGCCCCCGCCGCGCCGCCGATCACGATGTTCTGCGGGGTCGAGCGCTTGAGCCACATCGAATAGACGACGGCGTAAAAGAAGATCGTGAAGGCCAGCAGCGCCGCCGCGACCCAGTTGGTCGCGAGCCACAGCATGACGACGCTGATCCCCGACAGGGCCAGCCCGACGGCCAGCGCCTCGCCCGCCTGGACCTTGCCCGCCGGGACCGGCCGCCGCGCCGTGCGCTTCATCACCGCGTCGATGTCGGCGTCCCACCACATGTTCAAGGCCCCCGAGGCCCCCGCCCCCAGCGCGATGAACAGGATGGCCGCGAACGCCTCGACCGGGTGCAGCGCCACCGGAGCGACCAGAAGCCCCACCAGCGCGGTGAAGACCACCAGCGACATGACCCGCGGCTTCAGCAGCTGGACGTAATCGCCGAACCCCGGTTCGTGCTGGGTGGCCGTTGCGCCCTGATATGCGGTGGTATCGCTCATTCCGGTTCCGTTTCAGCGAGGAGGGGCCTGACCCCCGGCCAAGCCCCGCCCTTCAATTCCCGTTTAGGGCCTCAGTCGTTCGAGGCCACCTTCACCGACGCCGGCGCCGCGACGCTGGACAGCTGCACGTCGCCCGCCTTGGCCTTTTCCAGCCACTGGGCATAGGCGGCTTCCGACACGACCTTCACCGTGATCGGCATATAGGCATGCATCTGGCCGCAGATTTCCGAGCACTGACCGAAGTAGATGCCTTCCTTCTCGGCCTTGAACCACAGCGCGGCGGTGCGGCCGGGGACCGCGTCCTGCATCACGCCGAAGGCTGGGACCTTCCACGAATGGATCACATCGGTCGCGGTGACCTGCACCACGACGACCTTGCCCACCGGGACGACGACGGCGGTGTCGGTCGCCAGCAGGAACTGCTCTTTCGAGTAGCCTGCCGCAGTCAGCTGCGCCTCGACCTCGGGGGTCAGCATGTTGGTGCCGCCGGTCGCGGGCGAGCCGATCATGTAGCTGTCGAAGTTGATGCCTTCGTCAACGTATTCATAGTTCCAGTACCACTGGTTGCCGGTCGCCTTGATGGTGACCTCGCCCACGGGGATCTCCTGCTGCTTGAACAGGACCGGGAGCGAGAAGGCCCCGATGAAGACCAGGATCACGATCGGGATCAGGGTCCAGGCCACTTCCAGCGGGCTGTTGTGGGTGAACCGCGCGGGCGTCGGGTTGGCGCGCTGGTTGTAGCGCAGGATCACGTAGATCAGCAGCGCGGTGACGAAGATCACGATGGCGGTGATGATGTACAGGATCATCCCGTCCAGCCAGTGAATATCCTCGGCCAGCTCGGTCGCCGCAGGTTGGAACCCTGTCGCGCCCAGCACGGGCTGACCAATGATTTCAAGAGCTTGCTGCGCAAGGGCCTGCCCGGCCAGCAGCGTGGTCATCCCTGCCGCGGCGATCCCGCTGGTCACTGTCGAAAGACGCATGCTTTTGTTCCCGTTCACGTCGCGGCTTGGCGCCGCTTTGAAGAGAGTCCGACCATCGGTCAGAATCCCGCTGTTTCCCACGGCCCTCAAACCATATTAGCTTGACCGCGACAAGCAAAACCGTAGCGACATATCGGCGCCCTTGACCTGTCGGGAGCATGGCGTGGTCTTCATCAAGCTCACCCTCGTGACCTTTGGTCTGCTCTATGCCGTGGCGCTTTCCGGCGTCTACGCGATCCAGCGCGACATGCAGTATTTCCCCACCCACCGCGACCCCGCCCCCGAGACCCTGGGCCTTGAGGAAATCGAGCGCACCGCGCTTCCCACCGCGGATGGCGAAACGCTGGTCCTGTGGTTTGCCCCGCCGCAGGGCGACCGCCCCGTGATCCTGTTCCTGCACGGCAACGCGGGCGAAATCGCCGACCGCGCCGACCGCCTCACCTTCTACCAGGCGCGCGGCTACGGCGTGGCCTTCCTGTCCTGGCGCGGTTACGGCGGCTCGACCGGTACCCCCTCCGAAACCGGCCTGCTACTGGATGCGACGGCCGCCTACGACCTTCTGCGCCAACGGGAAATCCCGCCCGACCGGATCGCGCTCGTGGGCGAATCCCTCGGTACCGGCGTCGCGGTGCAGCTTGCAGCCCAAGTCCCCGTCGGGGCCGTGTTGCTTGAGGCGCCTTATTCCGCCGCCGTCGACATCGCGCGCATCGCCTATCCCTGGCTGCCGGTCGGCCTGCTGATGCAGGACCAGTTCCGCAGCCGCGACCATATCGCCGCCGTCCGTGCCCCGATCCTGATCCTGCACGGCAGCAAGGACCTTGTGATCCCCGAAAGCTCGGGCCGCCGCCTCTTTGCCGCCGCGCATGAACCCAAGACCTTCCTCTCCCTCGGCCCGGTCGGCCACGAGGCGCTGTTCTCGCCCACGACCTGGGCCGCCGGCGCCGACTTCATCGACCGGACCATCCGTCCTTGACCCTGCCCCCGCGACGGCCCATCTGTGGTCCTGCCCTTCCCGAAAGACCTTGCCATGACCGACGCCCCCTTCCGCCCCTTCGAGACCCACCTCGACGAAGCCGCCGCCCTCGCCACCCTGCGCGAGGCCACGGCGGGCGCGGACGATGGCGAGCTGTTCCTCGAACGCCGCCGGGCCGAGACCATCGTGCTGGACGACGGCCGCATCCGGCAGGCGACCTACGACGCAAGCCAGGGCTTCGGCCTTCGCGCCGTCCGGGGCGAGGTCGCGGGTTACGCCCATTCGACAGAGATCAGCGAAACCTCCCTCCGCCGCGCGTCCGAAACCGCCCGCCTTGCCGTGGGTGCGGGCGGTGGCACCCTGGCCGCCCCACCGCGCGGCACCAACACCCGGCTCTATCGCGCCGACGACCCAATGGCCGACGCGACCTTCCCGGTGAAGATCGACACGCTGCGCGAGATCGACGCCTATGCCCGCGCCCTTGACCCGCGCGTGGTGCAGGTCTCCGCCACCCTCTCCGCCTCGCTGCAAGAGGTCGAGATCCTGCGCCCCGAAGGCACCCGCCTTGCCGACATCCGCCCGATGGCGCGGCTGAACGTCAGCGTGATGATCGAAGAGAACGGCCGCCGCGAACAGGGCGGCATGGGCAAGGGCGGCCGGCACGGGCTGGCGGCACTGATGTCGCCGGACAGCTGGAAACCGATGATCGCCGAGGCGCTACGGATCGCCCGTGTGAACCTCGGCGCGGTCGAGGCCCCGGCAGGCGTGATGGACGTCGTCCTCGGCCCCGGCTGGCCCGGCATCCTTCTGCACGAAGCCATCGGCCATGGGCTGGAGGGCGACTTCAACCGCAAGGAAACCTCGGCCTTCGCGGGCCTGATGGGGAAACAGATCGCATCGAAAGGCGTCACTGTCCTTGACGACGGAACGATCCCCGACCGCCGCGGCTCGATCTCCATCGACGACGAAGGCACTCCCTCGGGCAGGAACGTGCTGATCGAAAATGGCGTGCTGGTGGGCTACATGCAGGACCGCCAGAACGCCCGCCTGATGGGCGTGGCCCCCACCGGCAACGGGCGTCGCGAAAGCTTTGCCCATATCCCGATGCCGCGGATGACGAATACCTACATGCTGGCGGGTAACGACGACCCGGCGGGGATCGTGGCCTCCCTCAAGGACGGCATCTACGCCGTGGGCTTCGGCGGCGGCCAGGTCGACATCACCTCCGGCAAGTTCGTTTTCAGTTGCACCGAGGCCTACCGTGTCCGGAACGGGATCATCGGCGAGGCGGTCAAGGGCGCGACCCTGATCGGCGATGGGGCCACTGCGCTGAAAGGCATCCGCGCCATCGGCAACGACCTGCAGCTTGATCCCGGCATCGGCAACTGTGGCAAGGCCGGGCAGTGGGTGCCAGTGGGCGTGGGCCAGCCGACGCTTCTGATCCAGGGCCTGACGGTCGGGGGAGCTGCCGCCTGACCGGGGCGCACTTCAAATTTCTTGAGTAGTAATAAATTTGCCAAAATCCTTACTTAAGGATTTTGCCCCTACCGCCCGAACTTGCCTTTCAAGGCATCCGCAAAGGCATTCCCGCCCCCTTGCGGCCCCGACTGCATCGGCCCCCGTACCGGCTTGCCAGCCGAAGTCCCGCGCTCCCGCGCCTGATCCTTCGCGCTGGCCCCGCCGTCCGACTTCATCGTCAGCCCGATCCGCTTGCGGGCCACGTCGACCTCTACCACCCGGACCTTGACCACTTCCCCCGCCTTCACCACCGCATGCGGGTCCTTCACGAAGCTGTCCGACAACTGGCTCACATGCACCAGCCCGTCCTGGTGGACCCCGATGTCCACGAAGGCCCCGAAAGCCGCGACGTTGGTCACAGTGCCTTCCAGCACCATCCCCGGCCTAAGGTCCGTGATCTCGTTCACTCCCTCGGTAAACGTCGCCGTCTTGAAGCTTGGCCGAGGGTCCCGGCCCGGCTTCTCCAGCTCCGCCAGGATGTCCTTGACGGTCGGCAACCCGAACCGCTCATCCACGAAGGCCGCCGGGTTCAGCTTCTTCAGCGCCGCCCCGTCGCCCATCAGGCTGCGGATGTCCCGCCCGCAGGCCGCCACGATCTTCCGCGCCACGTCATAGGCCTCCGGGTGGACCGAGGAGGCATCCAGCGGCTCCTTCCCCCCGGTGATCCGCAGGAACCCCGCCGCCTGTTCGAACGCCTTCGGCCCCAGCCGCGCGACCTTGAGCAGGTCCTTCCGCGTTCCGAACGGTCCGTTCTGATCCCGATGGGCCACGATGGCCTCGGCCAGCCCCGGCCCGACGCCAGACACCCGTGCCAGAAGCGGAGCCGAAGCGGTGTTCAGATCCACCCCGACAGCGTTCACCGCGTCTTCCACCACCGCGTCCAGCGACTTCGCAAGACGATGCTGGTCCACGTCATGCTGGTACTGGCCGACCCCGATGGCCTTCGGCTCGATCTTCACCAGTTCGGCCAGCGGGTCCTGCAACCGCCGCGCAATGCTGACCGCCCCCCGCAACGAAACATCCAGCCCCGGAAACTCCCGCGCCGCGAGTTCGGACGCCGAATATACCGAGGCCCCGGCCTCCGAGACGACCACCTTCACCGGCTTCTCCGGCCCCGGCAGCAGCGCCAGCAGGTCCGCGACCAGCTTCTCTGTCTCGCGGCTGGCCGTCCCGTTGCCGATGGCGATCAGCTTGACCCCGTGCTGCCCGATCAGCCGGGCAATCGCCACCTGCGCGCCCTTCAGATCGTTCTTCGGCTGGAACGGATAGACGGTATCGGTCGCCACCAGCTTCCCCGTCGCATCCACCACGGCAACCTTGACCCCGGTGCGAATGCCCGGGTCCAGACCCATCGTCGCCTTCCCGCCCGCCGGAGCCGCCAACAGCAAGTCCTTCAGGTTCCGCGCGAAAACCCGGATCGCCTCGGCCTCCGCCGCCTCGCGCAACTCTGCCATCAGGTCCAGGGTCAGGCTGGTCCTGATCTTCACCCGCCAGGCCCATGCCGCCGCCTCGCGCAGCCACTTGTCCCCCGGCCCCTGCCCCGAAGCGCCCACAGCCGCGCCGCACGCCCGTTCGGCCGGGCTTTCCCCGCGGGGAAATTCGGCGTCGACCTCAAGGTCCAGGGTCAGCACCTCTTCGTTCCGGCCGCGGAACATCGCCAGCGCGCGGTGCGACGGCACGCGGCTGAAGTCCTCGGTATGGGCAAAGTAATCGGCAAACTTCGCGCCCGCGGCCTCTTTCCCCGGCACCACCTTCGCCGCCAGCTTCCCGGCCTTTCGCATGTGATCGCGAAGCCGCCCCAGCAGTGAGGCATCCTCGGCCAGACCCTCGGCCAGAATGTCCCGCGCCCCCTCCAAAGCCGCCTTCGCATCTGGGAACGCTTCCGACAGGAACCCACCCGCCAGCGTCAGCGGGTCCGCCGCCCGGTTGGCAAGGATCGCATCATACAATGCCTGCAACCCCGCCTCGCGGGCAATCATCGCCTTGGTGCGCCGCTTGGGCTTGTAGGGCAGGTAGATGTCCTCAAGCTCGGCCTTCGTCACCGCCCCGGCGATGGACCGGGCCAGCGCGTCCGTCATCTTCCCCTGCCCGGTGATCGACTCGGCAATCGCCGCCCGCCGCGCCTCAAGCTCGCGCAGGTAGCCCAACCGCTCCTCCAGCTTGCGCAGCTGCGTGTCGTCCAGGCCCCCCGTCACCTCCTTGCGGTAGCGCGCGATGAAGGGGACCGTCGCGCCGCCGTCCAGCAGCTCCACCGCAGCGGTGACCTGGCCCGGGGTCGCGCCGATTTCCGAGGCGATCAGGCGGGGGATCTGGGGGGCGTCGGCAGTCGGGCTCATGCGAATCCTCGTCACTTCGGGGCGGGCACCTTAGCCGCGCCCCGGACAAGGGGGAAGCCGGTCCGCCCGGACCTAGCCGGTGATCGTCCAGACCCGCAGCGCCTGGTCCTTGATCCGGCCCTGCAACGCTCCCGCCCCCCACCAGAGCATCGCCGAGGCCGCAAGCAGCAAGGCCGCCACGGGCCAGACGTCGCGGTACAGCGACCAGAGCGGACCAAGGTCCAGACGCAGGGCCGCGGTCCAGCCAAAGGCGATGGCCTTCACGCCGGAGCAAAGCTGCGGGGGCGCTTCAAGGCTCCAAAGCGGCAACAGCAGGAAGACAAGAGCGCAGAGGATCTGCGCCCGGTTTACCCCGACCCGCCAGCCGACCAGCCGCCGCACGCGGTCGTCGGCAGCGGCATCGGCCCGCATCGGTGCGGGACCGCAGGTCTCCTGACTGGACGGACCGCTGCAGACACGCAGCTCGGCCGGCAAAAGCAGCGGCGCATAGCCATCCGCCCCGGTGCGGATCTTCTGCAGGACCGACCGGTGCAGGATCGGGGCGCCTCCGAAGGCCTCGCCGGACCGCTTCGGGCGCGGCTGGTAGCGGTAGCTTGCCGCCAGCCCCGCGCGGGAATCATGGATGACGGCGCGGGGATAGCGGCGGGCCTCAAACCCCGCTTTCGCTCCCTCGGCAAAGCGCAGCCCCTCCTGCTCGGCGGCCGACTGGATCCAGATCAACGGGTCCATCGCGACCGCATCGTCGGGGTAGCCGCCACCCACGTCGGAATGCATCCCGGAAAACCAGCGTTCGCGGATCAGCGTCGGCGCGGCGTCGGTCCCGGCCCCGGTCTGATCGAAGCGGAGCGGATGGAAGGTCAGCCGCTCGTCGTCCAGCGCCAGCACCTGGTCGGCCCGCGTCACGATGCGGGCGCACAGACGGTTGCGGAAGGTGATCGGCCAGATGAATGTGCTCCAGAACCAGCGCAGGCCGCCGAAGGGGAAGCCATAGGCCTCGACCGTATCGAAGACACCCATGTAGCGGACGGCGACCTGACCGCCCTCCTGCCCCGCCGGTGTCGCCGCGCCAAGCGCAGGGCGCAGGGCGGGGTCGCGGGCGGCCAGGACCTCGTCATGCGTCGGTTGCCCGAGGAGCCGCCGCTTCAGCGTGATCGCCCTGTCGCGCAGCCACCGGCCCAGCCCGATCCAGGGCGCCATCTTCAGTCCGTCCTGCCAGAGCGGCGCGGTCTCGGCCCGGTAGCGATCCCAGGCCCGCTGCACGTTGCGCCGCATCTCGGCATCCGTCACCGGCCGATCGCCGATCATCAGCGGCATCAGCCCCTGAAATCGCAGCATCCCGGCCAGGGTCCGCACCGTGAAGGCCCCGCGCGAGAAGCCGAAGAGATGGATTTCGTCCCCCGGCATCCAGTTCCAGCAGAGGAACAGGTAAAGCTTGCGCACGTTCGATGGCACGCCGATCCCCGTCGCCCCGTCGATCGCCCGCAGGATGCGGTTGGACGAGGTCCCGACGCCGGGGATATAGCGGGCGAGTTGCAGGTCCTCGGGCGTCCGCCCAGATTTCTCGGTCTTGTCCAGCGCCGCGTAAAGACGCCAGACGTTGGATTCCTCGACCCCGTAGCTGTTGCCGGTCCCGTCGGCGAAGATCACGATCTTCTTGCCGCGAAAGGGCGGAGTGACGGGCGGCGCAGTCGGCAGGGGGGCGGCGTCCGGCATCGAAGCACTCCGGCAAGCACCAGCGAAGAACAGCCTCAGGATGCCAGAAATCCCGGATCGATCAACCCTAGCGGTAGCGGGCCGGGCTCATGCCGAAGCGTTTCTTGTAGGCCTTCGAGAAGCTGGACCGCGAATTGAACCCGGTGGCGATGGCGATCTCCAGGATCGGCATCGTGGTGTCGGCAAGCAGGTTCCGCGCCTCTTCCAGCCGCAGGCCCAAGTAATAGCCCTTGGGCGTCTCCTGCAGGGCCGCCTTGAAGATCCGCTCCAGGTGCCGGCGGGTCCGGCCGAAGATCTCGGCCAGCTCGTCCTGGTCCAGCGGCGTCGCGATGTTCTCCTTCATGGCGGCGATCACCCGCGCCACGCCCGGATTTCGCACCGACATCGGCGCCGGGAAGGCCGCCTTCTGGGTCGCATTCGCCTCGCGCCGACGGCTGTGCAGGCACATCTCGGCGACCGCGTCGGCCAGCTTCTGCCCGTGGTCCTGCGCGATCAACGCCAGCATCAGGTCCACCCCCGCCTCGCCCCCGGCGCAGGAAAAATGCTTGCGGCCGATGACGTAGATCTGCTGCAGCGGCTCGACGTCGTACAGTTCGCGGAAGGCCGGGCGGTTCTCCCAGTGGACGGCGGGCGTGTCGTCGCCGAGAAGTCCCGCGCGCGCCAGCGTATAGGCCCCGGTGCAGATCGCCCCCAGCCCCCCGCCCTTGCGGGCATGTTCCCGCAGCCAGGTCAGCACCTTGCGGTCGGCGGCCTGGCTGGCGTCGGTCCCCGAGCAGACGATGGCCGTCGTCTCGCGGCCCAGGGGCTCCAACCCCTGGTCGACCTCGATCCGCACCCCGGCCGAGCTTTCGACCGGCTTGCCATCCATGCTGACCAGGCTCCAGCGGTACAGCGGCTGCTGGGTCAGTTGGTTGGCGATCCGCAAGGGCTCGATGGCCGAGGAAAAGGCCAGCAATGTGAAGCGTGGCAGGGCAAGGAAGGCAAAGGCCCGGGTGGTGACGGGACCCGGCAGCCGGAAATGCGCCACCCCACGCGGGATCACCGCCGTGGCACGCTGGAAGCTCTGGTCGTCGGCGGGACGGGTCACGGGCGCACTCCCTTGCAGGCGGGACAGGGACCGATCCGGTCGGAATGCCGCGCTAATGCGCCTGCGGGAAGATTCTGTCAACTGTCAGGAAAATCCCCCCCTTCTCCGCCTTCCATCAGGACGCGCGACGGCCCGCATGGTGAACATCCCCGCATGGTCGACAACAGACGCACCGCCGGCCTTCTTGTGGAAATGTTCGCCTTGCAGGGGCTTGCCCTTGCGGCGATGGGTCATCCCTGGATCTGCACCTGCGGCCGCGTGAAACTCTGGCACGGTGAGGTCTTCAGCTCCGAGAACTCGCAGCACCTGTCCGACTGGTACAGCTTTGGCCATGTGAACCACGGGCTGCTGTTCTACGGCCTGTTCTGGCTGCTCGCCCGAGGCCGCAGCCTCGACTGGCGCCTTCTGGCCGTGGGGCTGACCGGCGTGATCTGGGAAGTCGTCGAGAATACCGATCTCGTCATCAACCGCTTCCGCGCCGTCACGATCTCGCTGGAGTACTATGGCGATTCCGTCGTCAATTCGGTGGCTGACAGCGGCTTCATGGTGGCGGGCTTCCTGATCGCCGCGCGCCGTCCGGTCTGGGCCAGCATCGCCCTTGTGCTCGGGACCGAGGCGCTGACGACGTCGCTCGTGCGCGACGGGCTTGCACTCGACACGCTGATGCTTCTCTGGCCGGTCGAGGCGGTAAAGGACTGGCAGATGGCGGGTTGGACCGGCTAGGACCGGGCCTGCGGGCACCGAGAAGCCTGCCATCGGCAGAGCGGCATTTCCCGTCATCCCTTTCGGCCGTCCCGGCCAGGACATGTGCGGCCATTCCGGTCCGCGTGTTCGCAACCCCGACCGCCGCCCCCGCTGGCTCGCCCGAACCCCCAGAGGCGCCGGGCCGGGATCCTGTCCCTGACCGATTGCGGCAGAGAAGTCTTCACCGACCTCGGCCGCCGCGCCATTGCCGACGACCCGCCTTGCGCGACCATCGCGGCGCAGACCTTGCTGACCGGCTGCACGCGCTCTTGCGCCATACCATCGCCTCGGGGCCGCCAGAGGACTGACCCCTTGCCTTCGCACACGGCGCAAGCCTGCCGTCCCGTGCAACCCGGATTTGTCCCCGCGCCGACTGGACAAGCAGAGGCCGGGCACCCACAACTTGACCGACGCCCGAACGGCCTGCCCCGCAGCCACGCCCCGGCCGGGCGACCGCACCCCGGACCCGATGGAGCCCCTTGACATGAACTGGACCGATCTTCTTGCCACCCGCTCCAGCCGGATGAAGGCCTCCGAGATCCGCGAGCTTCTGAAACTTCTCGACCAGCCCGACATCATCTCCTTCGCAGGCGGCATCCCCGATCCGAACCTCTTCCCGGTCCAGGCGTTCCGGGAAGCGTTCGACGCCACGATGACCGGCCCCGCCGCCGCGGCCGCCCTGCAATATTCCGTCTCGGAAGGCCACCGGCCCCTGCGCGACTGGATCGCGGGCCAGATGGCCCGGATCGGGATCCCCTGCAGCGCCGAGAACATCCTGATCACCTCGGGTTCGCAGCAGGCGCTGGACTACCTGGGCAAGCTGTTCCTGTCACCCGGCGACACCGCGCTGGTGACCTGGCCCACCTATCTGGGCGCGCTTGGGGCCTTCAACGCCTATGAGCCGCGCTATGCCCGGCTGGACCCCTTCTCGAACCAGGAGCCCGACCAGATCCGGCACGAGGCCGCCGCCGCCGGAGGCGCGGTGAAGTTCGCCTACCTCTCGCCCGACTTCGCCAATCCCACGGGCGAGACCCTGGGACTGGAGGGCCGCAAGGCGCTACTGGCGCAGGCCGACGCGCTGGACATGGCGGTCATCGAGGACGGCGCCTACCAGGCCCTGCGCTATGACGGCTCGCCGGTGCCGCCGATCCTGGCACTGGACGCCGCGCGCGCGGGCGGCATCGAGGCGACGCGGACGATCTACCTTGGCTCCTTCTCCAAGACCCTCGCGCCGGGCCTGAGGGTGGGCTGGGTCTGCGCGGCGACGCCGGTCATCCAGCGGCTTGTCCTGATCAAGCAGGCCGCCGACCTTCATTCCGCCTCGCTGAACCAGATCGTCACCGATGCCGTGGCCCGATCGATCTTCGACGACCATGTCGCAAGGCTCCGCGCCACCTACCGCGCGCGCCGCGACCGGATGCTGGCGGCGCTGGATCGCGAGATGCCGCCGACCGTGTCCTTCACCCGGCCCGAAGGCGGCATGTTCATCTGGCTGACCCTGCCCACGGACATCGACGGGGCCGAACTTCTGGCCCGCGCCGTCCGCGAGGAGCGCGTGGCCTTCGTTCCGGGCGGGGCCTTCTTCGCCGACGGCTCCGGCGGCAACACACTGCGCCTCAGCTTCTCCTGCGCGACCGACGAACAGATCGACCAGGGCATCGCCCGGCTGGCGAAACTGCTGAAATCCTGACGGCAATGCTGCCCGGCACAACCCGATGACTGGCGCTCCCCGGCGCCAGTCTTCGCTTGCGGAACGGACGGCCTTCTGTTGCGCCGCGCCGCACGGCCAGCAACGCCCCGGACGCAGCTTTTCCCGTTACTGAATGGAAGAGGTGGCAGGCCCGCTGGACCCGGCCTTCCGGGTCAGGTCCCGATGCGATGGTACCGCCTCCCCGGCTCGAACGGGGGACCCCCAGATCCACAATCTGGTGCTCTAACCAACTGAGCTAAGGCGGCACTCGCGGGCGATTTAGCCCCCCTCCCCCCGAATTGCAAGCGCCTTCGCCCCGGGCCCGGACGGTTTTTCCTTGCACCCCGTCCGGCCGCCCGCTACCCCCGCCCAAAAGCCGGAGCATCGACCATGGGCATCAACTCTCCCAGCGACATCAGCGCCAACCTGCAGATCGGGCCGACGGACGAAGGCATGGTCCGCATCTACGTCGAGGCCGAGGGCGGGATCGAACTGCCGCTCGACTTCGACCCCGAGGAAGCCGAGGAAATCGCCGAGGAATTGCGCGCCGCCGCCGAGGCCGCCCGCGCCATCGGCCAGAAGCCCGCGCCCAAGCCGAAGAAGCGCTAGCACGGAACCGCCCGCCGGTCCGACGGTTGACCCGTCCGGCGCGGGCCTGCACCATGCCGCCGCAAGACCAGGGGGATTCTCGCATGGCCGCTGACGGACAAGCTGCCCTTTCCGACGACGACGACGCGGGCGATTGGGGTCCCTTCGGCAGACCCCTGTTCGACGACCCCTCGGCCCGCGCGTTGTCCCGCGTCGGCGTGGTGGACGTCGGCTCGAACTCGGTCCGCATGGTCGTCTTCGACGGCGCGGCCCGGTCCCCGGCCTATTTCTACAACGAAAAGATCATGTGCGGCCTGGGCAAGGGCCTGGCGCAGACCGGGCGGCTCCATCCCGAGGGCAAGGCCCGCGCCCTGTCCGCCCTGAAGCGATTCTCGCTTCTGGCCCGCGGCATGGACATCGCCCCCTTCACCGTCGTCGCCACCGCCGCCACGCGCGAGGCCGAGGACGGACCCGAATTCCAGGCCCAGGTCCTGCGTGAGACCGGGCTGAAGCTGCACGTCATCGACGGGGCCGAGGAAGCGCGTCTTTCCGCGCAAGGCGTGCTTCTGGGCTGGCCCGACGCCCGCGGCATCGTCTGCGACATCGGCGGCAACTCGATGGAACTGGCGCGCATCGGCAGCGGCAAGGTCGGCAAGCGCGTCTCGACGCCGCTTGGCCCGTTCCGGCTGCAACAGGTCTCGGCCGACCCGAAGAAGCGCAAGGCGCATATCGACGCGATCCTCGAAAACGCCGCGAAAGAGATCAGGCCCGAGGGCGACCGCATCTACCTCGTCGGCGGCAGCTGGCGGGTCATCGCGCGGCTCGACATGGAACGGCGCAGCTATCCCCTGACCGTCCTGCACGAATACCGCATGACGCCGCAGGGCCTGCTTGACACGCTCGACTGGCTGCAGACTGCCGACCTTGCCGCGCTGCGCGGCCGCACCGGCACAAGCGCGGAACGGATGGAGCTCGTCCCCCTCGCCTGCGAGGTCCTGCGCGAGATCATCCGGGTGCTGAAACCCTCGGAAATCGATGTCTCGGCCTATGGCATCCGCGAGGGGCTCTTGTACGAACAGATGCCCGAACGGCTCCGCGCCCGCGACCCGCTGATCGAGGCCGCGCGGATGACCGAACTGACCCAGGCCCGCATCCCGGGCTTCGGCAAGAAGCTGTTTGCCTTCCTCGAACCGCTGTTCAAGGGCGCCACGCCGGAACGCCTGCGCCTGATCAAGGCCGCCTGCCTTCTGCACGACACCACCTGGCGCGCACACCCCGACTACCGGGCGGAAGCCTGCTTCGACAACGCCACCCGCGCGAACCTGGGCGGGCTCGACCATCCCGGCCGGGTGTTCCTGGGCCTGGCCCTTCTCCACCGCTACAAGAACAGCCGCTCGGGCAGCCGGATGGAGCCGCTCTTCCGCCTGCTGTCGGAAAGCGACATCCAGGCCGCCGAGGCCCTGGGCAAGGCGATGCGCTTCGGCGCCATGTTCTCGATCGGCGATCCGTCCCAGGCCGGAGAGCTGCGCTGGAACCTCAAGAAGCGGCAACTGACCCTGGCGCTGACCGAAGACGGCCTCGGCCTGTTCGGCGAGGTGGCGCAAGCCCGCTTCGCCGCCCTGGCGCTCGCGCTGAAGGCCACGACCAAGGTTGTCCTGAAGGAACCGGAATGACCCTGCGCCTCGATCACATCGCCGTCTCGGCCGAGACGCTGGAAGAAGGCGCCGCCTGGGTCGAGATGGCGCTTGGCGTGCCGTTGGCCGGGGGCGGCAAGCACCCGCACATGGGCACCCACAACCGCCTGCTGTCCCTGGGCGACCTTTACCTCGAGGTCATCGCCATCGACCCCCAGGCCGCCAAACCCGCTCATCCGCGCTGGTTCGACCTGGACCAGTTCCGGGGCGCGCCGCGGCTGACCCACTGGATCTGTCGCACCGACGACCTTGACGCCGCCCTGGCCGCCGCGCCGCCCGGGACCGGCACCGCGACCGATCTTGCCCGGGGCGACTATCGCTGGCGCTTTGCCGTGCCCGCCACCGGCCGCCTGCCCTTCGACGACGCCTTCCCCGCGCTGATCCAGTGGCAGGGCGATCTGCACCCCGCCCGCACCCTGCGCGACCACGGCCTCCGGCTGACGGGGCTTGAGATCACACTGCCGCAGGCCGCCCAGCTCGGGGCAGCCCTGCAGAGCCAGCTGGCCGACCCGCGCGTCAGCGTCCGCCTCGGCCCCTACCGCGGCTTCCGCGCCAGCTTCGACACGCCGCACGGGCCGCGCGTCCTGACATGATCCGTCCGGCCCAGGCCGCCGATGCCCCCGCCCTTGCCGCGCTTCTGAACCACTGGATCGAACACACCGCCGTCACCTTCAACCCGGTCCCCAAGACCACCGACGACATCCTGCTGATGATCGCCGCAAAATCCGCCGCGGGCCACGCCTTTCTCGTGGCCGAGGAGGGCGGTCAGGTGATCGGTCAGGCCAGCTACGGCCAGTTCCGCGGCGGCGAGGGCTACCGCACCTGCATGGAACATTCGATCTCGCTCCTCCCCGGCACCCACGGCCAGGGCCTGGGCCGGACGCTTCTGACCGCGGTCGAGGACCACGCGCGCGCCGCCGGGGCGCATCAGATGATTGCCGGCGTCTCGGGGGAAAACTCCGCCGGTCGCGCCTTCCACAGCCGCATGGGCTACCGCCACATCGCCACCGTCCCGCAGGCCGGCTTCAAGTTCGGCCGCTTCATGGACCTTGTGCTCATGCAGAAATTCCTCTGACAAGTCGCGCGGCTCGGGCTATTCTGCCCCCATGTCGGTCTGGACCCGCATCACCGAGGCCCTCGCCGCCCTTGCCAAGGGCGAGCCGCTCTCGGTCGTGTTCGACCGGCTCCGCGCCGAGCCCGCGCCAGAGCAGTCCGTCGGCTTCACCATCGCCGTCCTTGCGCTTGGCGCCAAGATGGCCAAGGCCGACGGCACCGTCACCCGCGACGAGGTCACCGCCTTCCGCCGCATCTTCACCTTCCCCGAAGGCGAAGAGGATCACGCCGCCCGCGTCTACAACCTTGCCCGCCAGGACGTCGCGGGCTTTGACGCCTACGCCCGCAAGATCGCCCGCCTCTTCAACCCCGACGGCCACCGGATCTGCGCCGACGACCATCACGTCCTCGTCGACATCCTGGAAGCCCTCTTCCAGATCGCCATCGCCGACGGCACCTACCATCCCGGGGAAGACGCCTTCCTCGCCCATGTCGCCGACGAGTTCGGCCTGGACGACCGCTGCTTCAACATCGTCCGCTCCCGCCTTGTCGAGGGCGCGCCGCGCGATCCCTACGACGTCCTTGGCCTGCCCCGCGATGCCACCAAGGACCAGGCCCGCAAGGCCTGGCGCGACCTGGTCCGCGACACCCACCCCGACGTGCTGCAGTCCCGCGGCGTCCCGCCCGAGGCGATGAAGCTTGCCGAACGTCGGCTGCAACTGATCAACGAAGCCTGGCGCGCCATCAGCGCCAAAGAGGCCGCATGACCCCGCGACCGATCCGGCTTGCGACCTACAATGTCGAATGGTTCAACGCCCTTTTCGACGACCACGGCCGGATGCTCGAGGACCGCGAACCCTCCACCCGCTACAAGATCAGCCGGGGCGAGCAGCTCTCGGCGCTCGGCATCGTCTTCAACGCGCTGAACGCCGACGGCGTGATGATCATCGAGGCACCCGACACCAATGGCAAACGGTCCACCGTGAAGGCTCTGGAAACCTTCGCCAGGGCCGCCGGGCTGCGCGCGCACCGGGCGCTGATCGGATATCCATCTGAAACAGAACAGGAAATAGCCTTTCTCTACGACCCAGACCGCCTGACAGTGCGCCACAGCCCGCAAGGCCAGCCCTCGAACAGCCACGGTTCGCACGACGCCCCCCGCTTCGACTCGACCTTCCGCTACGACCTCGACGCCGACAACATCTCGGAAACGATCCGCTTTTCGAAACCGCCCCTGGAACTGGCTGTCACCGCCTCGAACGGCCATCGCCTGCGGCTGATCGGCGTCCATGCCAAGTCGAAGAACCCCTACGGTGCCGTCGGCCGCGAGGCGCAGCTGCGCCTGTCGATCGAGAACCGCCGCAAGCAGCTTGCGCAATGCCTCTGGCTCCGCCAGCGCGTCGATGCGCATCTGGCGCAGGGTGACAGCCTCGTCGTGATGGGCGACTTCAACGACGGCCCCGGCATCGACGAGTTCGAAAAGCTCTTCGGCCATTCCGGAGTGGAAATCGTGCTCGGCACCGCGCCCGACCCCGCGACGCAGCTCACCGACCCCCACGCCAGCATGGCGCTGCGGTCCCGCGTCGGGGTCATGCCCACCACCGCGCGCTTCTACCTGGCACCCCAGAAGCGGTATTTCGAGGCGCTCCTCGACTTCATCATGGTCTCGCCCGATCTTGCCGCCCGTGGCCCCGAATGGCGCATCTGGCACCCGTTCAATGATCCCCGCATCATGGAGATCCCCGAACTGCGCGAGGCGCTCCTGCAGGCCTCCGACCATTTTCCCGTGACCGTCGACCTTCCGGCGGGGGTTTGACATGCCGCCCGCCGCTTCCCATATCCGCCCCATGAAACTCGCGCTCGCCCTGATCCTCGCCGCCGCCCCTGCGCTTGCGCAGGAGGCCGCCCCCGCACCGGCCCCCGGACCCGAGGCCGAGGCCGAGGATGACGGTTTCAGCCTGATGGAGGAAGGCGCGAAGCTGCTCTTCCGCGGCCTGATGACCGAGATGCAGCCCGCCCTCGACGAAATGGGCCAGGCGCTTGACGAGGTGGGACCCGCGCTGGAGGGCCTGGGCGAAGAGCTGGGGCCGAAGATCCAGCAGCTCATCGCGATGATCGATGACATCCGCAACTACGACGCGCCGATCATGCTGCCGAACGGCGACATCCTGATCCGCCGCAACGCGCCCCTTGTTCCCAAACCCGCCCCGCAGGACCCCCAGCCCGGTCCGAACGGCGAGATCGAGCTTTAGGCCCTCTCGGGCTTGCTCTTTTCCCAAATACTCCCGCCGGAGGCTCCGCCGCCGCGCCCGGGCCCGCCGGATCAAGGCGCGCACCGCCGCCCGCCCCGGTCTTTGCCCATCGGCAATTTCAGGCGAAGCCGCCGCCGGATCGACGCTGCACGCGTCGGCCGGATCGGGGGCGTTACCCTGGCATCATCCTTGCCCAACAGTAAACGCCCACAGCCAACCCCTTGATCTTGCAGACGGTGCCGGCCCGTCCTGCGTGGACACTACCCGCGCGCGGCGCGGATCAGGTCCAGGATCTCCTTCGCCGCCGCCGGGATGTTGGTCCCCGGTCCGAAGATCGCCTTCACCCCGGCCGCCTTCAGGAAATCATAGTCCTGCTGCGGAATGACCCCTCCGCAGATGACCAGAATATCCCCAGCCCCGCGGTCCTTCAGCACCTCGATCAGCTTCGGCGCAAGCGTCTTGTGCCCCGCCGCCTGACTGGAAATCCCGATCACATGCACATCGTTGTCGATCGCGTCCTGCGCCGCTTCTTCCGGCGTCTGGAACAGCGGCCCCACATCCACGTCGAACCCGATGTCCGCGAAGGCCGTGGCGATCACCTTCGCCCCCCGGTCATGCCCGTCCTGCCCCATCTTCACAACCAGCATCCGCGGCCGCCGCCCCTCGGCCTCGGCGAAGGCCTCCACGTCCTTCTGGATCTGCTGGAAGCCCGCATCGCCCTCATAGGCCGCGCCATAGACCCCGGCCAGCGTCTTCACCTCGGCCCGATGCCGCCCGAACACCTTTTCCATCGCGTCAGAAATCTCCCCGACCGAGGCCCGTGCCCGGGCTGCCTCCACCGCCGCTTCCAGAAGGTTGCCACCCTCTCCGGCCCGCCGCGTCAACTCCGCCAGCGCCGCCTGCACCCGCGCCTCATCGCGCTCGGCCCGGACCGCCTTCAACCGCGCGACCTGAGCCTCGCGGACCGCCATGTTGTCGATGTCCAGGATGTCGATCGGGTCTTCCTTGTCCTTGCGGTACTTGTTGACCCCGACGATCACCTCGTCCCCCCGGTCGATCATCGCCTGCCTTCGGGCCGCGCTTTCCTCGATCCGCAGCTTCGGCATGCCCGAGGCCACGGCCTTCGTCATGCCCCCCATCGCCTCGACTTCCTCGATCAGCTTCCAGGCCTCCTCGGCCAGCTGATTGGTCAGGCTCTCGACATAGTAGGACCCGGCCAGCGGATCGACCACGTGAGTGATCCCCGTCTCCTCCTGCAGCACCAGCTGCGTATTCCGCGCAATCCGCGCCGCGAACTCCGTCGGCAGCGCAATCGCCTCGTCCAGCGCGTTCGTATGCAGCGACTGCGTCCCCCCCAGCACCGCCGCCATCGCCTCATAGGCCGTGCGGATGACGTTGTTGTAGGGGTCCTGCTCTTGCAAGGACACGCCCGAGGTCTGGCAATGCGTCCGTAGCATCAGCGACGACGTCTTCTTCGCCCCGAACCCCGCCATGATCCTGTGCCAAAGCATGCGGGCCGCCCGCAGCTTCGCCACCTCCATGAAGAAGTTCATCCCGATGGCGAAGAAGAACGACAGCCGCCCGGCGAAATCGTCCACATCCATCCCGCGCGCGATGGCGGCCTGCACGTATTCCTTCCCGTCCGCCAGCGTGAACGCCAGCTCCTGCACCAGGTTCGCGCCCGCTTCCTGCATGTGGTAGCCGGAGATCGAGATCGAGTTGAACTTCGGCATCTCGCGGGACGTGTATTCAATGATGTCCGCGATGATCCGCATCGAAGGCTCGGGCGGATAGATATAGGTGTTCCGCACCATGAATTCCTTCAGGATGTCGTTCTGGATCGTCCCCGACAGGGCGGCCCGGCTGACGCCCTGCTCTTCCCCCGCCACGATGAAATTCGCCAGGATCGGGAT
>JAIXZY010000075.1 GCA_027489355.1 Paracoccaceae bacterium | reverse complement strand
ACCAACCGCGCGCCTGCCCGGGCGAACCCCGGCCAGGAAGGCATCGAGCGCACCATCTGGCTGCGCCTGAAGCTGATCGCCGATGCGGGCCTTGTGGGCCTGCCGAACGCCGGGAAATCGACCTTCCTCGCCGCCGTCTCGAACGCGCGGCCGAAGATCGCCGACTACCCCTTCACCACGCTGGTCCCGAACCTCGGCGTCGTCGGCATCGACGGGCATGAGTTCGTGATGGCCGACATCCCCGGCCTGATCGAGGGCGCCTCCGAGGGCCGCGGCCTTGGCACCCAGTTCCTCGCCCATGTCGAACGCTGCAAGGTGCTGCTGCATCTGGTCGACGGGACGTCCTCGACAATCACGAAGGACTACCGGACCATCGTCACCGAACTTGAAGCATACTCTGAAGTCCTTGGCGACAAGCCCCGGGTCGTCGCGCTGAACAAGACCGACGCGATGGACGCGAAACAGATCAGCGACCGCCGCCGCGCGCTGGAGAAAGCGGCGGGCGGCACGGTCCACGTCATCTCCGGCGTCTCCGGCAAGGGCCTGCCCGAGGTCCTGCGCGCACTTTACGCCACCATCACGGCGGAGGCCCCCGCCGAGGAGTCCGCGCCGTGGCAACCTTGACGCTCAGCGCGCCCGACATCCGCACCGCCAAGCGGCTGGTCGTTAAGATCGGCTCGGCGCTTCTGGTGGACCGCCGCACCGGCCTGAAACAGAACTGGCTTTCGGCGTTGGCGCTGGACGTGGCCGAGGCGAAGACCCGCGGCACCGACGTGGTGCTCGTCTCCTCCGGCTCCATCGCGCTTGGCCGCAAGGTGCTGGATCTCCCTGCCGGGGAGCTGACGCTGGAACAATCCCAGGCCGCCGCCGCCGTTGGCCAGATCCGCCTGGCGCGCGCCTATGAGGAAGTCCTCGCCCCCCACGGCATCACCACCGCCCAGGTGCTGGTGACGCTGGAAGACACTGAGGACCGCCGCCGCTACCTGAACTCCCGCGCGACGATGGAGACGCTGCTGGGCCTTGGCGTCGTGCCGATCGTGAACGAAAATGACACCGTCGCGACCGATGAGATCCGCTTCGGCGACAACGACCGCCTGGCCGCGCAGATCGCCGTAACGGTCGGAGCGGACCAGCTGGTCCTCCTGTCCGACGTCGACGGCTTCTACACCGCGAACCCGAAGGAAGACGCCAGCGCCACCCGCTTCGACGTGGTCGACACCATCACGCCGGAAATCGAGGCGATGGCGGGCGACCCGATCAGCGGCCTCTCCAAGGGCGGGATGAAGACCAAGCTCCTCGCCGCCAAGACCGCCGTCGCCGGCGGCTGCGCGATGGCGATCATGGAAGGCTCCACCCTGCGGCCGCTGAAGGCGTTGGCCGAAGGCGCGACGCGCACCTGGTTCGTCCCCTCCGCCGATCCGCACGTGGCGCGGAAACGCTGGATCAACGCGATGAAGCCGAAGGGCGAGCTGGTGCTGGACGCAGGCGCGGCGACGGCCCTCCGCGCGGGGAAAAGCCTTCTTCCCGCAGGGGTGACCAAAGTGACCGGCAGCTTCGGACGCGGCGAGCCAGTGGCGATCCTGTCGCCCGAGGGCGTGGTTCTCGGCAAGGGCCTTGTGCGCTATACTTCGGCCGAGGCCCGCAAGATCGCCGGGCATAGGTCCGGCGAGATCGAGGCGATCCTCGGCTACCAGGGCCGCGCGGCGCTGGTGCACCGGGACGACATGGTGGTATGAGGCGAACCCAAATTCCTTAAGTAAGGAATTTGACAAAATTCTTACTCAAGAATTTTGGTCCCCGGACGAAAACGGAGCGAGACAATGGACGGCCAATTCACCGACCTGATGACCGACATCGGCCGCAAGGCCCGCGAGGCTGCGGCCGAACTCGCTTGCGCCTCCTCGGAACGCAAGGCCGCCGCGCTGATCGCCGCCGCCGATGCCGTCTGGCGGCGGAGGCAGGAGATCTTCGACGCGAACACCCTCGACCTCGACGCGGCCGACCAGAAGGGCATCACCCCCGCGATGCGCGACCGCCTCCGCCTTGACGAAAACCGCCTCCGCAGCATCGTCGACGCACTCCGCCAGATCGCCGAACAGAAAGACCCCGTCGGCCGTGTCCTGGCGGAGTGGGACCGCCCCAACGGCCTCCACATCCAACGCGTCGCGACCCCCTTGGGCGTCGTCGGTGTGATCTACGAATCCCGCCCCAACGTCACCGCCGACGCGGGCGCGCTCTGCCTCAAATCCGGCAACGCCGTCATCCTGCGCGGCGGCAGCGAAAGCTTCGAGACCTCCGAGGCCATCCATTCCTGCATGGTCGACGGTCTGAAATCCGCCAACCTGCCCGAGACCGCAATCCAGTTCATCCCGACGCGCGACCGCGAGATGGTGACGGCCATGCTGCAGGCCACCGATTACATCGACGTCATCGTCCCCCGCGGCGGCAAGGGCCTCGTCGGCCTTGTCCAAAGGGAAGCCCGTGTCCCCGTCTTCGCCCATCTCGAAGGGATCTGCCACGTCTACGCCGACCGCGACGCCGACCTGGAAAAGGCCCGCCGCGTCGTCCTGAACGCCAAGACCCGCCGCACCGGCATCTGCGGCGCGGCCGAATGCCTGCTCATCGACTGGCAGTTCTACACCAAGCACGGCGGCGTCCTGATCGAGGACCTCCTGAAAGCCGGCGTCGAGGTCCGCACCGAGGGCGAGCTTTTGAAGATCCCCGGCACCAAGCGCGCCGCGCCGGACGATTTCGGCCGCGAATTCCTGGACATGATCATCGCGGCCAAGCTGGTGGACGGCGTCGATCAGGCCATCGACCACATCCGCAAATACGGCAGCCAGCACACCGAGGCGATCCTCACCGAAAACGACGCCACCGCCGAACGCTTCTTCCAGCGGCTCGACAGCGCCATCCTGATGCGCAACGCCAGTACCCAGTTCGCCGACGGGGGCGAGTTCGGGATGGGCGCCGAAATCGGAATCGCCACCGGCAAGATGCACGCCCGCGGTCCGGTGGGTGCCGAACAGCTGTGCAGCTTCAAGTATCTGGTGACGGGCGACGGGACCGTCAGAACGTAAGCCGGATCGTCGTCTCGCCGATCTCGGTGATCAGCCGTCGGCCCTGACGGGCAAGCTCGTCCGGCACCAGCGCGAAATGCACTTGCGCGGCCCCGATCTCGGCCGGGGCGCGCGGCTCGGTCAGCACCTCCCATAGGGCCGGGTCCACCTTCAGACGCGGTGCCTCGGCCAGGATCGACCAGCCGCCGTCATTGCGCAGGACCGCGACCTTGCCCCCGTAGGCCAGTGCGCTTTCCAGGCATTGCAGCAGCAGGAAGACCAGCCGCACCTCGCGCCGCGACAGGTCGGTCGGGCTGGTCCAGGCATAGCCGACACGGCCCCCGCGCGACAGATCGCCCAGGATCGAGGCCACCTCGGACCGCGCGATGCGCTGGTCGCTGGACGCCTGGCCGAAGCAGATGCGGAAAAACCGGATCCGCGCATTGGCATTCGCCACGCTTTCCGAGATCAGTGCCATTTCCGGCCGGGTCCCGCCCGGCTCCATCGCCAGAAGCTCCACCCCGTTGCCTATCGCCCCGATCGGGCTGATAAGGTCATGGCAGATGCGCGAGGCGATGAGGGCGGCGAGGTCAGGCTTGTCTTGCATCTATCAACCGGGACAAAGGACGGGATATGGCGGCGCTACTGGAACCGGGCATGCTGGTGCGCCACCCGGAGCAACCGGACTGGGGTCTGGGTCAGGTACAGTCGAACATCGGCACCAGGGTGACGGTGAACTTCGAACATGCCGGAAAGGTCGTGATCGACAGCAAGCGCATCTTCCTTCTGCCGGTGGCGGGAACTGATCACCCATAGTGCGAATCCGCCGGGGAAACTCAACCGGGAATTGCTTGGCTTTCCGCGTTTGCGGCCAGATGGTTGCATTGCCGCCAGCCGGTGTCTAAGTCAGGTCAGCCAGCAGCTGCCGCGATGCCGATGACCGTCGAACCCGCCCCCTACGCCGTCCGGCTGGCCACCACGCCCGAGGACCTGACCGCCGCCCAGGCACTGCGCTATCTGGTCTTCGTGCAAGAGCTTGGCGGAGACGGCCCGCTGGTCGACCACCGGGCGGGGCTGGAGCGGGACGCCTTCGACCCCTTCTTCGACCATTTGATCCTGGTCGACCGTCGCATCGACCCCGCCACGCGCGCCCATGTGATCGGGGCCTACCGCGTGCTTCCCGGCGACCGCCGCACGGCCGCGGGGCGCTTCTACTCCGAGACGGAATTCGACCTGACGCCGCTCATTGCCTCGGGCCGCAAGCTGCTGGAGCTCGGGCGGTCCTGCGTCCATGCCGACCACCGCGGCGGCACGGCGATGTTCCACCTCTGGAACGGGCTGGCGGAATACGTGCTTGACCGGGGGATCGAGATCCTGTTCGGCGCGGCCAGCTTCCACGGGACCGAGATCGCCCCCTTGGCCGAGCCGCTGTCCTGGCTTCATCACCACCACCTCGCGCCACCCGCGATGCGGGTCCGCGCGTTGTCCCCCGGCCGGCAGGAGATGGACCTGATCCCTGCTGACCGTGTGGACCGCCGCGCCGCGATGGCGGCGACGCCGGCGCTGATCAAGGCCTACCTGCGGCTTGGCGGTTATGTCGGTGACGGGGCCTGGATCGACAGGGACTTCAACACCACGGACGTGTGCCTTGTGATGGACACTGGCCAGATGTCGGCCCGCCACCGCGAGTTCCTGATCCGCAAGGCCGGGACATGACCGCCTGGCAGGACATTCCGCCGCCCCCGCTTCGGGTGACCCCCCTGGGCTGGCTTCGCGTTCTCTGGCGCGGGCTCCTGATCGGCTCGGTCACCTATGGCGGGCTGGTTCTGCTGCTGCTGGTGCGACTGGTCGAATGGCCGCTTTTCGGCGAGGCGCGACCGGTCACGCCGCACATCACCAAGGCCGTCTGCCGCCTGAACCTCTGGCTCCTCCGGCTTCCGCTCACGGTCCACGGCCGCCCGATGACCCGGCCCGGCGCGATGGTCGCGAACCATTCCTCCTGGCTCGACATCTTCGTGCTGAACGCTGCCCAGACCGTCTACTTCGTCGCCAAGGCCGAGGTCGCGGGCTGGCCCGGCATCGGCTGGCTCGCGCGCGCGACCGGGACCGTCTTCATCGCCCGCAAGGGGACCGAGGCGAAGCGCCAGCAGGAGATCTTCGAATCCAGACTGCAGGCCGGGCATCGCCTGCTGTTCTTCCCGGAAGGCACCAGCACCGACGCGATCCGCGTCCTGCCCTTCAAGTCCACCCTGTTCGAGGCCTTCTTCTCCCCCGCGCTGGAACGCACGATGCACATCCAGCCCGTGACCGTGATCTTCCACGCCCCATCGGGCGAGGACGCGCGGCATTACGGCTGGTGGGGCGACATGGACTTCGCCTCGCACCTGGTGAAGATGCTCGCCACGCCCCGCCACGGCCGCGTTGAGGTCATCTTTCACCCCGAGGTCCCGGTCGATGCGTTCGAGAACCGCAAGGTCCTTGCCCAGCATTGCGAACGCGTGATCCGCACGGCCCATGTGAGGGCCGTGGCCTGAACTCAGCCGACCTCGATCCAGCGCCCTTCACGGCTGGAGGTCTGGATCGTCTCGACCAAAGTCTGGATGCGCAGCCCCTTTCGGAAATTGAAGGGCTCTGGCGCTTTGCCGGAAATAGCCTGGACATAGCCGGCGACCTCGATGGCCTTCAGGTCGTTGAACCCCAGCTGATGCCCCGGCGCGACGCAGAACAGGCCATAGGGCGCATGGTCCGGGCCGGCCTCGATCCTTCGGAAACCCTGGCGGCCCCGAGCGTCCGAGGTCGAGAAATAGTGCAGCACGTTGAAGTGTTCCTGGCTGAAGGACAAGGCGCCCCTGGTCCCGTAGACCTCGAAGTCGTGCTGCATCTTTCGACCGGTGGCGATCCAGTTGCCTTCGATGCTGCCCGTGGCCCCGTTCTCGAAGCGCAGGAAGGCCCGGCCCACGTCATCGACCGTCACCGGCCGGACGCCGCCCTTCCCGTCGGGTCGGCCTGCGATCATCGTGACGCAATCGCCCATGACCCGGGTGATGCGGCCGCACAGGAACTCGGCCGTCGCCAGAGCGTGCGACCCGATGTCCGCCAGTGCGCCGCCGCCTGCCGGGTCATGGCGGAAGCCCCAGACTCCGGACGCGTCGGCCATATAATCCTCGGCATGAAGCCCCCGGTAGCCGCGGATCTCGCCCAGCTCGCCCGCCTCGATCATCTCGCGCGCAAGGGTCAGCATCGGGTTGCACAGGTAGTTGAACCCGACCTGAGTGCGCACGCCCTTTGCCTCGGCCGCGAGCGTCATCTCCAGCGCGTCCCGGGCCAGCGGCGCCAGGGGTTTCTCGCAATAGACATGCTTGCCGGTAGCGATGGCGGCCAGCGACATTTCCTTGTGAAGCGCATTCGGCGCGGTGATCGACACCACGTCGATCGCGGGATCCGCCATGATCGTTCGCCAGTCCGAGGTCGCATGGGCGAAGCCCAGCGTGACCCGCGCGCGCTCGGCCGCTTCCGACGTGACGTCGGCCACCGTGTGCAGGTCCAGGTCATAGGGCAGCTCGAACACCCGGGGGGCCGAGGTGAAGCCGAAGACATGGGCCTTGCCCATGAAGCCGGTGCCGATCAGGCCGATGCTCAGGCGGGGTTTGGTCATTTCGCGGATTCCTTCAGGCCACCGATCGCGGCTGCGTTGACGACAAGTGCGGGGTCCAGCGTTCCCGCAAGAAAATCCAGCACGTTCTGCACCGAGGCAAGCGCCATCCGCCGGGCGCATTCCACCGTCAGCGCGGCGTGATGCGGGGTCAGGACAACCTGGTCCAGACCGAAAAGCGGGTGGTTCGCGCCGGGCGGCTCGGCAGCAAAGACGTCAAGCGCCGCCCCGCCCAACCGGCCTGACCGTATCGCATGGGCCAGGGCCAGCTCGTCCACAAGGCCCCCGCGTGCGGTGTTCACCACCACGGCCGCGGGCTTCATCCGGGCCAGCTCTGCCGCCCCCAGGACCACGCCCTCCACCCGCGGCAGGTGCAACGAGACGACGTCCGCCCCCTCCAGCGCCGCGCCAAGGTCCGGGGCGCGGGCGGCAAATGCCGGCCAATCTGCCGCAGGAACGAAGGGATCATGCGCCTCGACCGCCATCCCGAAGGCCCGCGCCAGCGCGGCAAGCTTCCGTCCGATCCGCCCGAAGCCCACGATCAGCAGGCGCTTGCCCGCGACCTCGCGCGTCTGCAATCCGTTCCGCCAGCCCCAGTCGCCATCGCGCACGGCCCGGTCGGCAGCGATCAGGCGGTGGCTCGCGGCCAGGATCAGCATCATCGCATGTTCGGCTACGGCCGAGGAATTGACGTCCCCGACAATGCACAGCGGGATGCCCCGCGCGTTCAGTGCCGCCACGTCGACCGCATCGTAGCCCACACCGTGACGCGAGACGATCTTCAGGTGCCGGGACCGGGCCACCGATGACGCCGTCAAGGGCTGTGTGCGGATGATCAAGGCGTCCGCCGCGGGAAGGAATGCCTGGTAGGACGGCTCGGAAATCTCTTCGACATAGTCGAAGGTCACGGGCGCAGACCGCAACAGCTCCAGACCCGCAGGATGCAGCTGCCCCGCCACCAGCAGATGCGGCATCAGTAGGCCCCCTTCTCGGTCCCGGTCACGGCCCCCTCGGTCAGCTTGCGGAACGCCGCCACGGTCGCCCCCGCCGCCGCCGCAAGGAACCTGGTGTCCCCGCCGATGGTGGTCATGTCGAAGCCCCAACCGATGGCCCTGGCCGCATAGTCCGGCGTTCCGCAATGCAGTCCGGCACGGATGCCGTTCCGCTTGCACGCCGCAAGTATCGTCTGCAACGCCGCGACCAACTCGGGCTCATCCCGGTCGAAGCCGGGGGCAAGCCGTCCGCCGGTCAGCGACAGCGTCAGGTCGGCAGGTCCGACATAAAGTCCATCCAGCCCCGGCGTCGCGGCAATTGCGTCCAGGTTCGCCATCCCCTCGGCCGTCTCGATCATCGCGAAGCCCAGGATGGTGTCGTTCGCCTCGTCGGCATAGCCCGCTCCGGCCGCAAATGAGACGCGCGTGGGCCCGAACGACCGTTGGCCAAGCGGCGGATAGCGCAGGGTGCTGACAAATCGGGCGGCATCCTCGGCCGAGTTCACCATCGGGCAGATGATTCCATAGGCGCCCGCATCCAGCGCCTTCATGATGATGCCCGGCTCCAGCCAGGGCACGCGGGCCATCAGCGTGGCCCCGCTGGCTTGCATCGCCTGGAACATCGGCAGGAGGTGACTGTAATCCAGCGCCCCGTGCTGCATGTCGATGGTGATGCTGTCGAACCCCTGCGCGGCCATGATCTCGGCCGTGAACGGGTTGCCGATGGAACACCAGCCGTTGATCGTGGGTCGGCCCTCGGCCCAAAGCTGCCTGAGACGGTTCGGAATCATCGCCACACCCCCGGGCAGGTTCCGCGGCCGGGTGGGGCGATCCCCTGCCCACGAAGGAAGATACCGCTCCGCACTCCTGATCCTCCGCGCCCTCTGCACAACATTCATTGCCGCATTACCCGCATTGTCAACAGTCGATGCAAGCGGGTAAGCTGGCAAGAACGGGACGTTTGGGGGGAAGCATGAACCGGATGGATGGAAAGGTCTGCGTCGTGACGGGGGCAACGCAGGGCCTCGGCGCCGCGATCGCGCGCAGGCTGGCAGCGGCGGGCGCGCAGGGCATCGTCATCACCGGCCGCAACGCCGACCGCGGCGCGCGTGTCGCCCGCGAGATCGCCGGGGCGCACGGCACCAGGACGCATTTCCTCCAGGCCGACTTTGCCCGGGTCGAGGACTGCCGGACAGTCATCGCCGAGACCGACCGCCTGTTCGGTCGCCTCGACGTGCTGGTGAATGCCGGGGCATCGACGGCGCGGGGGACGATCCTGGACACCAGCCCCGAAACCTTCGACGCCCTCTTTGCCACCAATGTCCGCGGTCCGTACTTTCTGATGCAGGACGCGATCCGGCTGATGATCGCCCGGGGGATCCAGGGCGCGATCTGCAACATCGGCTCGATCTCGGCGCT
This sequence comes from Paracoccaceae bacterium, assembly GCA_027489355.1. GTDB lineage: Bacteria > Pseudomonadota > Alphaproteobacteria > Rhodobacterales > Rhodobacteraceae > Tabrizicola. Next base: position 183,750 of record JAIXZY010000075.1, on the reverse strand, counting down.
GTCCGGCCAGCCCTTCATCAACGCCTATTGCGCCAGCAAGGGTGCGTTGACGACGCTTACCGCGAACACCGCCTTTTCGGTGATGGGCAACCGTATCCGCGTGAACCAGCTGAACGTCGGCTGGATGGCCAGCGACCATGAACGCGAGATTCAGGCCGAGGGCGGCGATCCCGACTGGGAGGCAAAGGCCGCGGCCTCCCTGCCCTTCGGGCGCCTCGTCGACCCGGACGAGGCCGCGCGCGCGGTGAACTTCCTCGTCTCGGACGATGCGGGGCTGATGACAGGGGCGATCGTGAACTTCGACCAGTCGGTCTGGGGCGCCGTGGCGGGCGGAATGCCGGTTCCCGACGGGCCGATGCGCCTGCCCTGACCGGCGGCCTACGGCCCGGTGACCACCGGAATCCGCGGCGCGGTGCCGCTCGCCTGCCCGCGCGCCGCAAGCGCCACGCACAGCGCCTGCGCCAGGCACATCGGCGCCGCCAGGCTGCGTGAAAAGGTGTATCCGTGCTCGGGCACCGCGAAAAGCACCTCGGCCAGCCTCGCATAGGGCGACAGCGTGCTGTCGGTGATCGCCAGGATCGGCACCCCGCGCCGGGCGGTCTCTTCGGCGACGTTCACCACTTCGGTGGCATAGAAGCGGAAAGAGACCACGAACAGCAGATCGGACGGCCGCGCGACCCTCGCCATATGCGTCGCCAGCCCCCCGCCGGCATCCAGAAGCACCGTGCGCTTGCCCAGCATCGTCAGGACATAGCGCAACAGCTCCACCACCGGGGCCGAGCGCAACTGACCGATCAGGTAGACCGTATCCGCGCCGTCCAGCAGCTCTGCCGCCCGCGCCAGACGGCCGGGGTCGATGCTCGCCAGCAGCTCCTGCAACGACGCGACATCCCGCGCCACCAGATCGGCAAGAAACCCGACCTCTCCTTCCCGCGCGCCGCCCAGCTCTGCCTCCAGCGCCTTGACGCGCGCCTCGAACCCGGGGGCGGCCGTGGTCAGCCGCCGCTGGAACACCGCCTGCAGCTCGCGGAACCCCTTGTAGCCCAGCGACTGCGCATAGCGCACGAAGCCCGAGGCATGGATGCCGCACTTCGCGGCGATGGCATTCACCGACAGCATCGCCACGTCGTTGGGGTTCTGCGTGAGGAACAGCGCGATCTGCCGGTAGGACTTCGACATCTGGTCATAGCGGTCGTGGATCAGCGTGATCAGCTCTTCATAGCTCTCGGGCGGGCGGTAGGACATCGGCACTTTCCCTCTCACGGGCGGGCACCCGCGGAACCCGCGTATCGAGCACCCTGCCGGAAAGTTTGTCAATTTCGCCGCACCGCAGCCGATGCTGCCATCGCCCCCCGCCTCGCGCACGCGCTTGCCTCCGGCCGGGATCTCTGCCCAGATGCGCCGCATCCAGGACGGTGCGCCCAAAGCTTCGGACCCCCGCATGACCCCACTTGCCCTGCCCGGCTACGCACAGCTCTCCGCCGCCGATGAGGCCGCGCTGACCGAGCTGTTCCGGCGCGGCACGCCACCAAACACGCTGCGCGCCTGGGAACGCGACCTGGCCTACCTCGCCGCCTGGAAGATGGCCGCCTTCGGGCGACCGCTTGCCTGGCCCGAAGACGAGACGGTGGCGCTCCGCTTCATCCTCGACCACGCGCAGGACCTGACCGACACCCCTGGCCCGGCGCAGGACGTCGCGCTCGAGCTGGTCGCCATCGGCCTGCGCACCAGCCTCGCCTGCCCGGCCCCGGCCACGCTCGACCGCCGTATCGCCTCGTGGCAGGCCTTTCACCGGATGCGCAACCTCGCCTCGCCCTTCGCAGCGCCCCTGGTCCGGCAGGCACGCCAGAAGGCGCGGCGCGTCGCCGCCCGGCCCCGCGCGCCGAAATCCCCAAGGCCGGTGACCCGCGACATCCTTCAGGCGCTGCTCGCCACCTGCGACGACAGCCACCGCGGCATTCGCGACCGCGCGATGCTGATGCTTGCCTTCGCCAGCGGCGGACGGCGCCGGTCGGAAGTGACCGCGCTGAACGTCGAGGACATCGGGCGGGACGACTTCGACGGCAAGGGCCTGCTCTTGGTCCGCCTGCTGGAGACAAAGACCACCCGGCAGGACCAGGCCCCGAGACTGCCGCTGAAGGGCCGCGCCGCGCGGGCGGTGGTCAACTGGCTTGAGGTGACGGGCCTGACCCAGGGGCCGCTCTTCCGCCCCGTCAGCAAGGCGGATCGCCCCCTGCCGCGGCGTCTCGCCCCGGACGCGCTGCGGGTGATCCTGCGCCATAGGCTGCGTCTGGCTGGCCTGCCGCCGGACTTCGCCACCCCCCACGGGCTGCGCGCGGGCTTCCTGACCCAGGCCGCGCTGGACGGCGCCCCCCTCGCGGCGGCGATGCAGCTCAGCCTGCATCGTTCTGCCATCCAGGCGCAGAAATACTATGCCGACGTCGATATCAGCGAGAACCCGGCGGCGGACCTGTTGGGCGACTGAGGGCCCCGCGCGATGCCTTTCGGCCGAAAGGCCAGCTGTGCCCCCGCCCGAAGCCGGATCATCTTGCTGGCCTGCGCCACCGGCGGGCCGTCCCGCCTGCAACGCTTCCGCCACCCGGATCACGCCCGCCCCGATATCGCCTTTCCGGCCAGACGGCGCGCAAGCTGCCTTTACCCGTCGCGCAAGACCTTCGACAGCGGCCGACCCCTTGCCAGCTCGTCCACCAGCTTGTCGAGAATGCGGATTTCTCGCATCAGGGGCTCGTCGATCTCCTCGATCCGCACCCCGCAGATCACTCCGCTCACCTGATCGCGGGCCGGGTTCATCCGCGGTGCCTCGGCGAAAAAGCGTTCCAGCGACAGGCCTTCCGCCAGCACCGCCGCCAGGCTTGCCACATCATGCCCGGTCAGCCAGCAGATCACGCGGTCCAGGTCTTCGCGGTTGCGGCCCTTCCGTTCCACCTTGGCGGCCCAGGCCGGATAGACCTTCGCCAGGCTCATCCCGTAGATGCGGTGCGCCATGCCGATCCTTTCGTAGGGTGGGCGATTCGCCCACCGCCCTTCAGCGCAGACGACGCAGAAGGTCCAGCGACGGTTCCCCGGTCGCCGGCAGACCGACGCTTGCCTGGTAGGCGCTGATCGCCTCGCGCGTCTTCGTCCCGATCACGCCGTCCGACCCGCCGGTGTCGAAGCCCCGCGCGGTCAGCAGCCGCTGCAGTTCTTGCCGGTCGGCCTGAGTCATCCCGCTTGCATCCGGACCGAACGAGGCCTGCACCGGCCCCCGGCCCAGCAGCCGGTCGGACAGATGCCCGACGCCGATCGCGTAGTTCTGCGCGTTGTTGTAGCGCAGGATCGTCGCGAAGTTCTGTGTCAACAGGAAATACGGTCCGCCGCCGCCGTTGCCGCCCGCGATGATCGACCCGCCCGCAAGAGCCCGCCCATCGGCCGCACGCACGCCCAGCCCCTGCCAGACCTCAGCCGACTGGCCTTTCCCACGCCCCAGACGCCCCGTGTCGAACCCGGCCGGGAGCACCACCTCCATTCCCCAGGGCAAACCCCGGGTCCAGCCGGACTTCGCCAGGTAGGCCGCCGTCGAGGCGAGCGAATCCGTGGGATCCTCGCTCCAGATGTCGCGCCGTCCGTCGCCAGTGAAATCCACCGCATAGGCAAGGTAAGAGGTCGGGATGAACTGGGTATGCCCCATCGCCCCGGCCCAGCTGCCCGTCATCCCCTGGGCCGAGACATCCCCGGCCTGCAGGATCTTCAAGGCCGCGATCAGCTGGTCTTCGAAGAACGCGCCCCGCCGCCCCTCATAAGCCAGCGTCGACAGCGCGCTGACCACCGGCACGTTGCCGCGCCGGGTGCCGAAGAAGCTCTCCAGTCCCCAGACCGCGGCGACGACATGGCCCTCGACGCCGTAGCGGCTTTCGATCTTGGACAGCACCCCGCCATATTGCGCATATTTCTGGCGACCAAGGCTCACCCGTTCGTCCGAGGCCGCGATGTTCAGGTAGTCCTCAAGGGTCCGTTTGAACTCGGTCTGGTTGCGATCGCGCTCGATCACCTCGGGCAGGAAGCCCGCGCCGCGAAAGGCCGCGTCGACCACGCCCGGAGAGATCCCGCGTGCGACCGCCCGCCCCTTGAACCCTTCGACCCAGGCGTCCCAGCCTGCATTCGGCACCGGACGCGGCGGCGCATCCGGCGCACTGTAGCCGCCGCTGGACCGGCCCGAGGACATGCAGGCCGAGAGCAGCGCCGCCGCCCCCAGTCCAAGCGCACCGCGCCGCGAATGTCGTGTCGAAACTGCTGCCTGATGCATGGTCCTGCCCGCCTTCTGCTCTTCTTTGTCCGCCATGATACAGACAGGCGAAGTCAGGCCAAGAGCACAAGCGTAGGGTGGGCAATATTGCCCACCCTACCCCACCGCTCGCTATCCGGGCCGTGCGAGCATGCCTGACAAACTGTGAACGGCCACGGCCAAGTGGCTGAAATTCTTGAAGCCGCCAAGCCTGACCTGCGTGGACAGCCCGTGTCAGTCACCCTGCCGTTTCAACTTCCAGGCGATCTGGCGCAGCATGCCGTGGAAGGTCTGCACCTCGGCCCGGGTCAGCCCCAGCCGCCCCCACATGTTCCGCAGATTGGCCTTCATCCCCTCCACCTTCGTCGCCGGAAAGAAGAACCCCGCCGCGTCCAGACGCTCCTCGAAATGATCGGCCAGCCGGTCCACCTCCTCGCGGCTGGCGAAGTCGGTCCGCGCCAGCTCCATGACCGAGGGCGCCACTTCCCCCGTCTGGCGCCGCCATTCATACCCCAACAGAAGCACACATTGCGCCAGGTTCAGCGAGGGGAAATCAGGATTCACCGGCACTGTCACGATCGCATTCGCCCGGACGATATCCTCGTTCTCCAGCCCCGCGCGCTCCGGCCCGAACAGCACGCCGACCCGCTTGCCCTCGGCTCCCATCGCCCGCGCCATTTCCATCGCGCGTTCCGGGGTCACGACCTCTTTCACCAGCTCGCGCCCGCGCGCCGTGGTGGCGAAGACGAAGTCGCAGTCGGCGATGGCCGCCGGCAGGTCCGCGAAATGGCCCGCATGGTCCAGCACCCGCCCCGCTCCGCTTGCCATTGCCACTGCCTTCGGGTTCGGCCAGCCATCGCGCGGCCCGACGACCCGCATCCGCTCCACCCCGAAGTTCAGCATCGCCCGCGCCGCCGCGCCGATGTTCTCGCCCATCTGGGGACGGACCAGGATGAAGACGGGGGGGATCATGGGAACACCTTTGCCAAAGCCTCCGCGCCAGATAGGCTAGCCCCACGCCCCTGACAAGGAGAGCCGGGATGGCCATCGACCCCACCCTTGCGCAGGTGCTGCGCGACGATCTGGGCGGCGAGGCCTTCACCGAGCAGAAGATGTTCGGCGGCCTCTGCTTCCTGCGCGGGGGCCACATGATCTGCGGGCTGCACCGGGGCGGGACGATGTACCGTGTCGGCAGGGACCGCTACGCCCAGGCCCTGGCCCTGCCCGGCGTCCGCCCGATGCGGATGGGCAAGCGCACCATGGCGGCGATGGTCGAACTCTCGCCGGAGGACAGCGCCGACCCCGCGCTGCGCCGACCGGTGCTGGCGCTGGCCCTGGCCACGGTCCGCGCCCTGCCGCCCAAGGTAGCCAAGCCCGCAAAACGCTGATAGACGGGCCGCAACGCATATTCCGGAGCCCGAAATGGCCGCAGACGAGCGCCCGCAGATCACCCTGATCACCCCCCCGACCTTCGACGCCGAGACCTTCTCGGACCGGCTTGGCCTGATCCTCGACGGGGCCGAGATCGCCTGCCTGCGCCTGTCGCTGGCGACGAAGGACGAGGACACGCTGATGCGCGCCGCCGATGCCGCGCGCGAGGCCGCCCATGCCCGCGACGTGGCCGTGGTGATCGACGACCACCTGATCCTGGCCGAGCGGCTGGGCCTCGACGGGGTCCACCTGACCGACGGCGCGCGCAACGTGCGCAAGGCCCGCAAGGACCTCGGCGCCGATGCCATCGTCGGGGCCTTCTGCAAGGCCTCGCGCCACGAAGGCATGTCCGCGGGCGAGGCAGGGGCGGATTACGCCGCCTTCGGCCCCATCGGCGAGACGAGCCTCGGCGACGGCAGCCGCGCGCCCTTCGACCTGTTCGAATGGTGGTCCGAAGTGATCGAGGTCCCGATCATCGCGGAAGGCGCGCTGACGGCGGAACTCGTGGAACGCTTCGGCCCCGTCACCGATTTCTTCGCCGTGGGCGAAGAGATCTGGGGGGCCGACGATCCGCTGGCGGCGCTGAAAGCCCTGCTCAAGCCGCTGGGCTGATCAACACAGGGCCCGCCGCCCCACACGTCGGGCGGGAAAGCCGCCGCAGCGGCGGTAAAATCGGAACAGCGCCGAAATCCGCGGATTGACGCAGGTCCGGCTCTTGCCAGCTTCGCCGAAAGGTCGAGCCGGATTCGACGGGCGGGTCGCCGTGATCGCCTGCGGGTCCGCCGCTGCTGCTGCCGGTCGAAAGAAGCGGATCGACGCGCCGTCCCTGACCGGCGCGTCGGCGCACCGGGACTAGCCCAGCTTGCGGATGTAGGTCCAGGTCGGCACCGTCGCCTGTCGCGCGACCGAGAAGCTCTCGGCGTCGCCAAGGTACTGGAAGCCCGCGTTGGTCAGCACCCGCGCCACGCCCGGATTGTCCTGAAAGGCTTCGGCGAACATGGTGCAGTTCTTCTGCGGATTGGCCGCGACCAGGGCCTGCACCGCCTCGGAGGCGATGCCGTGGTTCCAGAAGGCCGGGGCGACCCAGAAGGCGACCTCGGACTGGCCACGGTCCATCTTCTTCAGGGAAATGACCCCCAGCACCTCGGGCAGGTTCGACCGGCTGCCGTCCATCACCCAGATGTCCTCCTCGCCGCCCGATGCCATAGCCCGGGCGCAGAACGCCTCGGCCGCGCCGGGAGGCAGCGGATGCGGGATGCCCTGGGTCGCTTCGGCCACGCGTTTGTCCCCGGCATAAAGCGCGAACAGGCCGCAATCGGACTTCCGCACGGGACGCAAGGTGAACCGATCGGTCGCAATCTCGACCGGGTTCGCGATCTTCTCCAGGATCATGGCTTCCCTCCTTTGAAGCGCATGTGGGGATTGACGGCTAACCCTTCAATCGCCCGAATGTTTGGCCCTTTCGGGGTGAGGTCGTGACGCCCTGCCACAATCCCCGGTCGAGCCGGAAAAGAGAAAGGGACCGGCCCTTCGGCCGATCCCCTTCTACAATCCGATTGTAAAGGTTCGGCTTACTCGGCTGCCTCCTGGGCGGGGAGAACCGAAATGAAAGTGCGGCCTTTGAGACCTTTCTTGAAGGTCACGCGGCCTTCGACGGTCGCGAAGATGGTATGGTCGGTGCCCATGCCAACGCCTTCGCCCGGGAACCACTGGGTCCCGCGCTGACGGCAGATGATGTTGCCCGGAATGGCATGCTGGCCGCCATAGAGCTTCACGCCCAGGCGACGACCGGCCGAGTCGCGGCCGTTGCGGGACGAACCGCCTGCTTTCTTGTGTGCCATGGGGGATTACTCCTGCGCTGCAGCGGCCTTGGCGGCACGCTTCGGTTTCTCGGCCTTTTCGGCGGGCTTGGCCGCGCCGGGGGCTTCGTGGACGGCGCGACGGGCGGCAACGGTGCCGACGGCGGCCTTCACGCCCGACTTGTCAGCGCCCTTTTCCAGGACCTCGGTCACGCGGACCAGCGTCAGGTGCTGGCGGTGGCCCTTGGTGCGCTGGGACGAGTGCTTCCGGCGGCGCTTGACGTAGTGGATGGTCTTCTCGCCCTTGATCTGGTCGATGACCTCGGCCTGGACGGCCGCGCCCGCAACCAGCGGCGCACCGATCGTGGTGCCGACCATCAGGATGTCGTTGAACTGGATCTTGTCTCCAGCGACGGCATCAAGCTTTTCAACGCGCAGGACGTCACCCGCCTGCACCTTGTACTGCTTGCCGCCGGTCTTGAGGACCGCAAACATGGGTCTTTCCTTCCATTGCTCCGCGCCCTGTGGCCCCCATCTCTGGGCGTTGTCGGGGTTTCCCCGCCTCGGACAGCGCGCCCTTGCGGGCGTCATTTCAAATAATAGACCCCGGGCCGAGAGTCACCCCTTGGCCCAAGATGCGCGCTTATGCGTCGATCGCGGGCCAGAGTCAACAGGCGCGGCTCAGATATCCCGGCCCTGCATCGCGCGCCCCGCCGCCCGGCCAAGTTCCAGCGAAACCTGCCGGAAAACGCTGTCGAAGGCGGTGAACAGCGCCGCGTTCAGCTTCTGGCCCGCGGGGCTTTCCCAGAAGGCGATGTAGCTGTCCAGCTCGGCGTCGGTCAGCGGGTGGTACGCGAGGCCCAGGTAGGCGTTCAGCCAGGCTTGCGTGTCGGCGCGCACCTGCTCCTCCTGCCCCCAGACATCGGACATGAGCTGGTCCTGCGGCATGTTCCCATAGGCGCCGGCCTCGGCCATCCCGGTCATGAAGGCCAGGCTGCCCGACAAGGCACCCGCCACATTCATCTCCAGCAGGTCCCCGGCCTCGATCATGCGGCCGACGAGGGCGACCTTCGGATCGCGGGCCGCAGCCGCATCCTCGGCGGCGACGCGAGCGGCTTCCTCCGCTGCCGTGTCAAGGAATGCCTTCCGCGCCTCGATCTCAAGCGCGACGACCCGCTGCCCCAGGTCCGAGGCAAAGAAGGCGATGATCTCCTCCAGCGCGGCGGGGTCATCGGCCAGATCCGCACGCAGCGCGTCCGTGAAGGCGGGCTGCAGACGCGCAACGTCGTAGATGGCCGCGACCTCGGCCGTCCAGCCCGAACCGCCGCCCGCCGGGAACATGCTCTGCTGCAGATCCTGTCCGTGCGCGATCCCCTCGTCCCGCAGCACCTGGAACAAGGCGTCCAGATCCATAACCTCGGCCAGCCGGTCGACCGAAGCCTCGCCGGCGGGCTCGGCGGCTGCGGTCTGGGCCAGAACGGGCTGGACCAGAACAGGCTGGCCAAGGACCATCGACACGACAAGCGCAAGGCGCGACAGGGACATGGGCGGACCTTCCGGGAAGGGGTGTTCCGCAGAGCTAGTCCCTTCCCCCCAGCTTGCCAAGCGCCCCGCCCCGCAACAGCCCGTGATCGGCGCGCCTGCGCCGCCAGGAATTCTGCCGATTACCCCTTGCGCAAGGTCCACGCCCCGGCTATCCACCGCGCCACATAGACGACCCCTGAAGCGCGGAGAGGTGACGGAGTGGTCGATCGTGGCGGTCTCGAAAACCGTTGTAGGTTTGCGCCTACCGTGGGTTCGAATCCCACCCTCTCCGCCACACCATCCTGATCAGAAAAATGAGCTAACGATCCCCACAAGGGCTGGGGAAAGTCCAAGCCGCTTGTCTGAACGTCATGTGATGCCAGAAAACGACGGACATGCCACGCGCTTGCGAGTCCTGATTGAATCGCCCTTCCCTTTTGCCTCACCCTCTGATTGACGCACCTCATCAACCGTCCAATAGTCGCCCTGGATTACCTTGGGAGTCTGACTTGCGGCCAACAGTGACCGACATTGCCCGTGAGGCCGGCGTCAGCCTGGCGACCGTGGACCGCGTGCTGAACGGTCGGCCGGGCGTCCGCGAGAAGACGATCTCGGCGGTCAACGAAGCCATCGCGCGGCTTGGCTACGTAAGGGACCTGGCGGCCGCAAACCTTGCGCGGGGCCGGTCCTACAAGGTTGCGGCGATCCTTCCTGACACGGAAAGTCAATTTGTCCAATCGCTTGCAGATGCCCTTGCCACGGCCGGGTCGCTGGCCGTCACAAGTCGAATCGATCTTCGGCTGCTGCGGTTTCCGGCCGAGGACCCGCATCAATTGGCCGCACTTCTGGCGTCTCTACCCCATCAGGGCTATGTCGGCGCCGCCCTCATGGCACCAGAGACACCCGTTGTCCGCGACGCGGTCCGGCTCGTGCGGTCGAAGGGCATTCCCGTCGTGGCACTGGTCTCGAACCTGCCAAATGCCGGTTGCGATCATTTCGTGGGCATCGACAACACTGCGGCGGGCCGCACCGCTGGCGTGCTGATGGGCCGTTTTCTCGGGGCCGGGCCGGGACAGATCATCGTTGTCGGCCAGTCGCTTCTTGCGAGGGACATGGTCGACCGACGTCGTGGCTTCGACGAAGTGATGCTGCGAGATTTCCCCAATCTCGATGTCCTTCCCTCGCTTGAAACACATGGGTCAAGCGGCACCCTGCGCGAAGTCGTCACCCGACGCCTGGCCAATTCCCCCAACGTGATCGGCATCTACTCCATGGGAGACGGACATCGCGCGCTGACGCAACTTATTGACGACATGAAGCTTTCGGGTCGCATTACGGTAATCTGCCACGAATTGACCCCTCACGTGCGGACGGCGCTCCAGCAGGGCCAGGTCACGGCCGTTATCACCCAGAACCTCGGGCACCTCGCCCGCTCGACGCTGCGCGTCTTGCGCGCGAAGGCCGACAACCAGCCGCTGGACGAAAGCCAGGAACAGATTCGAATCGAGATCGTCCTGCGCGAAAACCTTCCCATCCTGCCCGATCCCCCAGGCCCAACCCCCGACGATCAGATCGCCTGAACCCCCTCAAATCGGTTTGACTCCGGCCTGCACCAAAAAATGAGGTACGTTCCTCAGAAATGCTTTACAGGCCCGCTCGACCCTGCCTATCGTCAGCGCAACTAAAGAAGGCCCGGCCACGGGTCCAATTCCATCAAACCGGGAGGAACGCATGAAATGGACATCACTCGCCGCCTCGGCGGCCATTGCACTGGCCTGGGCAACGCAAGCCAGCGCGCAGGGTAGCGAACTCACCCTCTGCTGGGCCGCCTGGGACCCGGCAAACGCTCTGGTCGAGCTTTCGAAGGACTTCGAGGCCCAGACCGGCACCAAGATGAACTTCGAGTTCGTCCCCTGGCCCAACTTCGCCGACCGAATGCTGAACGAGCTGAACTCCGGCGGCCAGCTGTGCGACCTGATGATCGGCGACAGCCAGTGGATCGGGGGCGCGGCCGAAAACGGCTGGTACCTGAAGCTGAACGACTTCTTCGACAAGGAGGGCATCTCGATGGATGCCTTCGTCCCCGCCACGGTGACCGGCTATTCGGAATGGCCGAAGAACACGCCGAACTACTGGTCGCTGCCCGCCTTCGGCGACGTGGTCGGCTGGACCTACCGCAAGGACTGGTTCGAGCGCCCGGACATCCAGGCCGCCTTCAAGGAAAAGACCGGCCGCGACTTGACGCCGCCCGCCACGATGGCAGAACTGAAGGAAGTGGCCGAATTCTTCCAGGGCCGCGACATCGACGGCAAGACCGTCTACGGCGCCTCAATCTACACCGAACGCGGGTCCGAAGGCATCACGATGGGCGTGATGGACGTGCTTTACAGCTTCGGCTTCAAGTACGACAACCCGGAAAAGCCCTATGAGATGGAAGGCTTCGTGAACTCGGAAGGTGCCGTCGCGGGGCTGGAGTTCTACAAGTCGCTCTACGACTGCTGCGTCGCACCGGGCACCTCGAACACCTACATGGGCGAAGGCATCGACGCCTACAAATCGGGGCAGGTGGCGCTCCAGATGAACTTCGCCTTCACCTGGCCCGGCTTCGAGGTCGACCCCAACGTCGGCGGCGGCAAGACCGGCTATCTGGTGAACCCGGCCGGCCCCAACGGCGAGCGTTTCGCCCAGCTGGGCGGCCAGGGGATCAGCGTCGTGGCGAACTCCGACAACGTCGACGGGGCGCTCGCCTACATCAAGTGGTTTGCCCAGCAGGACGTGCAGCAGAAGTGGTGGTCGATGGGCGGCTTCTCCTGTCTGCGCGCCGTGGTGGAAGACCCGGCCTTCGCCACCAGCCAGCCCTACGCCCAGACATTCCTCGACTCGATGGCCATCGTGAAGGACTTCTGGGCCGAGCCGTCCTACGCCTCGCTCCTCCAGGCCAGCCAGGCCCGTTTCCACGACTATGTGGTCGCCGGAAACGGCACCGCCAAGGTGGCTCTGGACGGCCTGATCGCCGACTGGACCGAAGTCTTCGAGGACGAAGGCAAGCTCTGACCCGCATATCGGCCCCTCTCCCCCATGGGAGGGGGGCACCCTCTCAAACACCTTCCCCCAGTCACCAAAGGGGGTAGGCTTGGGACTTATTCCCCAACGGAACCCGGATCATGGCAAACCCCATCGACATCGCGGCCAGAGGAACCCCGCCGACCCTCGCCCGCAAGGTGCGCGGCTTGTCGGACCGCGCCATTGCCTGGATCTTCGTGGCCCCCACGATCTTCCTTCTTCTGGCGATCAACATCTTCCCGCTGATCTGGACCATCCGCCTCAGCTTCACCAACTACGCCGCCAACAAGCCGAATGCCGAGGTCAAATGGGTCGGCCTGCGCAATTACGAGCGCATCCTGACCGACGAAGACATCTGGTCGAACATGACCACCACCGCGCATTTCCTGATCTGGACCATCTTCTTCCAGGTGCTGATCGGCTTCACCCTGGCCTGGCTCATCAATCGCAAGTTCAAGGGCAATGACATCCTGACGACGCTGATCGTCCTGCCGATGATGCTGTCCCCCGCGGTCGTCGGCAACTTCTGGACCTTCCTCTACCAGCCGCAGATCGGCGTGGTGAACTACATCGTCGAATTCTTCACCGGCATCCCGGCCGCCAGCTTCTCGATGCTCGGCCCCGGCGGCCTCGCGCCCTGGTCGATCGTCATCGTCGACACCTGGATGTGGACGCCTTTCGTGATGCTGATCTGCCTCGCGGGCCTCAGGTCCATCCCCGACTACATCTACGAGGCCGCCGAGGTCGACCGCGCCTCGAAGTGGCGGCAGTTCTGGACCATCACCGTGCCGATGGTGCTCCCGTTCCTCATGCTCGCCGTCCTCTTCCGAGGGATCGAGAACTTCAAGATGTTCGACATGGTCAATTTGCTGACCGGTGGCGGTCCGGGCAGCGAGACGCTGCTCACTTCCATCGACCTCAAGCGCGAAGCCTTCGAAAAATGGCGCACCGGCTATTCCAGCGCCTACGCGATCATCCTCTTCGTCACCGTCTTCGGTCTGGCCTCGATCTATGTGAAGGCGCTCAACAAGGTGAAGGAACGGTGATGTCCTACGCACCCACCTTCGCCGCAACCCCCCACCCCCATCTCCTCCCCACCAGGGGAAGGGGAGCCGCCCAGACCGACCATCTTGCGCAACCGCATCCATCCCGCGCCTCCCTCCCCCCTGTGTGGGGGAGGGATCGGGTGGGGGGGCACCCGGCCAGACATGGAGCGCACCCATGAGCGCCTATTCCGTCACCGAACCCTCGAAAACCTCGAAATGGGCCGCCGCCCTTCTGGTCACGCTCTACACGGTCATCACCCTCCTGCCGCTCGTCTGGATCATCTCCACCAGCTTCAAGACCGGCCCGGACTCGATCTCCTACCCGCCAAAGGTCTTCTTCGATCCGACGGTGGAAGGCTACGTCAACCTCTTCACCACCCGCACCCGCCCCGCGGTGTCAGAGCTTGAAGCCCTCCCCCCGCCTGAGGGCCTGATGGAGGAAATCGCCCGCCGCCAGGGCACGATCATCACCGGCCCCAGCCGGTTCGGTGAGCGGTTCATGAACTCGGTCATCATTGGCTTCGGCTCCACGGCGCTCAGCATCATCCTCGGCACGCTGGCCGCCTACGCTTTCAGCCGCTTCAAGGTCCCGCTGAAGGACGACCTCCTGTTCTTCATCCTCTCGACCCGGATGATGCCCCCCATCGCCGTCGCGATCCCGATCTACCTCATGTACCGCGAGCTTGGGCTATCCGACACGCATCTCGGCATGATCCTCCTCTACACCGCCGTGAACATCTCCCTCGCCGTCTGGCTCCTGAAAGGCTTCATCGACGAGATCCCCCGCGAATACGAAGAGGCCGCCCTGATCGACGGCTACACCCGCTTCCAGGCCTTCCGCAAAGTGGTCCTGCCGCAGGCCGCCACCGGCATCGCGTCGACCGCGATCTTCTGCCTGATCTTCGCCTGGAACGAATACGCCTTCGCCGTCCTCCTCACCTCCGGCAACGCCCAGACCGCGCCGCCCTTCATCCCGACGATCATTGGCGTCGGTGGCCAGGACTGGCCCGCCGTCGCCGCGGGCGCGACGCTCTTCCTCCTCCCCGTGATGATCTTCACCATCCTGCTGCGCAAACACCTCCTGCGCGGGATCACCTTCGGCGCGGTACGCAAATGACACGATTTTTCTGCGAAAAATCCCGCTTCACCCCCGAGTTTTCGCAGAAAACTCGTCGCCCCGGTGCCACACGATGACTGGCTTCCTCACCGGCCTCCTCCGCCTTAAACGCGGCCCGTGGGAGATGCTCGCCACGATCCTCATCGCGCTTGGCGTCGTGATGCTGATGCAGCCCTTCTTCCTCTGGGCCTACACCTGGTCCTTCCTCGTGACGCTGGTCGGCACGGTGATGTTCATCATCACCAGCCATTTCCCGGAGTGAACCTTGGCCGAAATCGTCATCAGAAACCTCCGCAAGGAATTCGGCGCTTTCACCGCCGTCAAGGGCTCCAGCTTCACCATCAGGGATGGTGAGTTCTTCATGCTCCTCGGCCCTTCGGGCTGCGGCAAGACCACGACGCTGCGCATGATCGCGGGCCTCGAACTTCCCACCTCGGGCGAGATCCTGATCGACGGCGAGGACGTGAGCCAAAGGCCCGCCTCCCAGCGCGACATCGCGATGGTCTTCCAGATGTTCGCCCTCTACCCGCACATGAACGTGCGCAAGAACATCGCCTATCCCCTCGTGTCGCAAGGCGTCCCCAAACCCGAAGTGCAGCGCAAGGTGGCCGAGGTCGCGAAGATCCTCCGCATCGACCACATGCTCGACAAACCCGTCGGCGGCCTGTCGGGAGGCGACCGCCAGCGGGTCGCCCTCGGCCGCGCCATCGTGCGGAACCCCAAGGCCTTCATGATGGACGAACCGCTGGGAGCCCTCGACGCCGAGTTCCGCGAGATCATGGCAGAGGAGCTCCGCGCGCTGCACGACCGCATGCACGCGACCACCGTCTACGTCACCCACGACCAGCTGGAGGCGATGCAGATGGGCGACAAGATCGTCGTGATGAACCACGGCGTCGTCGAGCAATTCGGCACGCCGCAGGACATCTACGACCACCCCGCGACCCTGTTCGTCGCCGACTTCATCGGCAGCCCCGCGATGAACTTCCTGCGCTTCGACGGCACCGCCGCCGCCGGGTCCGAGATCGTGACGCTGGGAGACACCCTAATCCCCCTCCCCCAACTCCAGGAACCCGCCTCCGGCCAACTCGTCCTCGGCGTCCGCCCCGAACACGTCGCCCTCTCCGACTCCGCCCCGTTCAAGGGCCGGATCGAGGCCACCGAATACCTCGGCACCACCCAGATCGTCACCCTCTCCACCCCCTTCGGCCTTGTGAAAGCCCGCACCCCCTCCACCACCCCCGCAAAGGCGGGAGACCTCACCGGCCTCCACCTCAATGCCCCCCGCCTCGCCCTCTTCGACGCCACCACCGGCCGCGCCTTCCGCACCGCCGCCAACGCCGGGGTCCATCATGGCTGAGGTCACGCTTTCCCACCTCTCCAAATCCTTCGGCGCCACCAAGGCCCTGCAGGACGTCACCATGACCATCCCCTCGGGAGCCTTCGTCGTCCTCCTCGGCCCCACCGGCGCGGGCAAGACCACCACCCTGCGCCTGATCGCCGGCCTCGACAAACCCGACAGCGGGGACGTCCGCATCGCCGGCACCTCCGTCCTGCAAGACACCCCCGCCCAGCGCGACGTGGCGATGGTCTTCCAGCAATACTCGCTCTACCCCCACCTCACCGTCCGCGACAACCTGGCCTTCCCGCTCCGCTCCCCCATGATCGCGATGCCCGAAGCCCAGATCGCCAGGCGCGTCGCCGAAGTGGCCGAGGTCCTCCGCATCCCCCACAAGCTCGACAACAAGGCCACGGCGCTTTCGGGCGGAGAGATGCAGCGCGTCTCCATCGGCCGCGCCCTTGTCCGCAATCCCCGCATCTACCTGATGGACGAACCACTTTCCTCGCTCGACGCCAAACTCCGCGCCGACCTCCGGATCGAGTTGAAGCGCATCCACCACGACCTCGCCGCCACCTTCCTCTACGTGACCCACGACCAGATCGAGGCGATGACGATGGCCACCCACGTGGGCGTCCTCGACCACGGCAAACTCGTCCAGTTCGGCACTCCGCGCGAGATCTACGAAAACCCGGTCTCGACCTACGTCGCCTCCCGCCTCGGCCAGCCGCACATCAACCTCCTGCCCGCGCAGGCCTTCCCCGGCGCACCCGCCAACGCGGCGCAAATCGGCCTCAGACCCGAACACATCCACGTCGGAGAGGGCCAGCCTGCCACCATCCAAAGGGTCGAACACCTCGGCGACCAGACCCGCCTCCACCTCTCCCTCGGGCCCCACAGCCTCATCACCCTCACCGAACCGCATACCCTCCTGAAACCGGGGCAGACGCTCAACATCCGCCCGCAAAACCCTCTCTGGTTCGACGCCCAAGGAAATCGAATCCCGTCGCCCCGCATCTGAAAGGCCGTACCCCATGAAACAGTTCATGAATTCCCGCGAAAGCCTCGTCACCGAAGCCATCGACGGCCTTCTCAGAACCTCCGGCGGCAAGCTCGCCCGGCTCGACGGCTACCCCCATGTCCGCGTCGTCATCCGCACCGACTGGGACCGCCAGAAGGTCGCCCTCGTCAGCGGAGGCGGCTCCGGCCATGAACCCTCCCACGCAGGCTTCGTCGGGCAAGGGATGCTCACCGCCGCCGTCTGCGGCGACGTCTTCGCCTCGCCCTCCGTTGACGCCGTGCTGGCGGGCATCCTCGCCGTCACCGGCAAGACCGGCTGCCTGCTCATCGTCAAGAACTACACCGGCGACCGCCTGAACTTCGGCCTCGCCGCAGAACGCGCCCGCGCCTTCGGCCTGAAGGTCAGCATGGTGATCGTCGACGACGACGTGGCGCTGCCCGACCTGCCGCAAGCCCGTGGCGTCGCCGGCACCCTCTTCGTCCACAAGATCGCCGGGGCGATGGCAGAATCCGGCGCCGACCTCGACACCATCACCGCCGCCGCCCAGAGCGTCATCAAGGGCGCGATCTCCATCGGCATGTCCTTGGACACCTGCACCGTCCCCGGCTCCCCCAAGGAAGACCGCATCAGCGCTGGAAAAGCCGAACTCGGCCTCGGCATCCACGGCGAGGCCGGGATTGAACAGGTCGACTTCTCCGGCGCGCGGTCGGCCATGCAGATGGTGGCCGAAAAACTCCTGCCCCACACTGGCCCCGGCGACCACGTCGCGCTTCTCAACAACCTCGGCTCCACCACGCCCCTGGAGATGTCGGTCCTCGCCGAAGAACTCGCCCGCTCCCCCTTGGGCGGAAAGGTCAAATGGATGATCGGTCCCGCCCCCCTGATGACCTCACTCGACATGCACGGCTTCTCCGTCTCGCTTCTCCCCGTCGACCATGCGCAGGTCACCAGCCTCGCCGCCCCCGTCGCCCCGAACGCCTGGCCCGGCCTCTCCCCCTTCGGGGCCGTCGCCGTGCGCCCACTCCCCGACGGGCTTGCGCCCCTCCAGCCCGTCCCCTCGGCCCACCCTGCCCGCCGTGCCCTGATCGAACGCTGCTGCAGGGCGCTGATCGCGGCCGAAACCGATTTGAACCAACTCGACGCGAAATCCGGGGACGGCGATACTGGCAGCACCCTTGCCGGTGCAGCGCGAGCCCTTCTCAACGCGCTCGAGCGTCTTCCCCTCGCCGACGTCACCCAACTTTACCGCGCGATCGGCATGGAGCTCAGCCAGACGATGGGCGGGTCGTCAGGGGTCCTGCTGGCCATCTTCTTCACAGCCGCGGGCGATGCTTCGGCATCGGGAAAGACCTGGATCGATGCACTCGCGGCGGGTCTGGACCGCGTGTGCCAGGTTGGAGGAGCAGCCCCGGGCGACCGCACGATGATCGACGCCCTGGCACCCGCGCTCGCGGCGCTGGCGCAAGGCTTGCCGGCCGCCGCAAGGGCCGCCCGGAAAGGTGCCGACGCCACGGCGCAGATGACCCGGGCGAATGCGGGCCGCGCAAGCTACCTCGCGCCGGAAAAGCTCAAGGGCCACAATGACCCGGGCGCCGAAGGCGTGACGAGACTGTTCGAGGATCTGGCCAGCGGATCTTGACCTGCCGACGGCCTCTGCTGCGCGATGGCCACCCAGCGTGGCCACGGGAACGGGGTCGGGGGGCTGGTCCGCCTTGCCTTGCGCGCCGAAAACTCCACCCCGTCGAACCTGCGCGCCAGACGGCTCGCCAGGTCGTCCGCGCAGACTGCCGCAAGCTAGGGTGGGCAATATTGCCCACCCTACGTAACGGCCCCGACCTGCCGCCCAGACAAACCCGGCCAACGCCACGACGGGACCGTCTTTCCTCACTGCGCCCGGGAGATGCGGTGCAACAAGGTCCAGAACACCGGCGCCCGGGCTTCAGTCCGCCAATCCCGGTCGAAAACCACGGCTCCTCCTTCGGTGATCCTTGACCTCCTGCCCCGCCATGCCCAACGCTTGCAGCCTTGCGGGCAGAATGGCGGCCATGCTCAACCGATGGTGACTTGTCGAACCCGTCGCCAACGCCAATTCTGGTCGGCACGTGCGCCTCCCCACTCCGGTGAGCGCCGGTGAGGGGCAGAGCATCCGGATGAGACTGGGATCGCAGATCATTGTCGTGCTTGTGCTGGCCGCAGTCGTCGTGCCGGTGGCGGCGCGTCTCGTGCCGGGCACGCATCCCTGGCTGGACCGGGTGGGCCTTCTGCAGCCTCTGCAGGCGACCGGGCTGATCGCGGCGGCGGGGGAAGAGCTCACGGGCCGGGCGGAGCGCAGCGGCTCCGAGCTGCGGGTGGTTGCCGATGCCGTCCGGTCCGAGCCCCTGCGCGATCTGGTCACGGTCATCGGCTCGGCCCGCGGGGTTCAGTCCGTGGACCTCTCCTTCCCGATCACCGGCAGGATTACCCGCCTGCACGTCGCGCCCGGCGACCGGGTCGAGGCGGGGGCGCTGATCGCCGAACTCGATTCGGGCGCGGCGGGCCTTTCGGTCGACCGCGCCCGGCTGATGCTTCAGGATGCGCAGCGCACGGTCGACCGGCTGGACCAGTTGGCGCAGTCAGGCACCGCGACGGCGCTGCAGCGCCAGGACGCAGAACTCGCGCTCCGGACCGCCGAGCTGGAACTCGAGATCGCCGAACGCGCTCTTGCCGACCACCGCCTCGTTGCGCCGATCTCGGGCTTCGTCGGGCTGATCGAGCCGCAGCAAGGCGACCTTCTCTCGGCCTCCACACTTCTGACCCGGATCGAGGACCGCTCGCGCCTGATCGTCGATTTCCGCCTGCCCGAACGATTTGCCTCCCGGGTGGGCATCGGCACCGCCATCACCGCGACCGCGCTTTCGCAGCCTGGAATCGGGACCGAAGGACAGATCATCGCGGTGGACAACCGTGTCGAGGAAGCCAGCCGCACCCTGCGCGTCCAGGCCGAGATCGGCAATGCCGACGACCGGCTCCGCGCGGGCATGGCCTTCCGCATCGACCTGGCCTTCGAGGGCGAACCGCGGCCCGCGATCGACCCGCTGTCGATCCAGTGGGGTTCGTCCGGCGCCTATGTCTGGGTGGTCCGCGCGGCCAAGGCCGAACGCCTGCCGATCCGCATCCTCCAGCGCAACGAGGACCGCGTCCTGATCGACGCCGAGATCCTGCCCGACGACCTGATCGTGACCGAGGGCGTCCACCTCCTGCGCCCCGGCGCCGAGGTTGCCGTCACCCCGCCGCGGAGCTGACCCCGGTGACCGCTCCCCTGCCCCGCGCCCCGTCGCAGCGTGTCGCCCTTTTCGTGCGCCGCCCGGTTCTGGCCTTCGTGCTGAACGCGCTGATCGTCATCGCCGGCCTCGCCGCCGTCCTGGGCGTCGATGTCCGCGAACTGCCGGCTGTCGAGCGCCCCGTCGTCTCGATCTCGACCAGCTACCCCGGCGCCGCGCCCGAAACCGTCGACCGAGAGATCACCGCCACCGTCGAGGGAGCGGCCAGCCGGATCTCGGGCGTGGAATCGATCTCCTCCTCCTCGCGCTTCGGCTCCAGCCGGGTGACGGTCGAATTCCGCGACGGCGTCGACCTCGACATCGCGGCCTCGGACCTGCGCGATGCGGTGTCGCGGCTGGCGGGAAGCCTGCCGGACGCGGCCGATCCGCCGCGCGTGGTCAAATCCGACGCCGATTCCGACGCCATCCTGCGCATCGCCGTGACCTCGTCCCGCCGCAGCGCCGACGAGCTGACCGCGCTCGTCCGCGACCTTGCCGAAACGCGGCTCCTCGCGGCCCCCGGTGTGGCCGACGTGCAGATCTTCGGCGACCGCGAGCTGTCCTTCCGCGTCGATGTCGACCTGCTGCAACTCGCCGCCCGCGGCCTCAGCCTTGCCGACCTCCGCGCCGTGCTGGGCGACCTCAGCCAGGAGACGCCTGCGGGCGCGCTCAGTTCCGACCGGCAGACCCTGCAGGTCCGCACCGCCGCCGACCTGCGCACCGCCGAGGAACTGGAGGCCGTCACCGTCGCGGACGGCGTGGTCCTGGGCGATGTCGCGGACGTGACGCTTGGCCCCGATCCCGGCGCGACGATCCTGCGGGCTGACGGGCAGACCGGCATCGGGCTTGGCATCATCCGGCAGGCCAACGGCAACTCGCTGGCGATTTCCGAAGCCGTCACCCGGATCGTCGCCGACCTTCAGCCCGTCCTGCCCCCGGATGTGCAGATGTACATCACCTCGGACAGCGCCGACTTCATCGCGGGCGCCATCCACGAGGTCGAACTCGCGCTCGTGCTGTCGGTGCTGATCGTGACGGCGGTGATCTACCTCTTCCTGCGCGACGCCCGCGCCACGCTGATCCCCATCGTCGCCATCCCCGTGGCGATGACCGGCACGCTGGCCGCGATCTGGCTGGCGGGGTTCTCGGTCAACATCATGACGCTTCTGGCCCTGGTCCTTGCCACCGGGATCGTCGTCGACGACGCCATCGTCGTGCTGGAAAACATCGTCCGCCGCCGGTCCGAGGGCATGGGCGCCCGCGCCGCCGCCGTCCTTGGCGCGGAACAGGTGTTCTTCGCCGTCCTCGCCACGACCGTGACACTGGCCGCCGTCTTCGTCCCGCTCTCGTTCCTGCCGGGTCAGACCGGCGGCCTGTTCCGCGAATTCGGCTTCACCCTGGCGATCTCTGTGCTGCTGTCCTCGGTCACCGCGCTGACGCTCTGCCCGGTCCTTGCCGCCAAGGTGCTGCGCCCGCATCAGGAACAGCCCGGTCTCCTGTCCCGGACCGGCGACATTCTCGCGAGCGCCTACGCCGCCGGGCTGCGGCTTTGCCTCAACGCGCCGCTGGTCTCGGTCGCGGTCGCGCTGATCTTCGCCGCCCTCGCGCTGGCAACCTACCCCAGCCTGCGGCAAGAGCTGACCCCGGCCGAGGACCGCTCGGTGATCCTGTTGTCGGTCTCGGCCCCGCAAGGGGTGGCGCTGGACTACACCGACGCCCGGATGCGCGAGATCGAGGACCGGATCGAGCCGCTGCGCCAGTCCGGCGAGGTGAGCAGCGTCTTCTCCATCGGCGGCATGGGCGGCAACGGCAGCCGCGGGTTCATCGTCGTCACGCTGGCCGACTGGGCCGACCGCGCCCGCAGCCAGCAAGAGATCGCGGACGAGCTGACCGCCTCCCTGCGCGATGTGATCGGGGTGCGGGTCACGGCGATCCAGCCGAACTCGCTGGGCATCCGCGGGGCGGGACAAGGCCTTTCGGTCGCGCTGCTGGGCTCGGACTATGCCACGATGGCCGACGCCGCCCGCGGCCTGATCGCGAAGATGGAAGAGGACCCCCGCTTCGGCCAGGTGCGCCTTGGCTACGACACCACCCAGCCGCAGCTTTTCGTCGAGGTCGACCGTGCGCGGGCCGAGGATCTGGGCGTGCGCATCGACGGGCTTGGCCCCGCGCTCCAGGCGGTGCTGGACGGCAGCACGGTCGGCACGATCTTCCTGGACGACGACAGCTACGACATCCGCCTCGTCTCGACCACGACGCCGGTCAACGACCCCGGCGATCTGGAGCGGACCTTCGTCCCGGCCGCGGACGGACAGCTTGTCGCCCTGTCCTCCTTCGCGACGCTGACCGAACGCCCCGTCGCGCCCGAACTCGGTCGCGAGGCGCAAAGCCGTTCGGTCCCGATCACCGCCAGCCTGACGCCCGACTTCGCGCTTGGCGATGCGCTGGCCGAGATGCAGGCCCTGGCGGCCGACCTGCCCGACGACATGCGCCTCGTCCCCCTGGCCGAGGCCGCAACCCTGGGCGAGACCGCCTCGGGCCTGGCCGTGACCTTCGCCATCGCGCTGGCCGTGGTGTTCCTGGTGCTCGCCGCCCAGTTCGAAAGCTTCGTCTCGGCAGTCATCGTGATGGCCACCGTGCCGCTGGGCCTCGCCTGTGCGGTCTTCGCGCTGGTGCTGACCGGCGGCAGCATCAACGTCTATTCGCAGATCGGTCTGGTGCTCCTGGTCGGCATCATGGCGAAGAACGGCATCCTGATCGTCGAATTCGCCGACCAGCTGCGAGAGCGGGGCCGTTCGGTGCGCGAAGCCATCGAAGAGGCCTCGATCGTCCGCCTGCGCCCGGTGATGATGACGATGATTGCCACCGTCCTGGGCGGCGTTCCACTGGTCCTGGCGCAGGGCGCCGGGGCCGAAGCGCGCGAGGTGCTGGGCTGGGTCATTGTCGGCGGCCTCGGGCTTGCGACGCTTGCCACGCTGTTCGTGACCCCGGTCGCCTACCTGCTTCTCGCCGGTCTTGCCCGCCCACGCTCGGCCGAAACCGCGATCCTGATGGAGGAACTGGACCGCGGCGCCGCCCGCGCGCCCTAACCGCGCAGGGGTTGGGCCGGCTCGACCGCGTCGGGCAGGATGCGGATGTGCAAGCGAAGCCGTGCTGCCCTGCGCGCGGGGTCCTGGACGGGGTCCTGAACGGGCTCTACCACGGACTGCGGCGCCTGCGCCCTCAGCTGGCTGCGGCGGACCACGTGGCCCTCGGTATCGTTCAGGACCGTCCCGGTCTCGAGATCAACTCCGACGTCGACCAGCAGATGCGGCGACAGCTCGGACAGTCGGCGCACCGCCGCCTCCAGCTCGGCCTGTTCGTCGCGCGCTGGCATCCCGCGCATCCGGCGGACCAGGTTCGTCGCCAGCCGCTTCAGCGACCAGGCCTCGATCTGGGCGCGCCGTCCGCGTTCCATCGAGCTTTCCTCGTCGTGATGCTCGACCGGCAGGAACTGGCTGGTGAAAAGTTCTGCAACGCAGCTATGGGTCGTGGACATTTCCTGTCTCCTCCTGGCGGGAAGCGACTTGCCCGCTTTCCGATACAGGCAGACTGACAGCGGCGGGACGGCCCGTCTGTTCCCTGGGGAACATTGCTGTTGTTGAATGGATCGGCCCGGCCTACCATCGCCCCGGGGAGGAAAGGACGCCAGATGACCACAGGGGACCATGAGTCCGCTGCCCGCACGGCAAGCGCCGCCCGCCCGGCGCGACTGGCGTCCTTCGCGATCTTCTCGGCCCTTTCTGCCGACAGCCTGGCCGCCCTGGCCGAGGGGATGCGCGAACAGCGCTGGGGCGCGGGCAGACTGATCTTCTCGCGCGGGGACGCCGGGGACCACATGTTCGCCATCCTGACCGGCCGCATCCGGCTTGCGCTCTCGAACGCCCGCGGACGCGAGATCGTGCTGCGCACCCTCGGCCCCGGCGACATCCTGGGTGAGATGTCCCTGATCGACGGCGAGCCGCGCTCGGCCGACGCGACCGCGGCCGAGGACACCACCTGCCTCGTCCTGACCCGCGCCCGGTTCGAGGCGGTGGCAAGCCAGCGCCCGGACGTGGGCATGGCTATGGCGCGGCACCTGTCGACGCATCTGCGGCGCACGAACTTCCAGATGGAATCGATTGCGCTCTATGACCTCCAGACCCGGCTGGTCCGCTTTCTGCTTCACACCCTGGCGCACACGCCGGGCACCGGCACCGGCCGGCAGCAGCGGCTGACGCTGGGGGTCAACCAGACCGACGTCTCGGCGATTCTCGGCGCTTCGCGGCCCAAGATCAGCCAGGCCTTCCAGGCGCTGATCGCCGCCGGCGCGATCCAGCGCGATGGCGGCGACGTGATCTGCGACGTGCAGGCGCTGACCGCGCTGGCCGAGGGGGACATCGACTAGGCTGCGCGCGACGGCCGCCGCTCGCCCTGCCACAGCACGACCATCGCCAGCATCAGCAGCAGGCACCCGGCAAACTGCACCAGGGTCAGCGTTTCGTGCAGCAACACCCCGGCCAGCACCGCAGCCAGCGCAGGCTCGATCATCGAGGCGACAAGACCCACATGCGCCGACCTGCAGCGCGCCATCCCGGCGCAGTACAGCACATAGGCCAGCGCCGTCGGACCCAGCCCAAGATAGGCGATCAGACCCAGCATCGTCCCGTCCGCCCCGTAGACGTGCGGGAGCATCGGGCTTCCCGCCGCCAGGCCCACCACGGCCAGCAGCAGGCCCGAGAGGCTCAGCCCCACGCCGGCCACCACCATCGGACCGGCTTGCCGCGCCAACGCGCGCGCGGCCGAGGTCATGGTGAGGAAGGCCACCGACCCGGCGACCGCCAGCGACAGCCCAAGACCCGTATCTGGGTCAGGCGCGCCGCCCGGGGTCCAGCCCAGGAAGAGGACCAGCCCCGCCACACGGCAAGCGACAGCGCGCCCAGCACGGCCGCGTCCTGTCCGCTCCGCCACCCCGCGCCGCCCTGCTTCGCCCAGGCAGCAAGCGCGGCAAGGACCGGCGGCAGGCAGACGGTGAAGAACACCGTCGCCGTCACGCCCAGCAGCGCGAAGGACTTGAAAAGGCACAGTTGGAACACGGCCGCGCCGGCGGCGAAGTCGAACAGCCGCCGCTGCTCCAGCCGGCGGATGGCACGAAGCCCCTCGGGATGCAGCAGGACCAGCCAAAGCAGGATCGCCGCCCCGCCGATCAGCATCCGCCACATGCCCAGCGCCTCCTGCGGCAGGCTTGTCGCCTCCGGGACCAGCTTGGTCGTCACGCCCACCGTGCTCGACAACGCGGCCGCGAGCATGACCTGGACAAGCCCCAGCGTCGAGCTGCACAGTCGCGGCGACCCCGGCACGTTCGGACGGCGCATCCTCGCTTCTCCCTGCGGTCAACGGACTGGTCGCAAGGTGGCGCAGTCCGGGCAGGAAGGATGTTCCCTGCGGAACAGGGGCGGCGGTTTCGGTGCAGGGACGCGGCAGGATCAGGGCTTGAGAACCACTTTGGTCCAGTCGTTCTGGTTGTCGCGGAAGTTGCGATACCCGTCCGGCGCCTGTTCCAGCGGCAAGCGGTGCGAGATCAGGAATGTCGTGTCGATCTGCCCCTCCATGATCCGGTTCAAGAGGTCGCGGGTATAGCGCTGGACATGGGTCTGGCCGGTCCGCACCTCGACCCCCTTCTGCATCAGGGCACCGATCGGGAACTTGTCGACCATGCCGCCATAGACGCCGGGGATCGAGACCCGTCCGCCCTTGCGCACCGCCATCAGCGCCATGCGCAGCACATGACCGCGATCCGCGCCGATCCCGACCTTCTGCTTGATCGTGTCCATCACGTTGTCCGGTGCAAGACCGTGGCTCTCCATCCCGACCGCATCGATCACCGCGTCGGGGCCGATGCCGCCGGTCATCTCCATCAGCGCCTCAAGCACATGGGTCTGGGTATAGTCGATGACCTCGGCTCCCAGCCCGCGGGCAAGGTCCAGCCGGTGCGGATGGTGGTCGATGGCGATCACCTGCCCCGCCCCCATCAGCATTGCCGACTGCACCGCGAAAAGGCCGACCGGACCGCAGCCCCAGACCGCCACCGCATCGCCCGGCCGGATCTGCGCATTCTCCGCCGCCATCCAGCCGGTCGGCAGGATATCCGACAGGAACAGCACCTGCTCGTCGTCGATCCCCTCGGGCACCAAGATCGGTCCCACGTCGGAAAACGGCACCCGCGCGTATTGCGCCTGCCCGCCGGGATAGCCGCCGGTCAGGTGCGAATAGCCGAAGATCCCGGACATCGCATGTCCGTAAGCCGCTTCCGAGGCATCCTGCTTTTCCGCGGGGTTGGAGTTGTCGCAGGCCGAGAACTGGCCAAGCTGGCAGAAGAAGCACCCCCCGCATGAGATGGTGAAGGGCACCACCACCCGCTCTCCCTTGCGCAGGGTCGATCCCGGCCCGGTTTCAACCACCCGGCCCATGAACTCGTGCCCCAGGATGTCGCCCTTCTGCATCCCCGGAATCACCCCGTCGTAAAGGTGCAGGTCCGACCCGCAGATCGCGGTCGAGGTGATCTCGATGATCGCATCGCGCGGATTGACGATCTCGGGGTCCGGGACGGTCTCGACCCGCACATCGTGGGTGCCGTGAAACGTGAGTGCGCGCATGTCAGGCCCTTTCCTCGCGGCGGTTGGCCGCGGTGGCGATCTCGCCGGTCTCGACCAGCATCTTCAGCCGTTTCAGCTCGTGCCGCCCCTGCATCCGCGGATCGGCGCGGAAGGCCTTGGCGATCCAGTGTCCGATGGTTCCGGCGGGAGGTTGGTAGGCGATGATCGCCTCGACCACCGTCCCGCGACCCGCCGGGGCATCGCGGAAGAAGACCTTGCCTTCGGCCTCGATCTCGGACCCCTCCACCGACCGCCAGGCAAGGAACTCGCCCTTCCGGGTCTCGACGATGCGGGTGACCAGCGTCACCTCGCTGGCCAGCGGCCCGGCGACAATCCAGCGCCAGGTCCCGTCGGGGCCTTCGCCCACGGACCGCACATTCTGCATGAAGCGCGACAGCTCGGCCGGGTTGGTCCAGCGGGCGAACAGCTCCTGCCGGGGCGCGGCGATGGTGATGGACCGGCCCGCGACCTTGTAGTCGCCGAACCAGCCCTGCCGCGCGGTGCGGCCCGGGGCGCTGTCCGGCGGATGGCCGGGGCGCGACTGCTGCGTGAGGAAGTAGACCGCGACCGCAGCCCCCGCGAGGGCGATCGGCACCGCGATCCGCGTCGAGGCACGGGTCATGGCAGGTTCCTTTCACCAGGGCCAACCGGGGCCCTGCGCGAATGTTCCCGGCCCTAGGCGCGCGTCAGGATTTCCAGGCAGCTCCGGATCTCGGTCTGCGTCAGGGTCCAGGCCGCGGCCAGCTCTGCCAACCCCCGCGCCTCCGCCCCGGCATCGCCCCGGCGGCAGGCGGTCTCCAGGTCCTGCAAGGCGCGGCGCAACTGCCCCGCCCCCAGCACTGCCGCCGATCCGGCCAGCCGGTGCACCGCCTCGGCCTTCTCGACGGGGGGCGTGGCAGCCCATTCCGGCGCCATCGTCCGCGCGACCAGCGCCTCCGCCTCGGCCGTGAAGCGTTCGATCAGCCGCGCCGCCTTTTCCTGGCCCAGCTTGGCCGACAGGTCGCAGAAGGTCGAGGCGATCACGGCGCGCGACTCGGCCGCGAAGTCCCCCGCCCCCGTCAGCGCCCGCTGCAACGCCGCCATGCTCAGCGGCTTGACCAGCGTCTCGGTGATTCCCGCCGCCAGGAAACGACCGGTGTCCTCGGGCAGGGCATGAGCGGTCAGCGCGATGATCGGCGCCGCCCGGTTCGGGCCCTCCTGGCCGCGGATCGTCCGGGTCGCCGCCACCCCGTCCATCTCGGGCATGCTGATGTCCATCAGGATCGCATCGAACCGCTCTGCCGCCGCGATCCGCACCCCTTCCCGGCCATCCACCGCCTCGACGACCTCATGCCCCGCCGCGTGCAGCATCTCGCGCGCGACAAGCCGGTTGATCGGGTTGTCCTCGACCAGAAGCACGCGCAAGCCGCCGAGCGCAGGCACCTGCACCTCGGGCCGGATGGCACCGTCGGCATCCGGTCCGGCCGCAGGGGACACCGGCGCCCCGACCGGCAGCCGCACCCAGAAAAGCGAGCCCTCCCCCGGCTCGCTGGCCACGCCGATCTCGCCGCCCATCGCCGTCACCAGCCGGCGCGCGATGGCCAGCCCCAGCCCCGTTCCCTCGGCCTGCCGGCTGTAGCTGGTATCCAGCGTGCGGAACTCCTCGAAAATGCGGTCCAGGTCCCTCTCCTCGATGCCGATCCCGGTATCCGTCACCCGGAACTCGACCTCGTTCCTCTCCGGGATCATGTCGCAGTCCACCAGAATCTCGCCATTGCGGGTGAACTTGTTGGCATTGCCGACCAGGTTCAGGATCACCTGCCGCAGCCGCAGCGCATCGCCCCAGATTTGCCGCGGGGCTGTCCGGACGTCGCAGCGGACCCGGTTGCCCTGCGCCTCGATCGCGGGCCGCTGACTGTCGACCAGCTCCTGCACCAGCGCGCCCGGGTCGATCTCGGTTGTCACCAGTTCCAGTTGCCCCGCCTCGGCCCGCGACATGCTCAGCACCCCGTTCACATGGTGCAGAAGCAGCCCGGCCGAGGTCTTCATCGCCGTCAAGAGCCGCTCCTGCCGGGCGGAAAGCCGGGTGTGCTGCAACAACTCGATCGTGCCAAGGATGCCGTTCAGCGGCGTCCGCATCTCGTGGCTCATCACCGCCAGCAGCCCGGCCTTCGCGCGCTCGCCCGCCAGCGCGCTGTCGCGGGTGCGGATCAGTTCTTCCTCGGCCGCCACCCGGTCGGTGATGTCGCGCAGGAACGAGACATAGATATGCTTGCCGTCATAGGTGCCCGAGGACAGCGAGATTTCCAGCAGACACTTCGTCCCGTCCTTGCGCTGCGCTTCCAGCCGCTCCAGCAACCGGCCAGCCAGGGGCTTCTGCCCCGACAGGCGATGCCGCTTCAGGCCCGCGGCATGGGCAGCCCGCATCGGCTCGGGAATGACCAGCTCGCCCATGTCCCGCCCCATCGCCTCGGCGCGGGTATAGCCGAACAGCCGCTCGGCTGCGCTGTTGTACTCGATGATCCGCCCCTCGGCATCCGTGGCGATGATCCCGTCCAGCGAGGTGGCGATGACTTCTTCCAGCCGGTCCCGCGCCTCGGCGGCGGCGCGCTCGGACCGGATGCTGCGGCGGTACAGCCACAGCAGCACCGCGATCCCGGACAGAAGCGCCAGCACCAGCGCCAGGGTGACATGGCCGATCCTGGTCAGCATGGTCGCGACGGCGGTGCGCTTGCGGTCCGAATCCTCCGCATAGAAGCGCACGCCCAGCAACGAGAAGTCCCGCGCGGTGGCCCGCAATCGGTTCAGGTCCGTCACCATGACCGGCAGGCTGGCGAAAAGTCCGGGGTCCGGCCCGTCCACGACCGCCGTGTACCGGTCCAGGAAGCCCTTCAGCGTGGCGATGTTGCGCGCCACGGCCGGCTCCTCGCGCAGGTCGGCGAACTGGCGGCTCTCCTCGATCAGCTGCACGCGGCTGTACAGGACATCAAAGCGTTTGCGCACTTCGGCAAGCTCGTCGGCCGCAGTCTCATGCGCTTGATGCGCCGCCACCAGCAGCGCCATCAGCTCGACCTCGGCCTGCACAAGCGTCCATTGCGTCGTGTCCGAGTTCGCCACCGCCAGCGCATCCACCTCTCGCTGGACGCTGCTTGCGAAGAAGGACACCGCCAGGACGGACAGCAAGAGCGCGCCCAGCGCCGCCGCCAGGACCAGCGCCCCCAACCCGCGAAGGCGGGGACGCGGACGAAAGATGTTGGGGTCCCCGGCCATTCCGCCCCGGCGTCAGTCGACCGACACGTGGATCTGATGAAGCTGCCAGATGCTGCGCGAAAAGACCACGTCCGTCTGGTAGGCCTCGTTCTGGTCATAGGGATAGACCAGCCACAGGGGACCCTTCTCGCGCACCGACATCTCGTCGCCGTCCTGCATGTAGGCCAGGATCGGCCCGCCCTCGACCGCATCGCTGACCGGGATCTCGGCGGCATAGTCGTTCAGCGCGGTCGCAGTCAGGGTGCCCTGGCTTACCCCCAGAATGCTGGCCAGATCGTGCAGCGAAACCCCGGCGTATTCGTGCACCCCGTCGGTCCAGGGCGTGCTGGTCCTGAACCGGACCTCGCCCAGGTCCCGCAGCATCGCCAGGTCGAAGACCGCGCTGTCGCCCCGGTTGGTGCGGGCGATGTCGCCGGTCACGGTCAGGATGATCTCTCCCCTGGGCTGCGGCAGGCTGCCGTTGGCCAGGATCGGAGCGGTCGGAATCCAACTCAGGACCAGGGCGGCTGCAGTTGCAGGTCTCCACGCGAACATGACTTTGCCTTCGGCGATCTACGGTCGGCGCCAAGCATTGCACACGCCGCGTTGCGGGTCACCCGCGCATCGGCATAGTCCGCGCCGCCGCAGTCCTCCCTGCGCCTCGCCGCGAACGAGGCCGCCGGACCGCCGGCCCCGCCGCAGGATCATCCGTTGACGGAGGGGGCCGTTGCGACCAGACTTTGGCCATGCGGGTGCTGATTGCAGATGACCACGACCTTGTGCGCGAGGCCATCGCAGCTTTCCTGCATGGCGAGGGCCTGGGCGCGGTCATCACCGTCCCCACGCTGGACGATGCGCTTCTTGCCGTGGACGAATCCGGCGGCTTCGACCTTGTGCTGCTGGACTTGAACATGCCCGGCATGAACGGACTCGAGGGTCTGTCCCGCATGATCTCGGCCAATCGCGGCCGCCCCGTGGCGATCCTGTCCGGCAACCTCTCCCGCCCGCTGGCCGACCAGGCGATCCGCGCCGGGGCGGCGGGGTTCGTGCCGAAGACCATGCCGTCCCTTGCGATGGTCGAGGCCGTCCGCAGCATGGTGGCCGGCGAAAGCTTTACGCCCTATGCGCTGGTCCAGCCGGCCGAGGCCACCGGATCCAACCTCAGCCAGCGCGAGATCGACGTCCTGCGCGGCATCTGCGAGGGGAAGTCGAACAAGGAAATCGCCCGCTCGCTCGACCTGCAAGAGGTGACGATCAAGCTGCATGTCAAGACGCTCAGCCGGAAGCTGAACGCCAAGAACCGCACCCATGCCGCGATGATCGCGCGGGAATTGCACCTGGTCTGACCCGGGTCCCGGTGGCCCGCCAACGCTCCTGCGGCGCGGCCCCTCAGTGCGTCTTGCAGAACGTGTCGCGCAACGCGGTGACCACCGCCGCCACCTCCTCGCGCGCCAGCTGGTAGATCACGCTCTTCCCCTC
The DNA here is from genome assembly GCA_027489355.1 of Paracoccaceae bacterium. Taxonomy (GTDB): domain Bacteria; phylum Pseudomonadota; class Alphaproteobacteria; order Rhodobacterales; family Rhodobacteraceae; genus Tabrizicola. The sequence continues at coordinate 152,448 of JAIXZY010000075.1, read as the reverse complement.
GCGCCGGGTCTGCACGATCCCCTCGGCGCGAAGTCGCATCAGCTGCTGCGAGACGCTGACCGGACTGGACCCCAGCGCCTCGGCCAGCTGGGTGACGTTCCGCTCGCCGTCGACCAGACAGCAGAGGATCTGCAGCCGCCCCTCGTGCGAGAGCGACTTCAGCAGCGCCACCGCCTTCGCGGCCTGCTCGGCCGTGCCGCCGAAGCCTTCCAGAATCTCTGCCATCATCCCCTCATTCGAAGGCACAGCCTTTCCTGATCCCCATCGCCCGGAACACCATCGCCGCCGGGCAGAAGCCGGTGAAGGACGATTGCATCAGGTTCAACCCGATGAACACGGTGAACCAGACGAACAGGGGCGAGACATAGGCCGTCAGCACGACGCTGAGAAGGACCATGACCCCGGCAAAACGCAGAACTGCGGCATCAAGTGACATTTCGTTACCCTTTCGTGGTTGCTTTCAGTTTGTCGATCCCCAGCGCCTTCAGCGCCAGGTGTTCGTAGAACGGCTCGGACTGCCCCTTCCGCAGCTTGCGGATGAAGTATTTCTCGAACCCCGCCTTCGCGAGATGGACCCATTTCCCGCTGGACGACCAGTTGACGTTGCGCGGCGGGATCTGCGGCTGGGCCACGAAGGCGATGCCCCCGTCGCCGAAGTCGGCCAGGCAGACCGCGTTCCAGGTGCCGACACTGTCCGGCTCTTTCCCGCGCACCAGGTTGGCGATGTTGTGCGCCGTCGCCGTGACCATGCTTTCGATCATGAACCCGGTTTTTGGCACGCCCACCGGCACCGGAGTCGGCCCCATCGGCGGGATCGCCACGCAGACGCCCACGGCGAAGATGTTCTTGTACTTCGGGTTCTGCTGGTGCTTGTCGACGATGGTGAAGCCCCTGGGGTTCGACAGCCCCTCGATCCCCGAGACCGGCTTGATCCCCCGGAAGGCGGGCAGCATCATCGAAAAGGCGAAGGGCAGGTCCTTCTCTGGCTTCGCGACCCCGTCCTCGCCCACTTCCTCGACGATCATGTGGCCGTCCTCGACCCGCTTGATGCGGGTGTTGGTCATCCACTTGATGTGCTTCTCGCGCATCTCGGATTCCAGCAGACCCTTGGTGTCCCCCACCCCGTCCAGGCCAAGATGCCCGATGTAAGGCTCGGGGGTGACAAAAATCATCGGCACCCGGTCCCGCACCTTCGCGCGGCGGAGGGCGGTTTCCAGGATGAACAGGAACTCGTAGGCCGGGCCGAAACAGCTTGCCCCCTGCGCCGCGCCGATGATGACCGGGCCGGGGTTCGCAATCAGCTTCTCGAACACCGACTTCGCGGCCTCGGCATGGTCGATATGGCAGATCGACTGGGTAAACCCCTGCGGACCGAAACCCTCGATCTCGTCGAAGGCCAGCTCCGGCCCCGTCGCGATCACCAGATAGTCGTAGGTGACCGACTTCCCGTCGACCAGGGCAATCCGGTTCTCCTCGGGGACAAGCTTCTCGGCCGCCACGGGGATGAAGTCGATCCCTTTCTTCTGCATGGTGGGGGCGAGGTCCACCGTGATGTCCTCCCGCTCGCGCCAGCCGACCGCGATCCAGGGGTTCGAGGGGACGAAGTGATACTTCGGGTCCTTGGTGACCACCGTCACCTTGTCCTCGGGCCTGAGCTGGTCCTTCAACTCATAAGCCATGATGGCGCCGCCAAGACCGGCCCCGAGTACAACGACATGTGCCATTTCAGTCTCCTCCTCTGATCAGGCAGTGACGTCCGCCGCCGGGTCCGCCTCAGTGCGGAACACGCGGTAGATCGCCGGGATGACAAGGACGGTCAGCAGCGTCGACGACAGCAGACCGAACAGCAGCGAAATCGCGAGGCCCTGGAAGATCGGGTCCGCCAGGATCACCACCGCGCCGATCATGGCGGCGATGGCGGTCAGAAGGATCGGCTTGAACCGGATTGCCCCGGCTTCGATCAGCAGGTCCACCGTGACCCCTCCTCCGTGGCGGATGAAATCCACCAGCAGAATCGAGTTCCGCACGATGATCCCGGCCAGCGCAATGAAACCGATCATTGACGTGGCCGAAAACGGTGCGCCGAACAGCCAATGGCCGAACATGATTCCCAGGAAGGTCAGCGGGATCGGCGTCAGGATCACCAAGGGCAGCTTGAACGACCCGAACTGCGCCACGACCAGGATGTAGATGCCCAGCAGCGCCACCCCGAAGGCCGCCCCCATGTCGCGGAAGGTGACGAAGGTCACTTCCCACTCGCCGTCCCACAGAAGGGTGACCTTCCCCTCGTCCTCCGGCTGGCCGTGCAGCGAGATCTCGGGCTTGGTGCCGTCCGGCCAGTCCATCGCCTCGATCTGGTCGGCCACCGCCAGCATCCCGTACAGCGGCGCCTCGAAGTCGCCCGCCAGCTCTGCCGTCACCATCTCGGCATCGCGGCCGTTGTGGCGGAAGATCGGGAAGCTTGCGGCCTCTTCGCTGACCGTGACCACGTCGCCCAGCTCCACCACCCCCCGCGCGCCGGGAAGCGCATTGGCGGGGATCGGAGTCGTCAGGAAGCGTTCGTCCAGCACCCGGTCCGACTTGTCGCGCCCGACCACCAGCGGGATCGGCAAGCGCCCCTCGCCCCGGTGCGAATAGCCCACGGTCTGCCCGCCGTTCAGCGCGGCCAGCGTGTCGAAGACGTCCTGTTCCTGCACCGAATAGAAGTCCAGGTCGTCGGTCGAAATCGTCGCCCGCAGCCGCCGCGCCTGGGTGCCGAAACTGTCGTCCACGTCCACGATGAACGGCACCGACTCGAAGGCCTGACGGATCAACGCCGCCGCCTCGCGCCGGGTCTCGGCATCCGGCCCATAGACCTCGGCCAGCAGGGTCGAGATCACCGGCGGACCGGGCGGAGGTTCAACCACCTTCAGGCTCGTCCCCGCCGGCACCTTCACGGCCTTCAGCCGCTCGCGCAGGTCCAGCGCGATGTCATGGCTCGCCCGATCGCGGTCGGCCTTGCCCACAAGGTTGATCGCCACCTCGCCCAGCTGAGGCTCGGCCCGCAGATAGTAGTGCCGCACCAACCCGTTGAAATTGAACGGCGCAGGCGTCCCGGCATAGGTCTGGACCGAGGTCACTTCGGGCAGCCCCATCACCACATCCGCCACATCCCGCGCGACGCGGTCGGTCGCTTCCACGGACGACCCCTCGGGCAGGTCGATGACCACCGACAGCTCCGACTTGTTGTCGAAGGGCAGCAGCTTCACCGTCACGTCCCGCGTGTAGAGAAGCGCCAGCGACCCGAAGGACAGCGCCGCCGTCACCAGCAGGAACCCCAGCGCCCGGCGTTTCGTCGCCAGCACGGGCCGCGCCACCGCCGTATAGGCCCGCACCAGCCAGCCACCGTGATGGCCGCCGTGGACGTCATCGCCCGCGTGGTCATGCATGTCCGCCCGGCCCGCGATCTTGACCATCAGCCAGGGCGTGATGATGACCGCCACGAAGAAGGAAAAGATCATTGCCGCCGAAGCGTTCGCGGGGATCGGCGACATGTACGGCCCCATCAGCCCGCTGACGAACAGCATCGGCAACAGCGCCACCACCACCGTCAGCGTCGCCACGATGGTCGGGTTGCCCACTTCCGCCACCGCCTCGATGGCCGCCTGGAGCCTTGGCTTCCGCCGGTCCAGCCCCCAGTGCCGGTCAATGTTCTCGATCACCACGATGGCATCGTCGACCAGGATGCCGATACTGAAGATCAGCGCGAAGAGGGAAACCCGGTTCAGCGTGAAGCCCATGACCCAGGCCGCGAACAGCGTCAGCAGGATCGTCACCGGAATGACGATCGCCACCACCCCCGCCTCGCGCCAGCCGATCGCCAGCCACACCAGCGCGATGATCGACACCGTGGCGAGGCCAAGGTGGAACAACAGCTCATTGGCCTTCTCGTTCGCCGTCTCTCCATAGTCCCGCGTGATCGTCACCGTCACACCCTCGGGGATAAGCTTCGGCTCCAGCGCCTCGACCCGGTGCAGGACCTCTTCGGCCACCACCACCGCATTGGCCCCCGCCCGCTTCGCCACCGCCAGCGTCACCGCCGGCCCCGACACCCCGTCCTTCGCCAGATGCGAGACGATGGCGTCCTTCGTATTCTCCACATACCGGACCGTGGCGACGTCCGAGACATAGACCGGCCGCCCGTCGCGCGTGGTCAGCAGAAGATGCTCCACCTCTGCCGGCGCTGTCAGCGTTTCCCCCGCCACCAGGTCCACCATCTGCCCCCGGTCGCGCAGTTTCCCCGTGTTCAGCGTCCGGTTCGCCTGCGCGACCTTGCCCGCCAGCTGTTGCAGCGTCACGCCGTACAACGCCAGCCGGTCCGGGTCCGGCTCGATCCGGATCGCGTCCTGAGCGTCGCCCACCAGATAGGTCAGCCCCACGTCCTCGGTCTTCGCCACCTCGGTCTGCAAGGTCCGCGCGATCCGCGTCAGGTCGTTGGCCGACAAATCGCCCCCCGACAGCGTCAGCGTCAGGATCGCCACGTCATCGATCCCGCGCCCCACGATCAGCGGCTCCGGGATCCCCACCGGGATCGCGCCGATGTTCGCCCGCACCTTGTCATGCACCCGCAGGATCGCGTCCTCGGACCGGGTGCCGACCTCGAACCGCGCCGTCACCATCGCCGCGTCGTCGCGCGTCGAGGAATAGACATGCTCGACGTCGTTGATCCCCTTGACGATGACCTCCAGCGGCTCCGTCACCAGCTTCACCGCATCCGCCGCCTTCAACCCCTGCGCCTGGACATGGATGTCGACCAGGGGGACCGAGATCTGCGGCTCCTCCTCGCGCGGCAGGCTGACCAGAGCGACCAGCCCCGCCGCAAGCGCAGCCAGAATGAACAGCGGCGTCAGGGCCGAGTTGATGAAGGCCTTCGTCAGCCCCCCGGCGATGCCCAGCGGATGCTTGCTCATTGGCCCACCTCCGCCGCTGGCACCACCACGTCGCCCGCGACAACGCCGCTGATCACCTCGACCATCTCGACCCCGTCCACCACCTGCACCGCACCCGGCACGATCGACCGCAGCGCCGGCCCCTCGGCCCCCTGCACCCCGATGAAATCAAGGCCCGACCGCGTCACCACGTCAGCCTTCGGCACCAAGAGCGCCTCGCGCGCGCCCACCGGCAGCCGCACCAGCATCCGCGCGCCGACGAATGTGTCCGGCAGGTCCGCGATCTCGACATCCGCGACGACCCGGCCGCCCTCGATCAGCGGATAGACCCGGGCCAGCACCCCCTCGCGGTCCGCCCCGGCTTCCGAAACGACGATCTTGTCCCCCGCCGTCAGCGCCGCCGCGTGGCGCTCCGGCACCGCGATGCGCAGGAAGGTCCCGCCGCCGCCCACCACCGCCACCGGCTCCCCCGGCATCACCACCGCGCCCTTGACCTGCGGCACGTCCAGCACGCGGCCCGCGACCGGGGCCAGCACCACGCCCTCCTTGGCCTGCTGCGCCACCACCTCGGCCTGCGCCTCCAGCGAGGCGATCTGCCCTTTCAGCACGTCGACCTGCGTGCGCAGCGCGTCGACGCGCTGGGTCGTGGTGACGCCATTCTTCAGCAGGTCCTCGCCCCGCTTCAGGTCCGCCTCGGCATTGGCCAGCTGCGCCGCCAGAGCCTCCTTCTGCGCGCCCAGGGCCGCCAGCTGGAAATCCAGCTTGTCGTCCACGATCCGCGCCAGCTCCTGCCCAGCCTGGACCAGGTCGCCCTCGGCCACCGACAGTGCGACCAGGGTCCCGCCGATCCGCGCCCGCGCCGGAATCCGATCCTTCGCCTCGACCGTGCCATATACCGCCTTCCACTCGGTCACCGTGACCGGGGCAAGGGTCAGAGGCTCGGCCCCCAGCGGGGCGGTCAGGGCGAAAAGGCTGGCGGCAAGCAGAAAGGACGAACGGGACATGCAGAAGCCTCCTGGTTTGGCTCTACATATATAAAGCTTACTAGATATGCAATAGAGAAGATCAGCCGCCGCTAAGGTTCCGGGCCGCCACGGCAAGGCGTCAGATACGGGCCAGGGCTTCGGCCAGGAAGTCGACGACGATGCGCATGCGACGGCTGGTCTGCACCTCGCGGTGGGCGACCAGCCACAGCGGCACCGGGATGCCGGGCCAATCGGGAAGCACCAGGTCAAGCCCCGGAATCCGCTGCGCGAAGGGCTCGGGGGCCACGCCGATCCCAAGGCCCTGCTGCATCATTTCGGCCAGCACCAGCCCGTTGTCGGTCATGTGCCGGACATTGCGCCGCGTCACCGGAAGGCCCTCGGCCACCAAGGTCGCAAGCAAGCGGTCGACCGGCGCAAAGCCCAGGATCGCATGCTGCGCCAGCTCCGCCACCGTTTCCGGCCGCCCGCGCCGATCGAGATAGGACCGGGCCGCGTAAAGCCGCGCTCGCCACGTCCCCACCTGGCGACCGATCAGCTCCGGCTCGACCGGGCGCAGATGCCGGATCGCAATATCCGCCTCGCGCCGCTGCAAGTCGCTGATCCGGTTCGCCGCCAGCACCTCGACCTCGATCCCGGGCGCGATCTCCTGCAACGCGGGCAGAAGCGGAGTCAGCACATGGACCGCCATCGCGTCGCTCGCGCTGATCGTGACCCGGCCCTCCAGCGCCTGGCTCTGCCCCGCCGCCGCCAGCGCGATCCGCTCTGCCGCCGCGCCCATGTCGCGGACATGGTCCAGCAGGTCCCGCCCGGTTTCGGTCAGCACCAGGGACCGCCCGACCCGCTCGAACAGAACCACCCCAAGCGCGGCCTCCAGCCCCGCCACCTGCCGCGACAGCGTGGGCTGAGTCAGCCCAAGCACCTTGGCAGCCTGCGACAGGCTTCCCGCCTCGACCGTCGCCAGAAAGGCACGGGCCTGCGTCCAGTCGAAAGGGGTACCGTTATCCATGCAAATATGCATAACAGAAAGCCGGATTTCCGCAATTCACTCATGCAATACGCGGCAGTATGGCAGCCCTGGCCAATTGCCCGAGGCTCATATGCCACATCCCCGCTCCCCCTGGCTTGTCCCCGCCGCCCTGATCCTTCTGGCGCTCATTCCCGCCCTGGCCGCGATGGCCCGGCTTGGCGACCTTGCCACCGGCACCCCGACCCCGGCGACGGACCGCTTCCATGCCAGCCCGATCCCCGTCACGATCCACGTCATCGCCTCCACCTGGTTCGCCCTCGCCGGAGCCTTCCAGTTCTCCCCCGGCCTGCGCCGCTCCCGCTGGCACCGCTGGTCGGGTCGCGCCGTGGTCCCGATGGGTCTTGCCGCCGCGCTAAGCGGGATCTGGATGACGCTGACCTATCCCGCCGCCAATGCCGATGGCGAGGCCGTCTTCATTGCCCGACTGGTCTTCGGCGCGGGCATGACTGCCGCACTGGGTCTGGGCGTTACCACGATCCTTGGCGGCAACGTTGCGGCCCACCACGCCTGGATGCTGCGGGCCTATGCCATCGGAATGGGGGCAGGCACGCAGGTCTTCACCCACCTGCCCTGGGTCCTCCTGGTCGGCGCGCCCAGCGAAGGCCCCCGCGCCGTGCTGATGATCGGCGGCTGGCTCATCAACCTCGCCCTTGCCGAGACCCTGATCGCCAAAGACAAGCGGCGCGCCAGTCCGGCGCGCCGCAAGGTCCTAACAATTTCCTAACGCCCGCGGACATACATCTGATTTCAAAAGGAAATCAGAAAATGTCCACCGTGGACAGAATCAGGCCTCGACCCAGAGCCCCTCGTCCTTGACGATCTTGTAGGCCTCGTCCAGCGACTTCTTCGCCCGCTCGATCAGCACGTCGATCTCGGCCGGGGTGATGACCAGCGGCGGAGAGATGATCATCCGGTCTCCCACGTGCCGCATGATCAGGTTGTTGGCAAAGCAGCGCTCGCGGGTCTTGTAGCCGACGGTCCCCGCCTCGCTGGCGAACTTCGCCCGCTTGGCCTTGTTTGGGGTCAGCGCGATCGACCCCATGAGGCCGACCAGCTTCGCCTCGCCCACCATCGGATGCTCGGTCAGCGCGTCCCAACGCTCCTTCAGGTAGGGGTGCGCCACGTCCCGGACATGCTCGACGATCTTCTCGTCCTGCATGATCCGCAGGTTCTCCAGCGCGACCGCCGCCGCCACCGGATGGCCCGAGTAGGTGTAGCCGTGGAAGAACTCCCCGCCCGACCCCACAACCTCGGCCACCTCGTCACAGACGATCGACCCGCCGATCGGCTGGTAGCCCGAGGACAGGCCCTTCGCGATGGTCATGATGTGCGGCTTGATGTCCAGGGTCTGCGAACCGAACCAGTTCCCGGTCCGCCCGAAGCCGGTGATGACCTCGTCGGCGATCAGCAGGATGCCGTATTTCTGGCAGATCCGCTGGATTTCCGGCCAGTAGGTCTTGGGTGGAACGATCACGCCGCCTGCGCCCTGGATCGGCTCGCCGATGAAGGCCGCGACGTTGTGCGGCCCCAGTTCCAGGATCTTCTTCTCCAGTTCCTGCGCGCGGGCCAGGCCGAACTCGTCCTCGGACATGTCCCCGCCCTCACCCCACCAGTAGGGCTGGTCGATATGCTCGATCCCGTCGATCTTGCCGCCATGCGCGTGGATCGGCTTCATCCCCCCCAGCGACCCGCCACCCATCGTGGACCCATGATACCCGTTCCACCGCGCGATGATCGTCTTCCGCCAGGGCATCCCCTTCACGTCCCAGTAGCGCCGCACGAGACGGATGTTGGTGTCGTTCGCCTCGGACCCCGAGCCTGCAAAGAAGACGTGGTTCAGATCACCGGGGGCAAGCTTCGCGATCTCCGCCGCCAGCGCGATGGCCGGCACATGGGTCGTCTGGAAGAAAGTGTTGTAATAGGCCAGCTCCTCCATCTGCCGCGCCGCGACCTGGGCCAGCTCCTTGCGGCCGTACCCGATGTTCACGCACCACAGGCCCGCCATCCCGTCGATGATCCGGTTGCCCTCGCTGTCGGTCAGCCACACGCCCTCGCCGCGCGTGATGACCCGCGCGCCCTTGGCGGCAAGCCCCGCCTTGTCGGTGAAAGGATGGAAGTGGTGCGCCGCGTCCAGACGCTGCAGTTCGGCGGTCGGCATGTGGTTGGTGATCATGTTCATCGGCGTACCCTCGCGGAATCGGCAGGGCCGGATGCCCCGTCTTTCCGGAAGGATATGATCAAACGCGCCGCTGTTCAAGAAATTTGATCAAATTAGCCCGAACCCCGCCCCCTTGCTCTTTTTCCAAATACTCTGGGGGTTTGGGGGTGAAACCCCCATCAGCCCGAGGAGGAGGCGAAGCCCGACGACGAGACAAAAGCCGCGCGCGCCAGCGCTCCATTCGAAAACCGTCACTGACCCTCGGCCAGGGCCTGCCGGACATGATCCACGCCCTGCTGGATGTCCTGCTCGATGGCCCGGGCCAGCCCCTTGGCATCCCCAGCCCGCATCGCCGCCAGCGCCTCGCGGTGAAGGTCCGGCGCGACATCACGCCCATAACGGTCGATCACCGCCCGCAAGCTCGGCCCCGCCCGCAGCCACAGCGACCGCGCGAGGTCCAGAAGGACCGGGGCTTCCGCCGCCTCATAGAGCGCAAAGTGGAACGCGTGGTTCGCCGCCAGGTAATCCGGCAGCTTCCCCGCCTCGATCGCCCGGTTCACAGCCCCGTCGATCGCCTCCAGCCGGTCGATCTGCGCCGCGCTCAGCTTCGGCGCGGCCAGTTCCGCCAGCTTCGGCTCGATCGCCAGCCGCGCAAAGGCCACCTGCTCCAGAAGGTCCGCCGACAGTTCCGGCACCGCCACCCGCCGGTTCCCCTGCGGCAGAAGCGCACCTTCCGCCGTCAGCCGCCGGATCGCTTCGCGCACGGGGGTCATTCCGGCCCCCAGATCGGTGATCAGCCCCTGGATCGTCACCGGAGCCCCCGGCGCCAGATGCCCGAACAGGATCATGTCGCGCAGGCGCGCGTAGGTGACCTCGTGGCTCGGGATCTTGCGGGCGTCAGTGTCCATCGGGGCTCCCTTCGGGCTTTGCCCTTTATGACCGCATCTTCCCGGCAATCAAGAGTTGATCAAATCCATCTGATCAAATCCTCAATCCGCTTTGGGCGCATAGCGAAACCGCGTCACATCCGCCGTCCAGCCCTGCCCCGTCAGGTCATGCGCCACGACGCCAACGAAGGCCCCGGTGAAGGAGGCATGCTCCCCGCGCCCCCCTTCATCCGACACGACCGAGGCATCCAGCTCCGGCCCCACCGCCCCGCCATTGACGCTGAACCGCTGCACCGCCCGGTCGACGCTGACCCCCAGCGTGACCTTGCCTTGGGCCACCGGGAACCGACCGTGGAAGGTCAGCGCCTCGCCCGGCCAGTCCCCCAGGCACGACACCAGCGTCACCACCCGTTCGCCCGCTTCCCGGGTCACCAAAGCCGCATGGAACTTGTGCCGGTTGTAATAGGTGATCAGGCCCGCGGCCCGCTGCCAGTTGGGCGGATCGGCAATCACATCGCACTCCGCCTCATAGGCCGCCTCATCCTGCCGCCGCGCCACCAGCGACTGCTCGAACCAAGACCCAAGGCTTTCCCGCCCGATCAGGCGCAGCGCAGTCCCCGTCATCCGGAAGATGCGATCCGGCTCCGGCGTCCGCAGCCACTGGAAGTCGTCCGGCAAGGAAGACCCCCGGAAATCATACTCCACCGCCCCCGGCGCCACCCGCTCCACCGGCAAGTCTACCGTGGTCGGAGGCAGCATCCCCCCATCCTTCAGCCACAGCCACCCATCGCGCCAGACGACCTCGGCCAGGCCGGTCTCGCGCCCCGTGGCACAGAACAGCCCGCGCGGACCCTTCTGCGGCCGCCCGCAGAGGAACGAATGCCAGAAGCGCCCGTCATGTCCCCCGACATACTGCCCGTGCCCCATCCGCTGGATCGGGTTCTCGGGCGAAAACCGCGCCGTGATCACATGCTTCGCCGGATGCGTCTCGTACGGCCCCCGGATGTCCCGTGACCGAGCCAGGGTCACCGCATGGTCATAGCCGGTGCCGCCCTCCGCCGTCGTCAGGTAATAGTACCCGTCATGCCAGAAAAGATGCGGCGCCTCGGTCAGCCCAAGGTCCGTGCCGACATAGATCGTCGCCACCTCGCCCAGCAGCCCTTCTTCCGGGTGCCACTCCTGCAACTCGATCCCGTCGAACAGGTCATTGGCGGGGTTCAGCCCCGTTCCCTTCCCCCGATGGTTCCAGCGCATGTTGACGAACCACTTCCGCCCGTCCCGGTCATGGAACAAGGACGGGTCAAAGCCCGAGGAGTTCACGTATGTCGGGTCCGACCACTCCCCGTCGATGGTGGCGCAGGTGACGATATAGTTGTGCGCGTCCTTGAAAGCCCCATCCAGCCGCTTCACATCCGTATAGACCAGCCAGAACTTCCCGTCCGCATAGGAAAGGCACGGCGCCCAGATGCCGCAGCTGTCGGGGTTCCCGCGCATGTCCAACTGCTTCGCCCGCCGCAGGGGCCGCGCCACCAGACGCCAGTTCACCAGGTCGCGCGAATGGTGGATCTGTACCCCCGGATACCATTCGAAGGTCGAGGTCGCGATGTAATAGTCCTCGCCCACCCGGCAGAACGACGGGTCGGCGTTGAAGCCGCGGATCACGGGGTTTTCCAGCATGTTCAACCTCTTGCAATGATACGGGCGGAGGGATCCCTCAATCCCCCCGCCCGCTGCGGCCCGCCTGACAGGGAGGTGTCAGGCCTTGGGCCAACCCTCAGCGCAGCAGCGCCCGCGCCTCGTCCGGCGACAGCGCCGCAGGCCGCGTGCAGGTCGTCGTCAGCGTCACGAACCCGCCCGTCTTCCCGGATGTCAGGCAGGCAGTCATCACGTCGACCCCGTGCAGCGTCCGCTCAAGGCTGCAGCGCGCATCGCGCCCGCCCTGCAGCGCCGCGACCATGTCGGCCAAGCCCGCCGTGCGGTAGTTCGCCAGCGGCCCGCGCTGCGGATGGTCCTGGTTCGGAATGCCGAACGGGTGATCCCAGGGCGCGACCTCGGTCAGGGTGCCCGCCTTGTCCGCCACTTCCACGGTCCCGCCGAAGAAGTTCGGGTCCGGCACATAGAGCGTCCCCTCGGTCCCGTAGAACTCGAAATGGTTGCGCTTGTGGTGCCAGACGTCCCAGCTGGTGGTCAGGTTCACCACCGCGCCCGAGTGGAACTCCAGCAGGGCATGGATGTTCGTCGGCGTCTTGACCGGGATCTCCTGCCCCGCCCGCGCGCCCGAACCGATTACCCTTGTCGGCGTGGCCGAAGAGGTGATCGCCCCCACCCGCTTCACCGGCCCCAGAAAGTTGATCAGGTTCGCCACGTAATAAGGCCCCAGGTCCAGCATCGGCCCCGCGCCCGGCAGGAAGAAGAACTCCGGGTTCGGGTGCCAACCTTCCGGCCCGTGGTTCTGCACGCAGGCCACCGCCGTGGTGATCGTGCCGATCCGCCCCTCATCCAGAATCGCCCGAGCCTGCTGGTGCGCGCCGCCCAGGACCGTGTCCGGCGCGCAGCCCACGGCCAGCCCCTTTGACGCCGCGAGGTCCCGCAGCGTCTTCCCCTCCTCCAGCGTCAGGACCAGCGGCTTTTCCGAATAGGCATGCTTCCCCGCCTCCAGGATGCGCTTCGTCACCGTGTAATGCGCGTCCGGGATGGTGAGGTTTATCACCACGTCCACGTCCTTGTTGGCCAGCAGGTCATCGACCGATTGCGCCTTGACGCCGAACTCCTCGGCCCGCAGCTTCGCCACGTCCATGTTCACGTCGGCGACGGCCCGCACCTCCAGCCCCTTGAACAGCGGCGCCAGCCGCAGATAGGCGCTGGAGATGTTGCCCGCCCCGATGATACCGATACCAAGATTTGCCATTTTCCCGTTTCCTCAGAAAGCCTTGACTGACCCGATCGAACGGGTTGCGAACCGCGCATCGTCCTTCGGGTTGTCGTGTTCCATGACGAAGTGCTTCACCCCGATCTTCTTCAGCGCGGCCATGATGGACTTCCAGTCCACCGTGCCGTGGCCCACATCCGACCAGCCGTCCTCGTCCTTGTTCTCGCCCGCAGGCGCGATGTCCTTCACATGCGCCGCGGTGATCCGGTCCTTGTATTTTTCGATCCAGGCCAGCGGGTCCGCTCCGCCGCGGATGACCCAGGCCACGTCCATCTCCCACTCCAGGTCCGGTCCGCCCTCGAAGATGCGGTCCTGCGGCATCGACCCATCGGCCAGCGCCTTGAACTCGAAGTCGTGGTTGTGCCAGCCGAACCCATAGCCCGCCGCCTTGTAGGGCGCCCCCGCCTTCTGCAGCCGGGCCCCAAACGCCTTCCACCCCGCCGCATCCGTGGGCCGGTCGTCCGGCATCACATAGGGGCAATAGAGCCGCTCCATCTTCAGCGCCCTGGCGATGCCCAGCACCTTCTCGACGTCGGTTTCCAACTGGACGAGGCCGAAGTGCCCCGTCGGCATCGTCAGCCCGGTGGCCTTGAGCCCCTCGGCCGTCGCCGCCACCGCCGCGTCATCGGCATAAAGCGCGCCGTAGCCCTCCACGGCCGTATAGCCCGCCTTCGACACCATCTCGAAGGTCCGCGACATGGGCGGGAAGTTGCGCGAGGAATAAAGCTGATAGCTGAACATGCGTTGTGCCTTTCGTCAGCCGCCGTAGGTGGCGGAATGGAGATCTCTGAGGGTGAAGGTCGGTGTGGCCGAGGAGTCCTCGGGGGTGAAGGTGATGGTGGCCGGATAGCCGGGGAACAGGGTCACGGCATTGGTCGAAAGGCGGCCCGGAACTTCAGATTCCACTGCAACAAACGGCGCGAGTGCCTTGACCTGCAATGTCAATTTCCAGACGTCACCCTCGCGCTTGATGTACGCCGTCAGGCCGGAGGGCAGCAGATCATAGGTCTTCCAAGGCTTCGGCGCATGGACGTCGCCACCCTGCGCATCGCCCGCCCAGGTGAAGGCCAGAACCTCATCCGCCCGCAGCGCATCGGCAGCCACGGTCAGCACCGGCACCGCCGCATCCGGCGACACGGTGACCGTCGCCTTGCCAACTTCCCGCGTCGACCCATCCATCGCCGCCGCATTGGCCGTGACCGTGATCGTCACCGCCTCTGGCCGGTCGTTCACCGCCCGCAGCTCGATGCCCCCCTCCGTCGGCACCGCCGTCACCATCACCGGCGCATAGAACCGCGCCGCCATGTGATGCAGCAGCTTCCAGTTTCCGCCGTGATCCAGGCTCGCCCAGGAACAGACCGGCCAGGTGTCGTTCAGCTGCCAGTACAGCGTCCCCTGACAATGCGGCTTCAGCGACCGCCAATGCGTCACCGCCGTCTTGATCGCCAAGGCCTGCTGGACCTGACTGACATAGACGAAGTTCGGGAAGTCCACCGGAAAGCGGAAATAGCGGAACATCGTCTCGGCGATCCGCGCGTTCCCGCCGGGGTTCTTCTGGTGGCTCTCCATCACCGGGGCAGCGATGTTCCAGTCCGCAGGGTCGGCAAACCGAGCGATAGCGGTCAGCGACGGATAGGACTGGAACCCGAATTCCGAACAGAACCTTGGGCTTACGTCCCGATAGTGATCGAAGTCGCGCCCCTCGTGCCAAACGCTCCAGAAGTGCATGTCGCCGCTGGAGTCATCATGCCACGCATCCCCAAACGCCAGCGGGCCGGGAGAGGGCGACGACGGCCACCAGTTGGCCCCCGGCAGGGTCTCCAGCAGAGCCGCCTCCACCGTCCGGTTCAGCCGGTCGTAGTTCACCAGGTACCGATCCCGGTCCTTGCGGCTTTCCGGGAACCAGGTCAGCGCCCCGATCAGCTCATTGTCGCCGCACCAGACCGCGATGCAGGCGTGGTGGCTGATGCGCGAGACCACGTCCCGCACCTCCGCATCCACTTCCGCCAGGAAGTCCGGCGTCGAAGGGTACAGGTGGCAGGCGAACATGAAGTCCTGCCAGACCATCAGCCCCAATTCGTCGCAGAGGTCATAGAACCAGTCCGGCTCATACCGCCCGCCGCCCCAGATGCGGATCATGTTCATGTTGGCATCGACCGCGGACTGCAGAAGCCCCCGCACACCCTCGACCGTGATCCGCCCGAACAGCGCATCCGCCGGGATCCAGTTCGCCCCCTTGGCAAAGACCGCGCGGCCATTAACCCGCACGCCAAAGGACCGCCCCGCCGCATCCGGCTCGGACACAAGCTTCATGTCCCGCAGGCCAATCCGCTTCACCACCCGCGCCCCGCCGCCCGTCAGCTCCAGGTCATGCAACACCTGCGCGCCCTGGCCGGCGGGCCACCACAGCACAGGGTCGCGGATCACCAGAGAAAGCTCCGCCACGCCTCCCACAACACGCGCAGTTTTCGTGACACTACAAAGGCTTGCCGTCACATCCTCAGACGTCGCGTGAACCCTGAGCCGCAGCTCGACCTGCCCGGCGGAGTGCACTTGATCCACCAACACATCCCCGATCCGCGGTCCCACCGGCTCCAGCCGAACACAGCCAGACACCCCGAAGATCCCCAGCGCGATGTTCCAGTCCCACCCGAAATCGCACTGCTGTTTCCGCAGCATGTTGTTGAAGGCAATCGCCCCGTTCACCTGCTGGTAGGGGATCGGAAACGGCATCCGCGCCGCACGGGCCAGCGCCTCCCGCACCGGCGACCTGAACAGGATCTCGACCGCGTTCTCCCCCGCGCGCAAAGCGGCAGACACATCCACCCGCCACCGCCGATGGACGTTGGCCGCCGACAGGACCGTGACCCCGTTCAGCCGTACCTCAGCCACGGTGTCCAGCCCCTCGACCACGAGCTCCGCAGCGCTTCCGTCATGCGAGAAAACCCGCCGCGCCACCCAGTCGCGCTCGCTGACCCAGCGGCACTCATACTCGTTCCGGCCCCAATAGGGCTCGGGGATCACCCCCGCCTTGACCAGCGCCGAGACACCATCCCCCGGCAGGTCGAAGGGCACGACATGGGCGCCGCTTTCATCCGAAAGCGTCCAGCACCCCGCCAGATCCAGCATGTCTTAGATCCTTTGTTCCGTCTTCGCGTCAAAGAGCGAGGCCTTGGGGATATCGAGCCCCAGATGCACCTTCGTCCCCGCCGGGAGCCGCCCTTCGACGGGCACCCGCACGCTCATGTTCGCCCCTTCCGCTTTCAGCCACAGAAGGCTGTCGGCGCCCAGGTGTTCGTCGATCTCGACCTCCGCGGGAATCGAGGGCCCGGACACCGGCGTCGTGGACACGGTGATATGCTCCGGCCGGACGCCCAGGATTGCATCGTCCCGTTCCAGCACCGCCCCGCCCTCGTAACCGGCCAGGTCGATCTTCGTGGAGCCGAATTGGAAGGCTTTCCCGCCATCCACCGTCCGGCCCTTCAGGAAGTTCATCGACGGGCTGCCCAGGAACCCCGCCACGAACAGGTTCGACGGGCGGTTGTAGATCTCCAGGGGCGCGGCGAGCTGCTGGATCACCCCGCCCTTCATCACCGCGATGCGGTCGGCCAGGGTCAGCGCCTCGATCTGGTCATGGGTCACATAGACCATCGTGTTGCCCAGCTGGTTGTGCAACCGCTTGATCTCCACCCGCAATTCGCTGCGCAACTTGGCGTCGAGGTTCGACAGCGGCTCGTCGAACAGGAACACGTCCACATCCCGCACCAGCGCCCGCCCGATGGCGACCCGCTGCCTTTGACCGCCCGAAAGAGCCGCCGGTTTCCGGTCCAGCAAAGGCTGGATCTGCAGGATCTCCGCCGCCCGGGCGATCCGCTTGTCGATCTCGGCCTGCGGGACCTTCGCGTTCTTCAGCCCGAAGGACAGGTTTCCCCGCACCGTCATCTGGGGATACAAGGCGTAGCTCTGGAACACCATCCCGATGCCCCGTTCCGACGGTTCCGACCAGGTGACGTTCTTCCCCTTGATCCAGATCTGCCCGTCGGTGATGTCCAAGAGGCCCGCCAGGCAGTTCAGCAGCGTCGACTTCCCGCAGCCCGAAGGCCCCAGAAGCACGACAAACTCCCCCTCCGCCACGTCGAGGTTCATGTTCTTCAGAACCGAAACCGAGCCGAAGTTCAGCGTCAGGTCCTTGACTTCAATCGAATTCACCATGTGTCAGCCTTTCACGGCACCGGCGGCGATACCGCGCACGAAGAGTTTGCCAGAGACGAAGTAGACGATCAGCGGCACCAGGCCCGTCAGCACCGTGGCGGCCATGTTGACGTTGTACTCCTTCACCCCCTGGACCGAGTTGACGATGTTGTTCAGCTGCACGGTCATCGGGTAGAGGTCCGGCTTGGTGAAGACGACACCGAAGAGGAAGTCGTTCCAGATCCCCGTCACCTGCAGGATCAGCGCCACCACGAAGATGGGCAGGCTCATCGGCAGCATGATGCGGAAGTAGATGCCCCAGAACCCGGCCCCGTCGACGCGGGCGGCCTTGAACAACTCTTCCGGGATCGCACTGAAGTAGTTGCGAAACAGAAGCGTCAGGATCGGCATGCCGAAGATCGTGTGCACGATGATCAGGCCCCAGAGCGTGCCGTAGATCCCCATCTCGCGCAGCAGGATCACGATCGGGTACAGCATGATCTGGTAGGGGATGAAGGACCCGAAGATCAGGATGGTGAAGAACACATCCGATCCCTTGAACTTCCAGTTGATCAGCGCGTAGCCGTTCACCGATGCGATTGCGATCGACACGATCACCGAAGGCACCGTGATCAGGACCGAGTTCCAGAAGCCCCGCGAAAGCCCGTCGCAGTTCAGGCCCGTGCAGGCCTCGGCCCAAGCCTTGACCCAGGGCTGGAACGTCACCTCGACGGGCGGGGCGAAGATGTTGCCGATGCGGACCTCGGGCATGCCCTTCAGGCTGGTCATCACCATGACCCACAAAGGCAGAAGGTAGTAGACGCAGACCACCAGCAGCGTGCCATACAGCATGATGTTGCGACCGCTCAGGGTCTTCCTCGGCTTCGCGCCGCGCGGGCCGGTCATTGCAGTCATCCCGACGTCAGCCATGCTTCTTCCCTCCGAATTCCAGGTAGGCCCAGGGGATCAGCACGATCAGCACGGAAAGAAGCATCATGGTCGAGGCCGCGAAGCCCTGCCCAAGGTTCTGCGCCTGGAACATGTAGTCGTAGACATACATCGCGGGCACCTGGGACGCGTTGCCCCCCGGCCCACCGCTCGTCATGGCGACGACCAGGTCGTAAAGCCGGATGATGCCGCTGGCGACGATCACCAGCGTCGTGATGAAGACGGGGCGCATCATGGGGATGATGACCATGACATAGGTCTTCCAGGTCGGGATGCCGTCGACGCGGGCGGCCTTCCAGATGTCCTCGTCGATGCCGCGCAGGCCGGCGAGCATCAGGCACATCACGAAGCCCGTGCCCTGCCAAAGCCCCGCGATCAGCAGGCCGAACAGCACCGTGTCCGGATTGTTCAGCGGGTCGAAGGTGAAACTGGTCCAGCCCAGGTCGCGGACGATCCCCTGGATGCCGAAATCGGGATTCAGGATCCATTGCCAGACCAGCCCTGTCACGATGAAGGACAGCGCGAAGGGATACAGCATGATGGTCCGGAACGTGTCCTCGTGCCGGATCTTCTGGTCCATCAGCACCGCCAGGATGAAGCCCATCACCACGGTGAAGACCAGCGACATGACCCCGTAGAACAAGAGGTTCTCGATCGAGACCAGCCACCGGCTTTGCGACCAGAGCCTCTCGTACTGGTCGAAGCCCACGAAATTCGCCTTGGGCAGAAGCTTCGAGTTGGTGAAGGAATAGACCACCGTCCAGATCGTGCCGCCAAGGAAGACCACCAGCGCGGTCAGGATCATCGGGACGGCCGCGATCTTGGAACTGATGTTGCGGGTCCACCGCGGTCGCGGCTTCGCCACGGAACTTGTGCGGATTGCGTCCGCTTCGCTTGCTGCCGACATCGGCCCTGCCCCCGTTTTGTCCTTCAGGTGCGAAAAGGGGCCACCCGGCGCGGGCAGCCCCCCGTCGTCAAGACAGTCTCAGAGGCCCGATTTCAGGTTTTCCACCCATTTGGTATGGGCTTCTTCCGGAGCCATGTCGGACTTCCAGAACTCGACCAGGAGGTCTTCGTTCAGCTTCTGGACGTCCGGCGACCAGTTCATGTCGCCCGAGGGGACGATGTTGCCGCCGGCAAGGACTTCCAGACCCTTCTTCATGCAGTCGTTTGCCGCACCCATGTCGATATCGCCACGGATCGGCAACGAGCCCTTCTTCAGGTTGAAGGCCACCTGCACTTCGGGGCTGACCAGCAGCGCCGCCAGACGCTTCTGCGCCGCTTCCTTCTCGGGATCGTCCAGTTTGGGGAAGTAGAACGCATCGCCACCCGTCGAGATGTACTCGTTCAGGCCAAGGCCCAGGAGGCAGGTGTAATCCTTGCCGGCCACTTCGCCCGCAACCTGGAATTCGCCCTGCGCCCAGTCACCCATGATCTGCCCGGCGGCCTGGTCGGTGATGACAAGGTTCGTCGCCTGGTTCCAGTCCTGCACGGCCGAGCCCTTGGCCAGTTCGCGCGCTTCCGCGGCCGCGGCAAAGACCTTGGCGTATTCCGGCCCGGCGGCCACGTCCATGTTCTTGTCGACGTTCACGGCCTTCCAGGCATCCAGCCCCGCGACCGCGATCTGCATCGCCCCGAAGGCCAGGTTCGACTGCCAGGGCTGGTCGCCCAGCGCCAGCGGCAGCTTGCCCGCTTCGCGCACCTTCGGCGCCGAGGCGACGAATTCGTTCCAGTCCTTCGGAACCGGCAGCCCGAGGTCCTCGTAGACCTTGTTCGAGATCCACAGCCATTCCGGCGAGTGGATGTTCACCGGCGCGCAGTAGATCTTGCCGTCCACGGTACAGGCATCCAGCAGCGACGGCGGATTGATGATCTCCTTCCAGTTGTTGGCTTCGGCCACATCGGTCAGGTCCAGCATCAGCCCGGCCTCGACCAGCTCCAGCGCCTGCTGGCCGTGGTTGAACTGGGTCGCCCCCATCGGATCGCCCCCGGTGATGCGGGAAATCATGATCGGGCGCGCCGTGCCCCCACCCCCGGCAATCGCGCCGTCGATCCATTTGTCGCCCGAGGCGTCGAAGGCCTTGGCCAGTTCGGCCACCGCGGCGGCCTCGCCCCCGCTCGTCCACCAATGCGTCACTTCAAGCTCGGTCGCCATGGCGGGCATCGCCACCGAAGCGCAAAGCACCGCTGTCAGTTTCGAAAATCTCATCCGTTCCTCCCGGTTTCTAAATCGTTATAGAAAAAGCCTATAACGTTATAGTTTGGGCAATCAACCAATCTTTTCGCTTGTTCCCGACCGCCACCCAAGTTTTCATGGGCGCAGGACGCGCCTCCGCCGGGGCAAAAATCCAGGGAAGACCGACCCGATGCTGCGCCGCAAAAACCGCGCTGACTGCCTTGCCGGACGGACGTTTGCCGCCCGCATGCGGGGCCGTCGCGCTGCGGTTGCACACCACCCCCGCCCGACCGAATCACCTGACCGGCCTCGCATCTGCCAATGCGGGTTCCGCCCTGCTTGCCGGAGGCGTGATGGCTTCGATCGCTGACACGACGCCGACTGATTCGGACACCCAGCGCCCGACGCTGAAGACCATCGCCGCCGCGACCGGCCTTGCCATCGCCACCGTCAGCCGTGCGCTGAAGGACGCCCCCGACATCGGGGAAGAGACGAAGAAGCGCGTCCGCGAGACCGCCGCCCGGCTTGGCTACCGCCCGAACCGGGCCGGTGTGCGCCTGCGCACAGGCAAGACCAACGTGATCGCTCTCGTGCTCTCGACCGAGACCGACGTGATGAACCACACCTCGCGGCTCATCTACTCCATCGCCAACGCGCTGCGCGGCACCGCCTACCACATGGTCGTGATGCCCTTCTTTCCCGACCAGGACCCGATGGACCCGATCCGCTACATCGTCGAGACGGAAAGCGCCGACGGGATCATCCTGAACCAGACCAAGGAAGACGACCCCCGCATCCGCTACATGCACGACCGCGGCTTTCCGTTCGCCGCGCATGGCCGCACTGCGATGGGCATCGACCATCCCTATTTCGACTTCGACAACGAGGCCTTCGGACGCCTTGGTGCCCGTGCCCTGGCCGACCGCGGCCGCAAGCGGCTCTACCTCCTCGCTCCGCCCCGCGCCCACATGTATGCCCGGCACATGACCTTCGGCTTCTCGGACGAGGCAGCGCTTCTCGGCCTGCCGTTCGAGGTTGCCGGCAACGTCACCTCCGATTCCGGCGGCGAGGCGGTCGAGGCCGCCGTCGCCGCCCGCTTCGCCCAGCCGGACCCGCCCGACGGCCTTCTCGTCGGCTCGACCACCGCCGCGATGGCCGCCATCGCCGGGGCCGAGACTTCCGGCCGCGTCCTCGGCCGCGACTTCGACGTGGTGGCGAAAGAGGCGATCCCGCTTCTCCGCCGCTTCCGCAAGGACATCCTCATCGTACGCGAGGATGTGGGTCGGGCCGGCGAATTTCTGGCCCGCGCCCTGGTGGCCGAGATCGACAAACGCGACTGGACCGATCGGCAGGGCCTTGAGGTTCCGGTCAAGGTGGAACGGGGCCGCTAAGGCCCGAAGTGGAGGAAAAGCATGAAGACGATCAAGGGCCCGGCCCTCTTTCTCGCGCAGTTCGCGGGCGACGCAGCCCCCTTCAACTCCTGGGGCGAGATCACCAGATGGGCCGCCGATTGCGGCTACGTCGGCGTCCAGGTCCCGTCCTGGGACGGCCGTCTCTTCGATCTGGAAAAGGCCGCCTCCTCAAAGACCTGGTGCGATGAGTTCAAGGGAATCGCGAAGGAGGCCGGGGTCGAGGTGACCGAGCTTTCCACCCACCTGCAGGGCCAGCTCGTCGCGGTCCACCCGGCCTACGACACCCAGTTCGACGGCTTTGCTGCCCCGTCCGTCCGCGGCAACCCGAAGGCCCGCGCCGCATGGGCCGTGGACCAGGTGAAGAAGGCGCTCACCGCGTCCAAAAACCTCGGCCTCACCGCCCACGCGACCTTCTCCGGGGCTCTCGCATGGCCCTACCTCTACCCCTGGCCGCAGCGCCCCGCGGGCCTCGTCGAGGAAGCCTTCGACGAACTCGCCCGCCGCTGGACGCCGCTTCTGAACCATGCCGAGGACTGCGGCGTCGACGTCTGTTACGAAATCCACCCCGGCGAGGACCTGCACGACGGCGTCACCTTCGAGATGTTTCTCGACCGCGTGAAGGGGCACAGCCGCGCCAACATGCTCTACGACCCCTCGCATTACCTGCTGCAACACCTTGATTACCTTGACCATATCGACATCTACCACGACCGGATCAAGATGTTCCACGTCAAGGACGCCGAGCTGAACCCGACCGGCCGCCAGGGCGTCTACGGCGGCTTCCAACCTTGGGTCAACCGCGCGGGCCGCTTCCGCTCTCCCGGCGACGGGCAGGTCGATTTCGGCGGCATCTTCTCCAAGCTCACGCAGTACGGGTACGACGGCTGGGCCGTGGTCGAATGGGAATGCTGCCTGAAACACCCCGAGGACGGCGCGCGCGAAGGGGCGGCCTTCGTTGACGCCCACATCATCCGCGTGACAGAAAAAGCCTTCGACGATTTCGCCGACGCCGGCACCGACCGCGCCGCCAACCGCCGCATGCTTGGACTGGAGTAACCCCATGATCGACGCCGCCCACACCGCCCGCCCCGAACGCCTCCGCCTCGGCATGGTGGGCGGGGGACGCGACGCCTTCATCGGCGCCGTCCACCGCATCGCCGCGCGGATTGACGATCACTATGAACTGGTTGCAGGCGCATTCTCATCGAACCCGGAAAAGGCGCTGGCCTCCGCGCAAGACCTGGGCGTGCCCCGCGCCTACACCTCCTTCGCGGAGATGGCCGCCAAGGAAGCCCGCCGCAAGGACGGCATCGACGCCGTCGCCATCGTGACCCCCAACCACATGCACGCACCCATGGCGATGCAGTTCCTGAAGCGCGGCATCCATGTCATCTGCGACAAGCCGCTAACCGCGACCCTGCCCGAGGCCAAGAAACTCGCCAAGGCTGCCGAGGCCAGCGGAGTCGTCTTCGCGCTCACCCACAACTACACCGGCTACCCGATGATCCGGCAGGCCAAGGCGATGATCGCGAACGGCGACCTCGGAGACCTGCGCCTTGTGAACGTCGAATACGTCCAGGACTGGCTCACGCAGGAAGTCGACAACAAGCAGGCCGATTGGCGCACCGACCCCGCCCGCTCGGGCGTCGGCGGCTCGACGGGAGACATCGGCACCCACGCGTTCAACCTGGCGAACTTCGTCACCGGCCTGACCCTCGACACGCTCGCCGCCGACCTCACCGCCTTCGTCCCCGGCCGCCGCGTCGATGACAACGGCCATGTGCTCATGCGCTACCAGGGCGGGGCCAAGGGGATGCTCTGGTGCAGCCAGGTCGCGCCGGGCAACGAAAACGGCCTCAGGCTCCGCGTCTACGGCACCAAGGGCGGCCTCGAATGGTCGCAGGAAGACCCGAACTACCTCTGGTTCACCCCCTTCGGCGAGGCGAAGCGCAAGATCACCCGCGGCGGCGCAGGCTCCGGCCCCGAAGCCGCCCGCGTGACCCGCGTCCCCCCCGGCCACCCGGAGGGCTACCTGGAAGGCTTCGCCAACATCTACACCGAAGCCGCCCGCGCCATCCGCGCCGCCAAGACCGGCACGCCCGTCCCCGAAGGCACCACCTTCCCCGGCCTCAAGGAGGGCCTAGAAGGCGTCGCTTTCGTCGATGCCTGCGTCCGCTCCTCGGCCAGGAACGGCGCCTGGGTCAGCCTGAACCTTTAACTCCACGCGCTGCTTGCTCTTTTCCCAAAATACTCTGCGGGAGGTCCGGAGGGTGCAAAACCCTCCGGGGTCGGGCCAAGGCGGAAGGTCCGCTCTGGATGCGCCTGCGTAGGGTGGGCGAGACGCCCACCTTCCCTACCCGCGCAGCCGCCCCCGCTCGCGCTGCAACCACAGCACGGTCAGCAGAAGCGGCGCGTTCCCGATCTCGCCTGCCCCCATCACCTCGACCAGCCGGTCGAAAGACAAAAGGTGCCCCTTGATGTCCTCGGCCTCCTCCGCCGCGCCGAAGACCCCCGCCACACCATCCGGCAGGTCGCAGAGACCGACGTAGGAATAAAGATACTCCGTCACCGCCCCCGGCGTCGGGTAGTATTCCGCCACCTTCTCCAGCGCGCCCAGGACCAGACCAGCCTCCTCCACCGCCTCGCGCCGCGCGGCCGCCTCGGGGGTCTCGCCCGGGTCGATCCGGCCCGCGATCGCCTCCAGCTGCCAGGGCAACGGGTCTCCCCGCCCCAGCGGCCCCATCCGCACTTGCTCGACCAGCAGCACCCTGTCCCGCACCGGGTCATAGGGCAGCACCGTCACCGCATCGCCCGCCACGAAGACCTCGCGCACCAGCAGGGGACTCATCGTCCCGTCAAAGCGCCGGTGCCGCAGATGCCAGAGGTCCAGCGCGAAGAAGCCCGCATGGGACGGCTCTACCGTCCCCGCCTCGACCGCGCCTGAGCCAAGGCGCAACCCCCGCTCCAAAGCAGCAGCGGCGCGCTCACGGCTCGCTGCCTCGACCCGCAGCGCGGGCAGCCTCTTGCGCACCCGCTCGACCGGAAGATGTCCGTGATAGCGCAACACAAGCCACACCAGGTCGGGTCCCACCCCGGCCTCGTCGCCCAGCACAGCCTCCAGGAACGTTTCGCACTCCGGCCCGCCAGCCGCCACCGCCGCGCGCAGGGCGGGCGGCCAGCCCGTTCGGGACAGCCCGGTCACTTCCAGCGCCGGCCGGCGTTCTCGGTCAGCAGTCCGCCCAGGATCCCGCCGAACAGGACGGTCCCGAACACGCCCATCGACAGCAGCGCATGCGACCGCTTCGCCATGGTCTGGAACACGTCCAGCACCGCCTCCATCGCGTCCTCGTAGCGCATCTTGACCGAGTTATCGAGCATCTCGGCCATCGCCAGCACGAACAGCGCCATCACCGCCAGCACCACCGCGGTCTTGATCCCGGCCCCGGCCGCCTCGACATAGCCCTTGCCGACCGAGTTGCCCATCACCGACCAGCCGACCAGCGCCCCCACGATCGCCGCGCCCTCGCGGATCGGCCCGGCCGCGGTCGCGTCGGGCATGTTCACCGCGTAGTAGTTCGCCAGAACCCAGCCGACGACGGCGAAACACACCGCGGCCATCAGCTTCGCACCCGTCGGCATCGGAGTTGCCATGCCCTATCCCTCAAGCAGGACGCGTCACCGTGATCTGCGTCACATCGCAGTTTCCACCCTGGAAGGCCCCCGCGCAAGAGGCGAGGTAGAAGTCCCACATCCGCTTGAAGCGGTCGTCGAAGCCCAGTTTCTTCACCTCGCCCCAGCGCGCGTTGAAGGTCTCGTGCCAGCGGCGCAGCGTCAGGCTGTAGCTTTCGCCGAACTCGATGGACCCCTTGACCCGCAACCCCGCCTTCTCGACTTCCGCCCGCAGGACCGACGGCGCGGGAAGCATGCCGCCGGGAAAGATATACTTCTGGATGAAATCGACGCTCTTGCGGTAGAGCTGCCAGCGCGCATCGGCGATGGTGATGATCTGCAACGTCGCATGGCGCCCCGGCTTCAGCCGCTCGCGCAGCGTGTCGAAGTAGACCGGCCAGTACCGCTCGCCCACCGCCTCGAACATCTCGATGCTGGCGATCCCGTCATAAGACCCCCGTTCGTCGCGATAGTCCTGCAGCTTGATCTCCACCCGGTCCGACAATCCCGCCCGGCGCATCCGCTCGACCGCGTAGTCATGCTGCGCGGGACTGATCGTCAGCCCCGTGACCCGCAGCCCCCGCTCCTTCGCCGCATATTCCGCGAACCCGCCCCAGCCGCAGCCGATCTCCAGCACGTGGTCGCCCTCGCGCGCGCCCATCTGGTCCACCATGCTGGCGTATTTCCGGGTCTGCGCCGCCTCAAGGCTTTCCTGCGGATTGGCGAAGAGGGCCGAGGAATAGGTCATCGTGTCGTCCAGCCACAGCCGATAGAAGGCATTGCCCAGGTCATAGTGGTACTGGATGTTCTTCTTCGCCTGGCGTTTCGAATTCGACTGCAGCCAGAACCGCATCCGCTCATAGGCACGCAGAAGGCTCATGCCGGGATAGGCGTCCCCCACGATGTTGTTCGCGGGCCGCTGGATCAGGTCCAGAAAGGCCTGCAGGTCCGGGGTCGTCCACCACCCGTCCAGATAGGCATCGCAGAAACCAAGGTCGCCCTCGCGCACCAGCCGGGCGAACAGGTCCGGGTTCACCACGCTGATTTCCGCCGCGATGCCGGGAGCCTTCCCCTCGATCCGGAAGCGGCGGCCGTCGGGCATCACAAAGTCCAGCCGCCCCTCGCCCAGCTTCGTCGCGACCTCGAAAGCAGTGGCGAAATAGCGCGGCAGTCCCGCCTGCCCCTTCACCGTCGTCAACACGTCCATCGGCCCACCCCCAGGGTCTTTGTTGGCAACACTTTCACCAATGGCGATGCGTTGCTCAAGCATTTCGTGCCGCATATGCCGCAAGGGCAGCTGCGCGTCCCGCCGCCAGGTCGACGACCGGCTTCGGATAGGATTGCGCGGGCGTCAGGCCCCAGGACCGCGGCACCGCGTCGAAATAGGCCAGCGCCTCGGGTCCCGGACTTTTCGACAGCTCGGCGATGAAGCGCCGCCGATAGCGCGCATCGGCGTCGAATTTCTCGGCCTGGCCGGCCGGGTTGAACACGCGGAAATAGGGCGCCGCATCCGGCCCCGATCCTGCGACCCATTGCCAGCCCATCGCATTCGCCGCCGGGTCCCAGTCGGTCAGACAGTCCGCGAACCAGTCCGCCCCCAGCTTCCAGTGCGTCAGCAGGTGCTTGGTCAGGTAGCTCCCCGCGATCATCCGCGCCCGGTTGTGCATCGTCCCCGTTACATACATCTCGCGCATCGCCGCATCGACGAAGGGCTCCCCCGTCATCCCCCGCCGCCAACGCTCCGCCACCTCGTTGTCCCCACGCCAGGGGAAGCCGTCCCATTCCGGCCGCCAGTTGCCGCTGGTGATCTGCGGCGTGTGGTGCATCAGGTGATAGCTGAACTCCCGCCAGGCGAGCTCGCGCAGGAAGTCCTCCGCCCCGGCCTTGCCTTCGTCCCGCGCCCGCAGACCCGCATGCCAGACCTCGCGGATGCCGATCTCGCCGTAGGTGAGGTTCTCCGACAGGCGCGACGTCCCCGCGACCCCCGGATAATCCCGCATCTTGCCGTAGCGCGCGACCGGCCCGTCCAGGAACACGCCCAGCTTCGCCCGCGCCGCCGCCTCGCCCACCGCCTGGTAGCGAAGAACAACCTCCGCCCCCCGGTTCATCGCCGCGCCCAGCCGCCAATCCTCCACCCGGTCCGAGGCAGGCCACCACTCCATCCCCCGCAAAGCCTTCGGCGCCAGAGCCGGGGCCGCCACGCCCCTCCCGCGCACCGCTTTCCAGTACGGAGTAAAAACCCGGTAGAACCCGCCCGTCCCGGTTTCCACCTCCCAGGGTTCGTGAAGCAGATGCCCCGCAAAACTCCGCGCCTCGATCCCCGCGCCCCGCAGCGCCGCCTTGACCCCGGTATCCCGCGCAACACTGGACGGATCATAGAGCCGAGACCACCAGACCCCGCCCGCCCCCGTCTCGGCGACAAGCCCCCGCAACACCTCCAGCGCCGGCCCCCGGCGCAGCACCAACCGCGCGCCCAGCCCCTCCAGCTCCTTGGCAAAAGCCGCCACCGAAAGCCCCAGCCGCCATTTCGGCGCCGCCCCCAGCGCCTCGGTCTCGGGGTCAAGGATGAACACCGGCACCAGCGGACGGCCCGAGTCCGCCGCAGCCGCCAGCATCGGCTGGTCCGCCAGCCGCAGGTCGCGGCGGAACCACAGGATCAACGGTCGGTCGGACATTCCCCAGCCTTTCACTTCCTCCCGATACGGGCCAGCGCAGCGACCGGATCAGGATGGCCTTGCTCTTTTTGCAAATACTCTCGGGGGGTTCGGGGGGCGAAGCGCCCCCGACGCCGTCCCTGCGCACACTTCGCGCAGGGACAAACGCAAAGGCTTGCGCGCCAGCGCTCCGCTAAACTGACCTCACAGCACCCGGTCCAGCGCCGCGATCAGCCGCTGCACTTCCTCGGCCGACGTGTAATGCACCGCACTCATCCGCAGCACACCCTTCTCCCGGTCGATGCCCAGCGCCTCCAGGGGCCGCACCGCATAGAAATCCCCCGCCCAGCAGGCGATCCCGTTGCGGCCCAGCTCCTCGGACACCGGCTCGGCCGCCCGGTCCAGTTCCACCGCCACCGTCGGCGCCCGCCGCCCGGCGTCGCGCGGCCCCAGAAGCCGCACATCGTTCCGCTGGCCCAGGTAATCCAGCAGCGGCTGGATCACCGCCACTTCCTGCGCCCGCATCAGGTCATGCACGCCCTTGTTCCGCATCACCGGGTCGCCCGCGATCCCGTGGCGGTCCGCCAAAGCATCGATGTAATCCGCCATCCCCGCACAGGCCGCGATCTGCGCGTGGTCCGGCCCCGCCGGCGTGTGCCGCTTGTACAGAACCCCGTGGTTGAAGAAATGCGCCTGCCCCGGCAGATCCATCCCGAAGGCCTCGCGCAGGACCATGATTCCCTGGTGCGGCCCATAGGTCTTGTAGGCCGAGAACAGGTACACATCGCAGCCCAGCACCGCCACATCCGGGAACCCGTGCGGAGCGTAGCTTACCCCGTCCACCACCGTCCGCGCGCCCGCGACCTTTGCCATCGCACAGATCCCCGCGACGTCGTTGATCTCGGCGATGACGTTGGAACAATGCGGGAAGCAGACCAGCTTCACCTTGCCGTCCTCCAGCAGCGCCTGCAGGTCTTCCACCCGCAGCGATCCGGTCCCGGGGTCAAGCTTCCACTCCCGGACCTCGATCCCGTCCTCGGCCAGCCGCCGCCACACGCCCGAGTTCGCCTCGTGGTCCTGGTTCGTCACCACGACCGCGCCGTCCGTCCCGGCCAGCCACTTCCGCACCGCTTGCGCCAGCACATAGGTGTTCGCGCTGGTCGACGGCCCGAACGACACCTCCTCGCGCCGCACGCCCATCATCGCCGCCAGCCGCGTCCGCGCCTCGTCCATCTCGGCGCCCCCCGCCTGCGCCCCCGGATAGGGCCCATAGGGCTGCACTTTCCGGTCCCGGTAGAACCGCGTCAGGCGGTCCACCACCTGCACGCAAGGGTAGCTCCCGCCCGCGTTCTCGAAGAACGCATGGCTGGACAACACCGGCGACGAAAACGCCGGGAACTGCGAACGGACGAAATCAAGATCAAGCGCCACCTGCGGCTCCTCCATCGGGCCGCGGTCCCGGTCCGCCCGACGCGTGGCGGGGGCTCCCGGTCCGCGGCAGGTCTTCCAGCCAGACCCCCGGATGTCTCCCCGGGGGCCAGGGCCAGGCTTGCATGCAAGCCCCGGCCTCGCGCCAAGTCCTAACGCACTCGCCCCCCCGCCCGCAAGCCCCGCCCGTTCCCCTTGGCCCCTCCGCCCGCCTCGGGTGGCCCGCGACCGGACGCCACCCAAACCGGCATCCTGACGCGGCGTCACCGGCCCCCTGCGCCCAAATCTTCGGCAAATGCCGCACGGACCTGCAATTTCCCCTTGTCCTTTTCGCCTGCCCCCACCACCTTGAAGGCACTGAAGCGGGGCGAGGGGGCCGCGTCTTCACCCACATCATAACGAACATCCGGCCGCCGCTGGCGTTGTCCGCATGTCATGCAGAGGAGCAAAAATGAACCGCAAATTCCTTGCCCTGCTTGGTGCAGCCTCGGTGCTGTCCATGTCGGTCGCAGCCCATGCGGCGGACCCCGAGCTGACGATCCTCGACTGGGCCGGCTGGGAGATCGACGGCATGCTGCAGCCCTATGTCGACAAGCACGGCCAGAAGCCGACCTATGTCTTCTTCGCCGACGACGACGAGGCGTTCCAGAAGATGTCTTCGGGCTTCAAGGCCGATGTCGTGCACCCCTGCGCCGCCGCGGTTCCCCGCTACATGGACGCCGGCCTGATCGAGCCGTGGGACGTCTCGAAGATCCCCGAATTCGCCAATATCCCCGAGCGGATGTCGAAGCCCTTCACCAATGACCAGGGAGTCTGGTTCATCCCGACCGACTATGCCTACACCGCCATCGCCTACAACTCCGAAACGGTGCCGGCCGAGGACGTCGCCTCGGTCCAGGTCTTCGCCTCCGAGAAATACGCCGGCCGCATCGCGATGCCCGACAACACCGACGACGTCTGGTCGCTGGCCTTCATGGCCACCGGCGTGACCTCGTGGGACAACGTGACCGACGAACAGTTCACCGCCGCCGCCGACTGGCTGCGGAAGGTGCACCCGAACGTCCGCGCCTACTGGTCCGACCCGTCGGAACTGTCGCAACTGATGGCCTCGGGCGAGGTCCAGGTCGCCTGGTCCTGGAACGACCCGGTCGCGATCCTGCAGGGCGAGAATTTCCCCGTCGGCTTCAACCGTGCCCCGGCCGAAGGCGCCGCAACCTGGTACTGCGGCATGGTCAACATCAAGGACGGCCCGGGGGTCGAGGACAAGGCCTACGACTACATCAACTCGCTGCTCGCGCACAGCTCGGCCCAGCCGCTCCTGGACGCCATCGGCTACGCGCTGGCGAACGATGCCGCGATGGCCGAGATCCCGGCCGAGGCCCTGAAGGCCGCCTATGTCGACCCGGTGACCACGCCGCTCTTCGTGCAGTCGCCGCCCACGACCGAACTCCGCGACCGCATGATCGAAGAATTCGAGCTGATCAAATCCGGCTTCTGATCCCGGTGACCAGACTGCCGGAACGCCCGGGGGCAACCCCGGGCGTTTTGCATTCCGCCCGTCAGCCCGCCTTGAGCGGACACTGCCCTGCGGTCTTTTTCTCCGCCACCCGAACGCTTGAAACGGGAACCGCATCCGCCCAAAGGGTCCGCCGCCCTGCTGCGTCTCGCCCGCCACGGTCTGCCAGACGGTCAGCGACGGGTCAGGCAGAGCCGCAGAACCCGGTCAATGTCTCCCCCACAGGCTGGCCTTGCAGGGCGCGGAAATCCCCGGGGAGTCTGCGTTCCTTTTGAATGCCACGGCCGCACGCCGCACCACGCACTCGCGCGCCACCCTTTCCAGATCCTTAACGTCCAAAGTCAACACACTGAATTTTCTGGACTAACCGGATCTGTCCACTGTGGACACCTCCCCGCCGACCACCCAGACTTCCCGTTGCGCCTCCCCGCCGCGCCGTCTAATCCAAGGGGGTCCCAATCCGGTCCCCCATGTTCGAAGTCATCTCCCTCAGCTTCGCCTTCTTCTTCGGCCTGGCCGTCCGCCGGGTCGGCCTGCCGCCAATGGTGGGCTTCCTCTTCGCCGGCTTCGCGATCAACGCCGTCGGCCCGGCCCTCGGCCTGCCAGCCGACACCGGCGCGATCCTCGGCCACGTCTCCCACCTCGGCGTCCTCCTCCTCCTCTTCGCCGTCGGTCTGAAACTGCGCCTCGGCCAGCTCGCCCAGCCCCAGGTCCTTGGCGGAGCCCTGATCCATTCGGCGATCACCACCACCATCTTCTCCTTCGGCCTCGTCGTGTTCCTGCGTCTCGACTGGTCGACCGCCCTCCTTCTCGGCGTGGTGCTTTCCTTCTCTTCCACCGTCTTCTCGGCCAAGGTCCTGGAAGCCAAGCGCGACATCGGCGCCTTCTACGGGCGCACCGCCATCGGCATTCTGGTCGTCCAGGACATCATCGCGCTCGCCGTCCTGGCGCTGTACAGCGGGCAGGCCCCCTCGCCCTGGGCGCTGGCCCTCCTGGCCGCATTGCCGCTGCTCCGCCCTGCCCTGCACTGGCTCCTCGACGTGTCGGGCCATGACGAGCTGATGGTGCTCGCAGGCATGGTCCTCGCCGTCGTCGCGGGCGGAGCGGGCTTCCAGGCCGTCGGTCTCGGGGCCGAGATCGGCGCGCTGGTGATGGGGCTGCTTTTGTCCACCCATTCCCGCGCGAAAGAGGTGTCAGACGCGCTCTGGGGCCTGAAAGAGCTGTTTCTTGTCGGGTTTTTCCTGCAGATCGGGATGTCCGGCCTGCCCGGCGCCTACGACCTGATGCTGGCCCTGGCGCTGGTGATGATCCTGCCGCTGAAGGGGGCGCTCTATTTCGCGCTGCTCGTCGCCTTCCGCCTGCGGGCGCGGACGGCCTTCCTCACCGCCCTGAACCTGACCGCCTACAGCGAGTTCAGCCTGATCGTCGCCGCTGCCGTCCTGACGGACTGGACCGTCCCGCTGGCGCTTGCCGTCAGCCTCTCCTTCGTCGTCGCCGCACCGCTGGACCGTCTGGCGGACCGGCTCTTCGAGCGGCTCGCGCCCTGGCTCGAGGGGTTCGAGGCCCGCCGCGTCCACCGCGATGAATTGCCCACCGACCTTGGCGCGGCCTCGGTCCTGATCCTTGGCATGGGCCGCACCGGCACCGCCGCCTATGACCAGCTTGCCGGCCATTTCCGCGCGGTGGGAATCGACGCCGACACCTACCGGGTGCAAGGCCATGCCGAAGCCGGCCGCAACGTCCTGTTCGCCGATGTCGAGGATGCGGGCTTCTGGCGCGGGCTGCGCATGTCGTCCATCGAGGGCGTCATCCTGGCGATGGACAACATCGAAGCCAAGGAAAGCGCCGCGCGCGCCCTGCGGTCCAAGGGCTTCCACGGTCCGATCATCGCCCATGCGCTGTACGAGGACCACGTCCTTCGGCTCAAGACCGCAGGGGCCACGCATATCTATCAAACGATGAACCAGGCGGGCATCGGCCTTGCCGACCAGGCCGCCCGCGCCGTGGAGCGGGACCGCGAGCCCGCAGGCTTCGTCGAGGTCTAGCCGTCGCGGCCCGGGCAAGGGAGGGTTGACGGATGGTGAATGTCCACCGGCAACCCGTTGATTTCCAACGCTCGCCGAATCCGTCCACGCAGGACCAGCGCCCTTGCACCGCCCGGCCCTGCCCCCTATATTGACCCTTGATCGGGGCAACCCGGTCTATGGCGATAAACGCACCTGTAATAATCGGCTCGGACCCGGGGGCGGTACCCGGCGGCTCCACCAACACCCCGTTCGTTGCGGGAGGAGGGGGCCGAAATAGGATCGACGAACGACCAAAGAGGCCAGCTTTCGCTCGGTGAGGTACCACCGTTATCGGTCCATGATCACAGTTGCCAACGACAACCGTGCTCCGGTGGCGCTGGCCGCGTAAGCGGCTCGCAATACCAAAACTAAGCCCTTGCGGTTAGCCCCGTAAGGCGGGGTTCGCAGGTACCTGGCAACAGAAACCTGCACCTTCCCCTCTCATCTGCCGCGAACCTCGACCGCCTGCGCCTGCCCTTGCCAGACGCCGCCCTCGGCGCACATCCTGTGCCATGCTTCGCGCGTGCCTCCTTCTCTGGCTGATGGCCCTGCCCGCCCGCGCCTGCGAGACGGCGCTTCTGCTTGCCATCGACGTTTCCGGCTCGATCGACGCGGGCGACTACCGGCTTCAGGCCGACGGGCTTGCCGCGGCCCTGACCGACCCCGAGGTCGCCGAGGCCCTGGTGAAAGGTCAGGTCGCATTGGCAGTGGTCCAGTGGTCCGGGGTCGAGGAGCAGTCCCTTGTCCTGCCCTGGCAGCGGATGCTCGCACCCCGGGACGTCTCCGGTTTCGCCGCCCGCGCCGCGCAGGTTCCCCGCGCCTTCAGCGGATCCGACACCGCCGTTGGCCAGGCGCTCCGCTTCGCGACCGCCCACTTCGCCGCCGTCGCCGACTGCCGCCGCCGGGTGATCGACATTTCCGGCGACGGGCAGGAAAACGCGGGCTTCACCGACGCCGCCGCCCGCCGGGAGGCCATCGCCGCAGGTATCCTGATCAACGCCATCGCCATCGAGGAACCGGGCGAAGCCATCCCGATCACCAGCTACTATCGCAACTGGATCATCACGCCCGAGGGTTTCGTCGTCACCGCCCGGGGCCTGCAGGATTATGCCGACACCCTGCGCCTCAAGCTTCTGCGCGAACTGACCGCCCCGATCGGCTGACAGTCATGCCGCTGTCACGCGGTGCGCCTAGACCCCTTTCGCTTTCCCGCAACGCAAGGCACCCTCAAGCAATGACCGCGACGCTTTCCGACCTGACCCGTACCTTCGCCAAGATCGGCTGCCTGTCCTTCGGCGGCCCGGCGGCGCAGATCGCGCTGATGCACCGGGTGATCCTGGACGAGAAGAAATGGGTCAGCGAGGCCGACTACCTGCGCGCGTTGTCCTTCTGCATGCTGTTGCCGGGACCCGAGGCGATGCAGCTGGCCACCTGGATCGGCTGGCGGATGCATGGCACCCTGGGCGGGCTGATCGCTGGGGGGCTGTTCGTCCTGCCGGGCGCGCTGGTTGTGCTGACCCTGTCGCTGATCTATGCCGCCCTGGGCGAGGTTCCGATCGTCGCCGCGCTGTTCACCGGCATCCAGGCCGCCGTCATCGCCATCGTCGTCGAGGCGCTGATCCGCGTGTCCCGCCGTGCGCTGAAATCGCGCGAGGCTTACCTGATCGCGCTTGCTGCCTTCCTGGGGCTTTATGCGTTGGCCCTGCCCTTTCCGCTGATCATCCTGGCGGCGGGGCTCTGGGGGTTCCTGCGCACGCCGCCCGGCGCCCCGGACGCCCCCGCGCCGCCGGCCGCCCTGGCGCGGTCGCTGAAGGCCGGGGCGCTGTGGCTTGCGATCTGGCTTGTGCCGCTGGCCGCCCTGATCCTGGCCGCTCCGCAACGGTTGGCCGAGATCGCCATCTTCTTCTCCAAGCTGGCGGTGCTTACCTTTGGCGGGGCCTATGCCGTCCTGGCCTGGATGGCGCAGGACGTGGTGCAGACGAAGGGCTGGCTCACGCTCCAGCAGATGATCGACGGGCTGGGCCTGGCCGAGACGACCCCCGGCCCCCTGATCCTGGTCAACGAGTTCGTGGGCTTCATGGCCGCACACCAGACCGGCGGCTGGCCGCTTGGCCTTGCCGGGGCCGCGGTGGCCGTCTGGATGACCTTCGTCCCCTGTTTCCTGTTCATCTTCGCGGGCGCGCCCTTCATCGAGCGTCTGACCCACATGCCCCGGCTGTCCGGAGCCTTGGGGGCGATCACGGCGGCGGTGGTGGGCGTCATCGCGAACCTTTCGCTCTGGTTCGCGCTGCATGTGCTTTTCGCCACGGTCCCGGAGTTCGACCTCGGCCCGATTCACCTGGTCCTGCCAGACCCGACCAGCCTGAAACCGCTTCCCGCCCTGCTGGCGGCCTTCGCGGCCTGGGCGCTTCTGCTGCGCCATTGGCCGCTTCTGGTTGTGCTGGCCATTTCGGCACTCGCCTCGGCCGCCGCGGCGGTTCTTTGACGCCCGCGTCATCATCCGCGCGACCACCCCTTCCCTTGGCCCCCGAATCCCCTATGCTGCACCGCAACCCGGGAAAGGACGGCGACATGGCGCGCAGCATCGACTACGGCAATCTCATGCACCGCGCGATGCGCGGGCTGATCCAGTCGGTGCTGACCGAAGTTGCCGAACACGGCCTGCCGGGCGCGCATCATTTCTTCATCACCTTCGATACCACGCATCCCGGCGTGCAGATCGCGGATTGGCTGAAGGAACGCTATCCGACCGAGATGACCGTCGTCCTTCAACACTGGTTCGAAGACCTGCAGGTCACGGACGAGGGTTTCAGCGTGACGCTCAACTTCGGCAACACGCCCGAGCCGATGGTGATCCCCTTCGACGCCCTGCGCACCTTCGTTGATCCCTCGGTGGAATTCGGCCTGCGATTCGAGACCCAGCAGGAAGACGAGGACGAGGACGACGACGAAGAGCTGGACATCGAGGTCGAGGAAGACCCCGTCCGCCAGGATGCCGAGATCGTCTCGCTCGACCAGTTCCGGAAACATTGATGTCCGACCTTGCGCTGTTCCGCCGGCGGCTTTTGAAGAACCCCCGGCAGGTCTCAGCGATTGCCCCCTCGTCCCGGACCCTGGCCCGGGCGATGACCCTGGGCCTTGGCCCGAAAAGCGGACTCGTGGTCGAATTCGGCCCCGGCACAGGCCGCTTCACCGAGGCGATCCTGGCCCGCGGCGTCCCGCCCGAGAACGTGACCCTCTTCGAGCTGGACGAGGAATTCGTCGACTACCTGCGCGACAGGTTTCCCCGCGTGACCGTCCATCGCCTGCCCGCGCAAGAAGCCCCGCGCCTGGTTCCGGCAGGGGTCAGCACGGTCATTTCCGGCCTGCCGCTTCTGTCGATGCCCGAGGACGTGCGCCAGGGCATCGTCTCGGCGGCCTTCGCCATCCTTGCTCCGCGCGGGCATTACGTCCAGTTCACCTACGGCTCGCGCCCGCCGCTGCCCCCCGAAACCATCTCGGCGCTGGGGCTTTCGGTGAACAAGGGCCACAAGGTCTGGGCCAATCTCCCCCCCGCCACCGTCTACCGCTTCCGCCGCGCCTGAGGGCCTGCGACAGAAGCGCCGGCATCCGGTATGCGATTGCATACCGATTGATTTCCCCGCCCCTCGGCTGCTAAGGGGCGGACGAGAGTTTGCGAGGAGATTCCGATGACCGCGACCCGTACCGAAACCGACAGCTTTGGCCCGCTTGAGGTTCCTGCCGACAAGTACTGGGGCGCTCAGACCCAGCGGTCGATCATCAACTTCCCCATCGGCTGGGAACGCCAGCCGGTCCCGATCATCCGCGCGCTTGGCGTGATCAAGCGCGCCTGCGCCGTGGTGAACATGGCGCAAGGCGACCTGCCCGCCGAGCTTGGCAACGCCATCGTGGCCGCCGCGCAAGAGGTGATCGAGGGCAAGTTCGACGACAACTTTCCGCTGGTGGTCTGGCAGACAGGCTCCGGCACCCAGTCGAACATGAACGCGAACGAGGTCATCTCGAACCGCGCGATCGAGATGCTGGGCGGCGTGAAGGGGTCGAAGAAGCCTGTCCACCCGAACGACCACGTCAACATGGGCCAGTCGTCGAACGACACCTTCCCCACCGCCATGCACGTCGCCATCGGCATGCACACCCGCGACGTGCTGATCCCGGGGCTGGAGAAGCTGTCGAAGGCCCTGTGGGCGAAGTCCTACGAATTCAAGGACATCATCAAGATCGGCCGCACCCATACCCAGGATGCGACGCCCCTGACGCTGGGGCAGGAGTTCTCGGGCTACGCCACCCAGGTCGACCGCGGGATCGAGCGGGTCAAGATGTGCCTGCCCCACATCTATGAGCTTGCCCAGGGCGGCACCGCCGTCGGCACCGGCCTCAACACCCGCGTGGGGTTCGATGCACGCGTCGCCGCCGAGATCGCGAAGGTCACCGGCCTGCCCTTCGTCACCGCGCCCAACAAGTTCGAGGCGCTGGCCGCCCATGACGCGATGGTCATGTTCTCGGGCGCGCTGAAGACGGTCGCCGGGTCGCTCTTCAAGATCGCCAACGACCTGCGGCTTCTGGGCTCCGGCCCCCGCTCGGGCCTCGGCGAGTTGATCCTGCCGGAGAACGAGCCGGGGTCCAGCATTATGCCGGGCAAGGTCAACCCGACCCAGGCCGAGGCGCTGACGATGGTCTGCGCCCATGTCATGGGCAACGACGCCGCGGTGGGCTTTGCCGGCAGCCAGGGCCATTTCGAGCTGAACGTCTACAACCCGATGATGTCCTACAACGTGCTGCAGTCGATCCAGCTTCTGGGCGATGCGGCGAGTAGCTTCACCGACAACATGGTGGTCGGAACCCAGGCCAACGTGGCGCGGATCGAAAAGCTGATGAAGGAATCGCTGATGCTGGTGACGGCGCTGGCCCCGACCATCGGCTACGACAACGCGACCAAGGTCGCGAAGACCGCGCACAAGAACGGCACGACCCTGCGCGAAGAGGCGATTGCCCTGGGCTTCGTCGACGGCGAGACCTTCGACCGCATCGTCCGCCCCGAGGACATGGTCGGCCCCAAAGGCTGATGGGCGAGGTTGTCAACCTTAGGACGGTAAAGAAGCAGGCGGCCCGCAAGGCCGCCCGCTCAGTGGCCGATGTCAATGCCGCCAAGCACGGTCGGACGAAGGCGGAGCGGGAGCTGGAGAAGGCCCGCGCCGAGAAGGCCGCGCGGGAGCTTGACGGGCATAGGCGCGAGACGGAGTAACCCCGCGTTAACCCTGCTTTGGCAGAGTTTCCGGCAGGAGGTGCGCCCGATGCGAGAACTGCCATTGCCCATTACGTCGCAGGAATGGATGCGACAGATCTTTGCCACCAAAACTGCGCTCGACGGCGGTGTGATCCGCCGCAAGGTCAGCGATGTCGAACGCCTTGTCGGGCGAGATGCTTTCTTGATCGCAATGAAGAAGCGGGGGTATCGCGTCGTCGAGAATGCTGGACATTTCGTCGTATTCTGCAACTCTGATGACGTTCTGCTCCGCCTTTAATTCGCCATGACCCAAATTTGTTAAGTAAGAAATTTGTCAAAATCCTTACTTAAGGATTTTGGACGTTGCGCGCATTGGCTACGCTCCCGGCCCATGACCACCCGCCCCGCGAAACACTCCCTCACCCTCCACGGCCACCGCACCAGCGTCTCGCTGGAACCCGAGTTCTGGGACGCCTTCCGCACCATCGCGCTTGAGAAACAGACGCCCCTCAATGCCCTTGCCGCCGAAATCGACGCCGCCCGTCGCGGAGAGGAAGGACTCGCCTCGGCGATCCGGGTCTTCTGCCTGAACCATTATAGAGGAACCTGAATGCGCGCCGCCGTCCTTCGCGCCTACCGTGCGCCCCTCAGCCTGGAAACCGTCTCCGACCCCGTCTGCGAGTCAGACGGCGTGATCCTGAAAACCCTCGCCTGCGGCATCTGCCGCAGCGACTGGCACGGCTGGGTCGGCGAACACCCGAAGGTCAAGCCGGGAGACATCCCCGGCCACGAATACTGCGGCGAGGTGGTCGAAGCCGGACCCCTCGCCAAGTGGAAACCGGGGGACAAGGTCATCGCCCCCTTCATCCTCGCCTGCGGCGACTGCCCCGAATGCCGCTCGGGCCAGACCACCACCTGCCGGTCGCAACGCGTCCCCGGTTTCGGCGACCGCGGGGCCTATGCCGAATACGTCTCGGTCCCCCACGCCCACAACCTGACCCGCCTGCCCGAAAGCCTGTCCCCCGCCCTCGCCGCGGGTCTCGGCTGCCGTGTCACCACCGCCTTCCACGCCCTTACGGGCCGCGCCGCACTGCAGGCGGGGGAATGGCTCGCGGTCCACGGAACCGGAGGGATCGGCTTGTCCTGCCTTCTCATCGGCAAGGCCCTTGGCGCGCGCGTCATCGTCGTCGACGTCGTCCCGGAAAAGCTGACCCACGCCCTCTCCCTGGGTGCCGAGGCCGCCCTCGACGCCCGCGATGGCGACGTTGCCGCGAAGATCATCGAGATCACCCAGGGCGGCGCCCATGTCAGCGTCGAGGCGCTAGGGATCGAAGCCACCGCCAACACCTCGCTGAGATGCCTCCGCCCCCTGGGCCGCCATGTCCAGGTCGGCCTGCCGGTCGGCCACACCGCGCAGATGCAGATCGATATGAACACGCTCTACATGCGGCAACTTTCCGTCTTCGGAACCCGCGGCATGCCCGCCTGGCGATACCCGACGCTGCTCAGCCTGATCGAGACCGGACGCATCGACGTCAGCCCCATCGTCGCCCGCACCGTCGCGCTCTCCCAGGTCACGGAGGAACTCAAGGCCTTCGACGGCCCCACCGCCCCCGGCGTCGCCGTGATCACCGACTTCGCGGGCTAACCGGCCACGCGGGCCAGCGTGACCGCAAGGTCGCCATAACCGGTAAAGCGGCGTTCGTACTCCAGTCCCAGCCGCGCGGCACATTCGGCAGCTTTCGCGTCCAGCGCCGGGTCGTCCTTCTGCGCCTGGTAGACAAGCTTGCGGTAATTGCCGAAATACATGTCCCGCAGCTGCGGGTGCCGGTCCAGGCCCATTGGCTTCCAGACGA
Source organism: Paracoccaceae bacterium (assembly GCA_027489355.1). Lineage (GTDB taxonomy): Bacteria > Pseudomonadota > Alphaproteobacteria > Rhodobacterales > Rhodobacteraceae > Tabrizicola. The sequence continues at coordinate 112,372 of JAIXZY010000075.1, read as the reverse complement.
ACGCCTCGAACTGCCGCACCAGGAAATCGGTCAGGTAGAAGGCGTCGAACTCCTCCTCTGCCCGGGCGGCGAAGGCCGCATTGCCCTCGAAGAAGGCATAGCAATGCGGGCCTTCAACCATCTCGACGCCGAGACGCGCACAGGCCGCCTGCAACAGGCCCCCGGTCCCGCAATCGGCATAGACCACGAAGACCGTCTCATAGTCGCCACGCGCGGCCGCCACCGCCTCTTCCACCGCCGGAATGATCTTCTCGGGCCAGAGATGCAACTTCGCCGGCAGGCATTGCAGGTCCATGTGCCCCCAGCCGTTTGCCGCCTTCAGCGCCAGAATTTCATGCGCAAGCGCGCCGCACGCGATCAGCAGGATACGGCCGGAACGCGCCGGAGGCAGGCCGGCCTCGGAAAGGGTCAGATCGTCCATCGGGGAAGCCTTACCGGCTGACCCGGGTCCAGGTCAGGATCACGCTGGCCGACAGCGCCGCAAAGGCCAGCGCCGCGAAGGGGACCCCGGTCCAGACCGCCAGCCAGATCGTCAAACCGGCAGCAATCAGGACGAGGGCAATCAGTCCAAGGAAGTGGGTCAAGGGCATATCATGTCTCCCTGACTGTCAATCTGCGCTTCGGAGGGGCGCATGACAAGCCCCCCCGAATCACTTGGGCGTGCGTCAGCCGTTCAGCTGGTTGTGCTTGCGCGCGACGAACTGCTTGGCCGTTTCCACCGCAACGGCGGCGTCACGGCAATAGGCGTCCGCGCCAATTGCCTTGCCGAATTCCTCGTTCAGAGGGGCGCCACCGACCAGGACGATATAGTCCTCGCGCAGGCCCTTTTCCTTCATCGTGTCGATCACGACCTTCATGTAGGGCATCGTCGTGGTCAGAAGCGCGGACATCCCCAGGATATCGGGCTGCTCCTTCTCCAAGGCCTCCAGGTACTTCTCGACCGCGTTGTTGATCCCCAGGTCCACGACCTCGAAGCCCGCGCCTTCCATCATCATCGCGACAAGGTTCTTGCCGATGTCGTGGATGTCGCCCTTCACCGTGCCAATCACCATCTTGCCCATGCGCGGTGCGCCGGTTTCGGCCAGCAAGGGCTTCAGGATCGCCATCCCCGCCTTCATCGCATTGGCGGCCAAGAGCACCTCGGGGACGAACAGGATCCCGTCGCGGAAGTCGGCGCCGACGATGGTCATGCCGGCAACCAGCGCCTTGGTCAGCACGTCGTAGGGTGCCCAGCCGCGCCCGATCAGGATGTTGACGCCCTCTTCGATCTCTTCCTTGAGACCGTCGTAGAGGTCGTCGTGCATCTGCAGCACAAGCTCGTCATCCGACAGTTCGGACAGGATGATCTCGTCTTCGTCAGCCATCGGGGGCGCTCCAAGCGGAAGGGTTTGGCATGGTGATGGTCGCAAACCGACCTCCCCACTATGCGGCAAGCGACATACACCGGATGAAAGCCGACAGAAAGCCGTCGCGCACCGGAAAGTTGTGGCGTATGTTCATTCTTTGTTCTATATTTGCCGGATGACCGACAGCCCCACCATCCTTCCCGGCCAGCGCCTGCGGGCGCGGGGGGCCGGCAGCAATGCGACCGGCCGTTATGAGGCGACCTCGCAGCAGGCCTTCGACGACGGCTGGGACATCCCCGAGGAGGAGCGGCTGGTCGCGACCGAGGTCCGGAACGAACGGCCCCGCTCGGCGCTCACCTTCAACCGCTCTCCGGATGTGCCCTTCGACCGGTCGATCAACATCTACCGCGGCTGCGAACATGGCTGCATCTACTGCTTCGCCAGGCCCACCCACGCCTACCTGAACCTCTCGCCCGGCCTTGATTTCGAGACCCGCCTCATCGCCCGCCCGGGCATCGCCGAGGTGCTGGAACAGGAACTCCGCCGCCCCGCATACAAGGTCGCGCCGGTGGCCATCGGCACCAACACCGACCCCTATCAGCCGCTGGAGCGGGAGCGCGGCATCATGCGCCAGGTCCTGCAGGTCCTGTCGGACTTCCGCCACCCGCTGTGGGTTACCACCCGCGGCACCACGGTCGAGCGGGACATCGACCTGATCGCGGGAATGGCGGCGCAGCATTTGGCCGTGGCGGCAGTCTCCGTCACCACCCTGGACGAAGACCTGGCCCGCAAGATGGAACCGCGCGCGCCATCGCCGAAGCGGCGGCTGCAGATGATCCGTCGCCTGTCCGAAGCGGGGATCCCGGTGCGCATCCAGGTCTCGCCCCTGATCCCCGGCCTCACGGACCATGAGCTTGAGGCGGTGATGGAAGCCGGCCGCGACGCGGGGGCCGGGGCCGCGAACTGCATCCCGCTGCGCCTGCCGCTGGAGGTGGCGGGGCTCTTCCGCGACTGGCTGGAAGCGACCGTCCCGGGCCGTGCGGCCCATGTCATGGGCCGGGTGCGAGAGCTGCACGGGGGGAGGGATTACGACCCGGAATGGGGCAAGCGGATGCGCGGCGAGGGGCTTTGGGCCGAGCTCATCCACCGACGGGCCGAGGTGGCGCGGAAGCGGCTTGGCCTGAACGAAACCCATCCGGACCTGCGCTGCGACCTTTTTGCGCCGCCGCCAAAGCCAGGTGACCAGTTGACGCTGTTCTGAAGAGGGGTGAAGCCGCGCCAAATTCCTTAAGCAAGGAACTTGTCAAAATCCTTACTTAAGGATTTTGGGCACTCGCGCCCGACCGGTCAGCCCCGACGCCCGCGCCGTTCCCGCCGACCGGCGCCCGCGTCATCCCCCGTCCCGTCCGAGGCCGAGGAGAAGCCGCCGAGCTTGGCCTGGATCGCCTCCAGCGTCGGGCGGTTGCCCTTGGGACGGCTTTCCAGCGCCACCCGCATCGCGCGCAGGTGTTCCGGCATCGTGCCGCAGCAGCCGCCGATGATCCGCACGCCCGCATCCCGCGCCATGACGGCATATTCCGCCATCAGCTCGGGCGTGCCGTCATAGTGGATATGCCCGTCGTGGTACTTCGGGATGCCCGCGTTGCCCTTGGCGATCAGCGGCCGTTCCGTCCCGGTGGCCGCGAAGCCCAGCACCGTGCGCAGCAGGTCGGACGCCCCCACCCCGCAGTTCGCGCCAAAGGCGATCGGCGGGTTGACCAGCCGTTCCACCATCTCGGCCATCGCCGCCGAGGTCACGCCCATCATCGTCCGGCCTGCGGTGTCAAAGCTCATCGTGCCGCACCAGGGCATGTCGGCCCGCAGCGCCGCATCGGCGGCTGCACGGTATTCCTCGGGCGCCGAGATCGTCTCGACCCAGAGCACATCCGCCCCGCCTTCCTTCAGTGCCTCGGCCTGTTCGTGGAAGATCTCCACCGCCAGTTCGTGGGTCAGGGTGCCCATCGGCTCGAAGATCTCGCCCGTCGGGCCCATCGACCCGGCCACGACCACGGCCCGCCCCGCCTTGTCGGCGATCTCGCGGCCCAGTTCCGCACCGATCCGGTTCAACTCGCGCACCCGGCCCTGCGCCTGGTGCAGCTTCAACCGCGCCGCGTTGCCGCCGAAGGTGTTGGTCAGGAACAGGTCAGACCCCGCAGCCACCGCATCGCCGTAGAGTTTCCGGATGTTCTGCGGCTGCTCGACATTCCAGAACTCCGGCGGTTCGCCCGAGGACAGGCCCATGTTGAACAGGTTCGTCCCCGTCGCCCCGTCGGCCATCAGCCAGTCGCGGGTCGCAAGCATCCGGGTCAGGGCATCGGTCATCTCGGGGTTCCTTCAGGCAGGCCTATCGGTCCCCCTCTGCCACGGGTTGCGACCAGAGGCAAATTCATATTCCGCATCACGTCTTGCGGTCGGACTCATCCTGCCTGCGACGGCGGGACGGCGAACCTCGCGCCAGATCTCCCAGCCGACCAGCGCCAGCGCCGCCGGCGAAGGTCCCGCAATGTAAAGCCGCCGCCACTCGGGCGCGAAACCGGCCTTGAACTGCGCAAGCCCGCCCATCGCCCGCGGCGCAAGCCTGCGCCCAAGTCGCGCGACCGGGCCGCGCTCGGTCGGGCAACAGCCGATCGGAACCGCGGCAAGCGAGAGACGGGCGGCACCGGCGGCCCGCGCGGCCTCGATCCCCGCGGCGACCAGAAGCTGCGCCGTGCCTTCGGGCGCCTGCGGAGCGGGCCGAAGCAGGTCCAGCGTCCAGACCGCCTCGCCCGCAAGCCGCGCGGCGTGGAAGGTGGCGAAGCCGACCAGCCGCCCGTCGCAACGCGCCTCGATCACCTGTTGCCCGGAACAGTAGCGGGGATCGAAGCGCCCCATCGAAAAGCCATGCTCGCCGCCCCGTGCCGCGAGCCACTGCGCATTCAGTGCCGCAAGCTCTGCCCAGTCCGGGTGCGGCGCGGGCCGGGCCGTGACCCCCGCCGCAGCGGCCCGGCGCAGCTTGCGCCGCAGACCGGCCCGCGCGGGCAGGTCCAACCGGAAGGTCTGCGGCAGCAGCCAGGCCTCCCGCGCCACCGGCAACACGGCCAGCCCGCCGGCGCGTGCCCGGACCGCCGCCCGCGCCCCGGCCTTGTAGAGAACCGGCCAACGCCCCTCGTCCCGCGCCGCCTGCCGAAACCGCGCCAGGTCCGCGACCGCGGTCAGCGCCACCAGCCCGTGCGGCGTCCGGCCTGCAAGGAACCCCCCGGGGTGCGGCCGCAGCGCACCTTGCCGCGCAAGACCCGCCTCGGCGATCTCGGGCGGGGCCAGCGGCAGCGCAGGCCGCAGCGCCTCGCCCCGCGCAAGGATCGCCACCCCGGCCCCGCACAGTGCCGGCAGCGCATAATGGATCCCGCGCCAGGCTACCACTCCGGCCAGGATCGCCTCGTCCTCGCCGGGCATCAGGCCCAGCAGCACGATCTCGAAGGCGCCAAGCCCGGCGGGGGAACCCGAGACCAGCCCGGCGCCCAGAGCCAGCAGGAACACCGGCAGGAAGACGGCAAACGCGCCGTCCCCGGGAATCAGCAGCCACAGCGCCAGACCTGCGGCAAGGCAATCCGCCGCGGCAAGCGCCAGAAGCCGCCCCAGAGTGATCAGGTTTGGCATCCAGGGACGGGGGCGCACCAGCAGGACAATGGCGGCCGCACCCAGCCCCAGCCCGCCCGCCAGCCCGCACCAGGCCAGCGGACCAGAGGACAGGACCATCAGGACAAGGGCCGTCAGCACCGCCCAGGACGCAAGGAAGGACAGGGCCACCAGCAGGGACAGGCGCGCCGCACCCGGAAGCCCAAGATCGGGCAGCAGGCGCCAGCGGACCAGCGCGCCGCTGACCACGCCCAGTCCGACCGTCTGGGCGATGGCGATGGCGGCAAAGCCAGCCTGTCGCGCCCGCCCGGGATCGACCCCGGTTGCCAGATGCCGGTGCAGCGCGAGATCATAGCCTGCCACCGCCCGAAAGCTTGCCCAGGTCGCCAGCGCCGCGGCCAGCCAGGGCCAGGCGCCCACCTGCCCCATCCCACCCAGCACGCGGCCCGGATCCATCGCCCGCAGCTGTTCCAGAAGTAGTCCCAGGAACAGAAAAACGCTGCCCGCCGTCACCGCGAGCCTGCGGTACACCTTCACGCCAACTGCCCCTGCCTGATCCACGCGCTGCAACCTCCGCAACTTCCGGGGCCCAGATGTCGCCCGGCAGGGATGGCGATCCGGTTAACGCATCAAATTTGCATGGAAAAAGCGCGGCCCATCACGGGACCGCGCCTTGCAGGGCCTGCGACGGCCTCAGATCTCGGAGAGGAGCTGCGCCTTGGCGACCGGCAGAAGCTCTTTCATCTTGGCCCGGACCTCGTCGGCGCTGGCCTTGCCGGCGAGGTCGGCGACCACCTTGCGGACCACGTCCTCGTCGCCCGCTTCCTCGAAGTCGGCGCTGACCACTTCCAGCGCATAGGCGGCCGCAGCCTCCTCGGACTTGCCCATCAGCCCCGCGGCCCAGAGCCCGACCAGCTTGTTGCGCCGCGCCTCGGCCCGGAACTGCATCTCGCTGTCATGGGCGAACTTGGCCTCGAAGGCATTCTCGCGGTCGTCGAACGTGGTCATGGGCACCCCCCGGTCAGGCTTCGGTTTCCCCCCATATGCCCCTCCGGCCCCTGCGCTGCAAGCCCCCTTGGACCCGCCGAGGGGCGCTCGCGCCTTGCGGGTAAGGGTCCCTTGGACTATAGCCCAAGGAAAGCGGTTTGACGGGATGACCTGTCGCCGCCCCCCTGATCGGATGAACCATGGCACGGCGCAAGAAGGTCTACGAAGGCAAGGCCAAGATCCTTTACGAAGGGCCTGAACCCGGGACGCTGATCCAGTATTTCAAGGACGACAACGCCCCCACCGTCGCCGCCCCCGCCACGCGCGAGGGCAAGGGCGTGCTGAACAACCGTCTGTCCGAATTCTTCATGGCAGGCCTGAACCAGATCGGCGTGCCGACGCACTTCATCCGCCGCATCAACATGCGCGAGCAGCTGGTGCGGATGGCCGAGATCATCCCGCTGGAAGTCGTGGTGCGCAACTTCGCCGCAGGGCCGCTGACCCAGCGGCTCGGCATCCCCGAGGGCACTCAGCTGCCGCGCCCGATCGTGGAATACTACTACAAGGACGACAAGCTGCAGTCGCCCCTGGTGGCCGAAGAACACATCGTCGCCTTCAACTGGGCCAACCAGCAGGACCTCGACGACATCGTCGCCCTGTCCCTGCGGGTGAACGACTTCCTGTCCGGCGTGATGATGGGCGTGGGCATCCGTCTGGCCGATTTCCGGATCGAGGTCGGCCGGATCTGGGAAGGCGACTTCATGCGCCTGATCGTCGCCGACGAGATCAGCCCCGACAGCTGCCGGCTCTGGGACATGCGCCAGCCCGAGCGGCCCGATGGGACGATCCCCGACCCGCAGCCGATGGCGGACGTCTATACGGAACTGGCGCGGCGCCTCGGCGTGCTGCCGTCGAACGTCACGCACACGACGAAGCCCACGCTGATCAACTGACCCGCCTGCCCCCAACCCTTGCCGCCCGTCCGGCGCTTCGGTAAGGACGGACCAGATCACATCCCGGAGGCCCCGATGAAAGCCCGCGTCACCGTCATGCTGAAGACCGGCGTCCTTGATCCGCAGGGCGAGGCAGTGCGCCACGCGCTTGGCTCGCTGGGGTTCCACGGCGTCCAGGGCGTGCGCCAGGGCAAGGTGATCGAGCTTGACCTCGCCGCCACCGACCGCGCCCAGGCCGAGACGGACGTGAAGGCGATGTGCGAGAAACTCCTCGCCAATACCGTGATCGAAAGCTACCGGGTCGAGCTTCTCTGACCGGGACGGTGGGCGGATCGCCCACCCTACCCCGTCTCCCTGCCTTCTGGCCGAAGTACTCCCGCCAGACGCACGCCCGCCTGCCGGAAAGCACCGCCGTCCCACGGACAGGACCCGCGTAGGGTGGGCGATGCGCCCACCTACCTCCGGGTCACCCGCAGCCAGATCCCGTCCTTCGCGCGCACCGTCAGATGCGCGACCGGCACCGGCACCCGCCCCTCCACCGCCTCGAAACGGAAGGCCCGCACCAGATGCGCCAGCATCAGGGTGCCCTCCAGCATCGCGAACCCCGCCCCCGGACAAACCCGCGCCCCCCGCGAGAACGGAAGATACCCCCCCGTCGGCACCTCCCCGGCCCAGCGGTCCGGGTCGAACTCGTCGGGCCGCTCCCACAGCCGCTCATGCCGATGGAGGTGCCACGGGCTGATCACCACCTGCGCCCCCCGCCTTGCCTTGCGCCCCCGGAACTCCTCCTGTCGCACCGTCTCGCGCACCAGCATCGGGACCGGCGGATAAAGCCTAAGCGCCTCGCGGAACACATCCCGCGTGAAGCGCAAGGCCCCCACCACCGCGAACTCCGGTCGCAGCGCCGCGGCCTCCGCCGCCACCCGCTCCTGCGCCTCGGGATGCGTCGCCAGCAGATACAGCGACCAGGCCAGGGCCGAGGCACTGGTCTCATGCCCCGCCAGGAAGAAGATCGCCACCTGGTCGACCATCTCGGCCGTGCCGAACCGCTCTCCCGTCACCGGGTCCGCCGTCGTCATGATCTTCGTCGCCAGGTCCTGCGGTGCGCTCCCCTCGGCAATCGCCGCCGCCCGACCTGCCGTCAGCCCCTCGATCAGCCGCCGGATCACCCGGGCCGACCGCCGCGTCGCCCCCCGGTGCAACCGTGGCACCCAGGACGGCAGCTTCACGACGGCCCCCAGGTTCAGGATCGGGGCCGACCGCTGATAGGCGCGGAACTCGTGGAAAACCGCCTGCGCCACCCGGTCCTCGATCGGGATGGAAAACAGCGTGCGGAAGATCACGTCCGCCGCGGCATGGCTCGCCGCCAGCTCCGCCTCGACGTCGCCCGGGGCCATCCGCGCCACAGCGGCCTCGGCCGCCGCCCAGATCGCCGGAAACGCCTCGCGCAGCCGTCCCCCCTCGAAGGCCGGGTCGATGACCCGCCGCTGCCGCAGCCAGTCTTCGCCGTTCGTCACGAAGACCGACCGCCCCAGGAGAGGCCGCAACCCCTCGGTCACCCGGTCCGATTTCGGGAAATCCCCCGGCCGATCGTCCAGCACCCGCCGCACCAGCGCCGGGTCGTTGCAAAGGTAGCTCTCGAAGAACGGCGTCCGGAACTCGGCCATCCAGGCCCGGTAGAGCCGCGCGGGTTGCGCCGACAGGATGTCGCGCCGGAACGCCCGCAGGTGCCCCCACGGCGATACCCGGTCCGCCCGCGCTTCCGGCTTCGGCGGCGTCATGCCACGTCCCGGAACGGCGACAGCGGCGTGACCACCCTGCTGGACGACGGTCGCCGCCCCCGGAACCGCTCCTCCAGCGCCATCGGCCCCGCAGTGATGCGGAAATAGTCGTAGTCGCCCGGCCGATCGAAGGCGCAGAGATACTGGAAATGCAGCCGGAAATACCGCCGCTTCAACGCCTGCCACTTCTCCGGGCTCAGGGTCTGGGTGAAGGCCGCCGACAGGATCAGCGGCCACTTCTGCCCGGACGGCGCCACCCCGCTGACCGCCACCGGGTCGCACAGCGCAAAGCTGCACCCGTCCCCCGGCGCGGTCACATCGACCCAGGTCAGCTCGCCGCGCGTCGAGAGATAGGCAAGGTCCCCCCGCAACCGCGCCGCGCCCGGCAGAAAGGACACCATCGGCACCGCCTGCCCCAGGCTCAGGAACGCCAGCGCCGGACCCGGGCGCACCCCCTCCCGGATCAGGTCAGCCAGCACCGAGACGCCCAGATGAACGCCCGAGGAATGGCCGACGACCAATACCTCCTCGACACCCGAGGCGAGCGCCGCGCGCAGCCGTGCCCGGAACTCGGCCAGGCGCGCCTCCAGCGCCTCTGGATAGGCCCCGCCCGCGACCGTGGTGAAGGCATAGTCGTGCATCAGGTAATAGACGAACAGCCGGTGGTCGATCCGCCGGAACCCCTCCAGCACCGCCCAGACCGCCAGCAGGGCGGCCAGCCAACCCCAGGCCGGCGGCAGCAGCCACAGCACCAGAAAGCCCGCCAGCACCGCCACCAGCGCCTGCAGGACCAGCGCCACCGCCGGATAAAGCGCCGCGATCATCGGCCCCTTGCGCAACCGGATCAGCCGGCCAAGCGCCCCCGACCGCAGATAGAGCCAGGCCGTGCGCAGCAACTGCCCGTAGGTCCCTGCAATCCCCTGCGTCATCGACGCCTTGACCAGGTCCGACCAGACCAGCACCTCGACCTCGGCCTCGATGTCGCGCCCGTCGATCCGCGCCTGGACCAGCCACCCATAGGTTTCCCCAGTCCTGGGAGAAAGCGACAGGTCATAGCCCGAGATCGCCGCCTGAACCGCGCCCTCGGTCCGGTAAAGCTCGCGGTAGCGGCGCGGCGGGAAAGGGTCGTAGCCGGGGATATAAAGGACATGACGCCGGAATGCGCCGCTGCCCGTTCCGCCCTTTTCCCCTGCTGTCACGCGTACCGCCATGCCGTCACTCTACCCGGCACAGCTTAACCGAGCCTTGGCCAGAGGGAAGCATCAACCCGGCAGAGGCAGGCCCAGGACCTCGTATGTCTCCAGCATCCAGTAGCTGAAATCGGTGAAGGCGCCGGTCAGCAGCATCAGGCCGACGACGATCAACAACGCGCCCATCAGGCGTTCGATCAGCTTCATGTGACGCTTCAGCTTCGCCATCAGGTGCATTGATTTCTCGATGAAAACCGCGGCAAGCAGGAAAGGCAGGCCCAGGCCCAGGGCGTAGACGCCCAGAAGCAGCGTCCCCCGCTCCATGCTGCCCTCCTGCGCGGCCAGCGACAGGATCGCACCCAGCTGCGGACCAATGCAGGGGGTCCAGCCGAAGGCGAAGGCCAGACCCAGCACATAGGCGCCAAGCGCGCTGCCGCCCCGGTCGCCCGCGTCCACCCGCATCTCGCGATCCAGAAGCGGGATGCGGAAGACGCCCAGGAAATGCAGGCCGAAGATGATGATGACAATGCCCGAGATGCGGGCAAGCAGCAGCTGGTTCTGCAAGACGAAGCTGCCGAAGGCCGAGGCGGTAAAGCCCAGAAGCAGGAAGATCGTCGACAGCCCCAGCACGAAGAACAGCGCGGGCAGGATCACCCTGCGCCGCGCCGTGCCCTGGCCGGTCATCTCGCCCATGCTGATTCCGCCCATGTAGGCCAGGTAGGGCGGCACGATGGGCAGGACGCAGGGGCTGAGAAAGGACAAGACCCCCGCCACCAGCGCGACAAGCATCGCGGGCAGAAGGGCAGCGTCGATGATCTCGATTCCGAACATGTCCCGCTCCAGATAGCGGGTTTCCCCGCCCCCGTCACGCGGACAGGGCGTCACATCCCCGTGGCGCGGCTGTAACCTTGCCGCGGGCGATCCGCACCGTTACACCGCGCGGATGGCTGACTGGGATATCGAGATCGACTGCGAGGGGCTCCTCTGCCCGCTTCCCGTGCTCCGCGCGCGCAAGCGGCTTCTGGCGCTGGCGCATGGGACCGTGGTCTGCGTGCGTGCCACGGATGCGATGGCGCTGGTGGACCTGCCACATTTCTGCGGCCAGGCGGGACACGATTATCTTGGCGCCAAGGAGGACGGCAGCGTGACACGCCACCTGATCCGGCGGGGCGCGGACCGAAAGTAAAAGGCGGCCATTGGCCGCCTTCCACCTGATCTGTCCTGGTCAGCGGCCGAGCGACCACCAGCCCTTGCGCTTGGGCTTCGCCGGTTCGTCCGGTTCGGGCGCGGGGGCCTCGGCTTCGGCCGGATCGGCCACCACCGTCTCGGCCGCCGCCACCATGCCCGGATCAGCAGCCAGCACCGGGGCGGTCACGGCCGCCGGCTCTGCCACGGATTCTGCCACAGGCTCTGGCTCCGCTTCCGAGGCCGCTTCCGGCGCAGGCTCGGACTTGGCGGCTTTCGCCCGCGATCCGCGGCCCTTCGGCTTTGGCGCCTCGGCTGACGGCTCCTGCGGCGCGGCCTCGGGCGCCGCTGCCTTGGCCCGGCTTGCCCGCTTCTTCGGCGCGGGCTTCTCCTCGGCCACCGGCTCGGGCGCAGCCGCAACGGCAGGAGCCTCCGCAACCACCGCTTCGGCTGCCTCCGCCTTTGCGCCCCGCGGCTTGCGGGTCCGCTTCGGCTTCGCGGGGGCTCCCTCTGCCACCGGTTCGGTCACCGCCTCGACGGTCCCCTCGGCCTCGACGATCTCGGCGCTGTCGTCTTCCTCCTCGCCATCATCCTCGGCGCCGACTTCGACCGCATCGCCCGGCGCTCCGTCACGCTGGCCACCGCGCCGCCGCCGGCGACGACGCCGCTTCTTGCGGCCCGGTTGGCCATCGCCCTCGCCCGCAGATCCAGGCGAGGCCGCAGCCTCCGCCGTGTCCTCGGCGTCCCCGGCATCCTCTTCGACCAGGTCGTCGATGATGTCGTCGTCCTCGTCCTCTTCCACCGGCGCCCCCATCAGCCCGGCGTGACCGGAAACGACCGGAGTCTCCGGCACCACCCGGATCGCGGTCTTGAACTTCTCGATCGAGTAGTCGGGCGAGACCATCATCGGGTCCGCCTCGATCCGCACGCTCATCCCGTAGCGTGCCTCGATCATCGCCACATGCTCGCGCTTGGCGTTGAAGAGGTAGTTCACGATCCCGACCGGCGCCTTCAACAGCACCTCGCGCGACCGCTTCCGCGTGCCCTCTTCCTCCAGCGCGCGCAGAACCTGCAGCGCCATCGAATCATCCGACCGGATCAGTCCGGTGCCGTGGCAATGCGGGCAGGCCTGCGTCGTCGACTCCAGCATCCCCGGCCGCAGCCGCTGCCGGCTCATCTCCAGCAGGCCGAAGCCGCTGATCCGCCCCACCTGGATCCGCGCGCGGTCGGTCTTCAGCTTGTCCTTCAAGCGCTTCTCGACCGTGGCGTTGTTCCGCCGCTCTTCCATGTCGATGAAGTCGATGACGATCAGGCCCGCAAGGTCGCGAAGCCGCAGCTGCCGGGCGATCTCTTCCGCCGCTTCCACGTTGGTCTTCAGCGCGGTTTCCTCGATCGACCCCTCCTTGGTGGCCCGCCCCGAGTTCACGTCGATGGCAACAAGCGCCTCGGTCACGCCGATCACGATGTAGCCGCCGGATTTCAGCTGCACCACCGGGTTGAACATGCCCGACAGATAACCCTCGACCTGATATTTCGCGAACAAGGGCGTCTGCTCGGTATAGCGGATCACCTGCTTGGCGTGGCTCGGCATGATCATCCGCATGAAGTCCTTGGCGGTGCGGTAGCCCGCCTCGCCCTCGACCAGCACCTCGTCGATCTCGCGGCTGTAAAGGTCACGGATCGACCGCTTGATCAGGTCGCCTTCCTCATAGATCTTGGCCGGAGCGATCGACTTCAGCGTCAGCTCGCGGATCTGCTCCCACAACCGCATCAGGTATTCGTAGTCGCGCTTGATCTCGGGCTTGGTCCGCTTGGCGCCGGCCGTGCGCACGATCAGGCCCGCGCCTTCCGGCACCTCCAGCTCGCCCGCGATTTCCTTCAGCTTCTTGCGGTCGGCCGCGTTGGTGATCTTGCGGGAAATCCCGCCGCCCCGCGCGGTGTTCGGCATCAGGACGCAATAGCGACCGGCCAGCGACAGGTACGTGGTCAGCGCCGCGCCCTTGTTGCCGCGTTCCTCCTTGACGACCTGGACCAGCATGATCTGCCGGACCTTGATCACTTCCTGGATCTTGTAGCGCCGCGCCCGAGGCCGGCGCGGCTGGGCGATTTCCTCGGCCACGTCCTCTTCGGCGATGGATTCGATTTCCTCGTCGGTGTCGCTGGCGTGGTCGACCGCGCGATAGCGACCATTGTCGCCGTTCCCGACCGATTCGTTGTGGTGGTCGTGATCGTGCGGGTGGTCTTGATCCTGCCCCTCGTGGTCATGGTCCAGCGGCACCGCCTCGACGGCGGTCTCGACCAGCGGGCCATCCTGGGTCTCGTCCTCGCCGAGGTCGACCACGTCCATACCCGCCGGGCCTTCCGCCACGGCGTCGTCGGACTTCACCGCCTCTGCCTTCGGCGCGGGGCGCGGGCTGCGGCGACGCGAGCGGCGGTTCTCTTCTTCTTCCTCGGCGCGGGCCATCGCCCGCTCTTCCTCGATCAGCGCCTTACGGTCGGCGACCGGGATCTGGTAGTAATCCGGGTGGATTTCGGCGAAGGCCAGGAAACCGTGCCGGTTCCCGCCATATTCCACGAAGGCCGCCTGCAGCGAGGGTTCGACCCGCGTCACCTTGGCCAGGTAGATGTTCCCGGCCAGCTGGCGCTTGTTTACAGTCTCGAAGTCGAATTCTTCGACCTTGTTTCCGTCGACCACGACCACCCGGGTTTCCTCGGGATGGGTGGCGTCGATAAGCATCTTCTTTGACATGTTGGTCCATTGCGCCCCGGGCGCAACAGGCCCCCTGGCGGACCAGCGGGTTGATCGAAACGGACGGGGCGGCTTGTCTGGGCGCGGGCAGCGGGCACAAGCAGCAATCCCCGACCCAAGGGGCCGAATGGATCGTTGCGCAATATGCTCGCACGCCTCATCGCGGTTACAACTGAAGGGCCAGACCGGCCCCTCACCTCTGAAAGCCAACAAATCCAGGGACTTGCAGGCAATGTGCACGGCCTTGCGGCCGATCCGGCTCCTCCGGGGCGACACGTGAAGACGCGCCAGGGCCACAGGGGAGAGAATTCTTCCGGCAGTCGGACTGCCTTCCGGCGACCCTAGCGGCAAAAACCGACCAAGGGCAATGGCGAATTTCACCGGCCTCTCCGCCGCTTTCGGCGTCTCCGACCGGCCCGGTGCGGCGGCCTACCGTTCCAGAAGCGACCGGCAGATGCCGTCGGGATCGGACGCCGGACAGATCGCCCCGACGGCGGCATCCACCCCGACCGGCCCGTTTCCCGCTCCCTGGCGGTTGCGCGGGGCCAACGGGATGGCCAGTGGGCGGTCGCCAAGCGTCAGGTCAAGAAGGTCCGGTTTGACACTGGCCAGTGCCAGCCCCGCCTTGGGCTGGATCGGCGCCAGCAGCAGGCGCACCGCCTCGCTCTCGCCCATCCCCGACAGCGCCGGATTGGCCCGCAGTGCGGCCTCGATCGGCCCGGCGTCGGGCGAGGAATAGGGCCAGGTGGTCACGACCAGATAGTCGATCCGGTCGGCCGCCTCGCGCCGTTCTGCAGCGGACAAGACGCGCCGGGTGATCTCGCCTCCCGGCACAGGCTGCACCCAGAGTTCCAGCGGCAATGCCGCGAGCGAAACCGCCGGGATCAGGTCCAGCCCGTCCAGCGCCCGTGTCAGCACGACATGCACCCCCGCCGCACCCCGCCCGCGCATCACAGCTTCGCAGGCGCTGTCCAAACAGTACTCGTCCAGGGTCAGCAACAGCGGCGTTCGCCCGGCAAGAGCCGGGGGCGTCCCAACCACCTCCCGGCCCTCCATCCCGCGCAGGGTCCAGCGCCCCCAGGCTTGCGAGACAAGCGGCACCCCGACGGCGAGCAGGGCGATGGTCCCCAGCGCCCAGACCCCCGCCCGCCGCCACTTGCGCCGGACGAGCATCACCAGCAGGACAATGCCGATCAGCCCGTAGACCACGATCGAGAACAGCGCCGCCGCCAGGTCATCCGCACAGGACCCAAGGCACTCTGCCCGCGCCCGCCCTGCCGCCAGCGCGCAGATCAGCCCGATGCACCACCGCGTCGCCATGCTCCGGTCCCCCCCGCATCGCCGTCCCGCACAGAAGCGCACGGGGCAGAGCTTGACACAAGTGGGGCTCACCGCCCGTCGAGGAACGCTTGCGTCACGTCCGTCGAACGACCAAAGCGGCACGCAGCCTGGACAAGCGTTTACAGAAGCTGAACGTCGTCGGCCAAACCCTTGAATTCCTTAAGGGCCGAAACCTGTCCACGGTGGACACTCCCCGCGTCAGACATAGTCCCCGCGGGTCAGCCCGTACTTGGCCATCTTCTCGTTCAGCGTGCGCCGGGGGAGGCACAGCTCCTCCATCACCGCGACGATCGACCCCTTGTGCCGCCGCATCGTGTTGTCGATCAGCATCCGCTCGAAGGCTTCCACATAGTCCTTCAAGGGCTTGCCTTCCGTGGTCAGCGCCGGCCCCGAAGCCTCGTTCTCGGCCATCAGAAGCGAGGCAATCGACCCCGACCCCCGCCGGTTCTGCAACACCGCCCGCTCGGCGATGTTGACCAGCTGCCGCACGTTCCCCGGCCACGGCGCCTGCAACAGCTGCGCGGCTTCCTGCGCCGTCACCTGGGGGGCGTCGCAGCCGTATTCCTCGGCGAACTGCTCGCTCAGACGGGTGAAAAGCTGCAGGATATCCTCGCCCCGCGTCCGCAAGGGCGGCAGTACAATCGTCATTGCCCCCAACCGGTAGAAAAGATCCGGCCGCAGCGCCTGCTCCAGCGTCGTATCCGGCGCGTGACTGTTGCAGATCGCGATGATCCGCGTCTCGGGCGGCGTGCCCTGGTCATTGATGAAGGTCAGAAGCCTCGCCTGCAGCGCGCCCGGCATTGCCTCGATGTCCTCCAGACACAGGGTCCCCCCCCGCGCTTCCTCGACCAGCGGCAAGGCCCCGTCCTCACCCGGCCCAAAGAGCCGCGCCGCCAGCTTGTCCTCGGACCAGGCCGCGCAGGAGATCGCCACGAACTTCTTCGATGCCCGCGGCCCCACGGCGTGCAGCGCGTGCGCGACCAGGGTCTTCCCCGTGCCCGTCTCGCCGTCGATCAGGACGTGCGAATCCGCTTGGCCCAGGTCCAGGATATCCTCGCGCAGCCGCTCCATCGCCGGGGACGTCCCGATCAGCTTCTTGATGATGGTGGAGCCATCCGACAGCTCCTTCCGCAGCGCGCGGTTGTCCAGCGTCATCCGCCGCGCCTGGGTGGCCTTCTTCGCAAGCTCGGTCATCCGGTCGGGGTTGAACGGCTTCTCCAGGAAGTCGAAGGCGCCCACACGCATCGCCTCGACCGCCATCGGCACGTCGCCGTGGCCGGTGATCATGATGACCGGCAAGCCCGAATCCTGCCCCATCAGCCGCTTCAGGAAGGCCATCCCGTCCATCCCCGGCATCTTGATGTCGCTGACCACCACGCCCTGGAAGTCCGGGCCGATGACCTTCAGCGCCTCCTCGGCACTGGCATAGGTTTCGGTATCGAACCCCGACAGGGCCAGCCACTGGCTGATCGACTGCCGCATGTCCGCCTCGTCATCGACGATTGCCACTTTCATTGCGCGGGCCATTGGGACCTCTTCATTCTGCTGCTTCCTGTTTGTTGCCCAGGATCGGCAACTGCATCTCGAAAACGGCACCGCCCCCTTCCCCGTTCCGCGCGGTCAGACGGCCGCCCAGGTCGGTGACGATGCCGGACGAGATCGCAAGGCCAAGCCCCACGCCTTCACCGGGTTTCTTCGTCGTATAGAAGGGTTCGAACAGGTTCTCGAGATCGGTGATCCCGTGGCCATTGTCGCGCACCGTCAGGGTCGCGGTCTCGCCCGCCGACAGAAGAAGATCGATCTGCGGGTCCTTGGTGTCTTTTGTCGCATCCAGTGCATTGCGGAGGAGATTGATGATCACCTGCTCCAGCCGCAGACGGTCGGCCATGACCATCACCGCCTGCCGCGGCATGCCCCGGCTGATCTTCACCACCCGCGCCTTCAACTGCGGCTCCATCATCGCCAGGGCCGAGGAGACGCAGGCGCGAAGATCCACCTCTTCAAACGCTTCGCCGCCCTTCCTGGCATAGGACTTGAGCTGCCGGGTGATCGCGCCCATCCGCTCGATCAGGTCATCGACCCGCTGGAAGCTGGACAGGGCCTCGTCCAGGCGCTTGCGCTGCAACAGAAGCCGCGCCCCCGCCAGATAGGTCTTCATCGCGGCGAGCGGCTGGTTCAGCTCGTGGCTCACCGCTGCCGACATCTCGCCCAGGGCCGCCAGCTTCGACGACTGCGCCAGCGTCAGTTCCGCGACCTCCAGGTCCTTCTTCACCTTCTCGCGTTCGGCAATCGCCCGCTGCAGCCGCGCGTTCAGCAGCCGCAGTTCCGCCGATTCCCGCTGGAAGGACAAGGACCGCGACCAGGCCCGCCGCGACAGAAGATAGAAGGTGAAGGCCATCAGGATGGCAAAGCCCATGATCTCCAGCGCGAGGATGCCGTTCACCTGTTCGCGCACGGACCCATAGGCGGTGAAAGTGGCGATCTTCCAGCCCCGGAAGGGGATCCGCGCCTCGGTGCGCATCACGGCTTCGCCCCGCACATAGGCGTCCGGCGGCTCTTGCGCCCATTCCGTCGTCGCCTGCAACGCCCGCGAGATCGCCGAGGGCGGATCGCGCAGCGCCAGCGCCTCGTCCATCGGCAGGCCACGCCAGCGCGGCTCGGTCGACAGGACCACGGTGCCCGCGCTGTCGGTCACCATGATCGCATCCTGCAAGCCGGCCCAGGCGCGTTCGTACTTCATCAGATCGACCGACACGATGATGACCCCAAGCACTTTCGCATCCGCAAGGACGGCGCGGGAATAGACGAAGTCGAAACCGCCCGCATCGCGCTGGACCGGCGAGAAGACCGTCTCCTTGGTGCGCTGCGCATCGACGAAATAGGTCTCGTTGCGGTGGCTGGTTCCCAAGACGTTGCGGTTGGTCGCGCCCACGACGCGGCCGTCCGCGTCCACAAGCCGAATCGAAGCGACGCCAAGCTGGCTTTGCAACGAGATCAGCTTGGCCGAGGTGCCCGAAAAATTCCCGGCCTTCAGCGCCGAGATCAGATCGGGGTCCGAGGCCAACAGGAGTGGCACGACCGAGGTCCGCTGCAGCTCGGCCATCAGGTTCCCGGTGTAAAGCGCCAGCCGAACCTCGGCCCGCCCGCGCGTATCGGCGCTGTAACGGTCGGTCAGCAGCCGGTTCGAGACCAGCACAACTACCACCGCCAGAAGAACCAGCAGCACCACGGCAAGCTTCGCCCGCCAGGGAAGGCCCGGCGAGGTCGGAGAAGCTGCGGAAAGGTCGCTTGCGGTCATGGCGCAAGACTAGGGCCGGGCCAGGGGGCCCTCAAGCCGAAGGGGGTCAGGCCAGCGCCATCCCGCCCATCAGCGAGGCGAAGAGGCCTTTGCCGTCGGCACTGCCCAACGCCGCCTCGGTCGCGCGCTCGGGATGCGGCATCATCCCCAGGACGCGACGGTTTTCCGAAAGCACGCCAGCGATGTCGGCCATGCTGCCATTCGGGTTCTCGGCATAGGTGAAGGCGATCAGATCCTCGCCCTGCAGACGTGCCAGTCCCTCGGCGTCGATGGTGTAGTTGCCATCGTGGTGGGCAATCGGGATGCGGATGTTCTGGCCGGGGTTGTAGGCGCTGGTAAATCCGGAATCCGTGGTCCCGACCTTCAGCGTCACGGTGCGGCAGACGAACTTCAGCGTGGCGTTGCGCATCAGGACGCCGGGCAGCAGGCCCATTTCGGTGATGACCTGGAAGCCGTTGCAGATGCCCAGCACATAGCCGCCCTTTTCGGCATGGCTCCGGATCGCCGCGCTGATCGGGGATTGCGCGGCAATCGCCCCGCAGCGCAGGTAGTCGCCGAAGCTGAACCCGCCCGGCACACCGACCACGTCCACGCCCTTGGGCAACTCGGTGTCCTTGTGCCAGACCCGTTCTACCTTGAAGCCCACCCCTTCGAAGGCGACGGCAAGGTCGCGGTCGCAGTTCGATCCCGGGAAGGTGACGACGGCGGCTTTCATCTGGGCGACTCCCTTGGTGGAATGCGCGCCTGATAGCCGAAAGCGCGCGCCGGGGCCAGAGCTTGTGCCGCTGCGCAAAGCCGCTAGGCTGAGGGCATGCTCGATGCCGCCCCCCTTTCCGCCCTCCGCACGCTCTTCGGCGATCGACTGTCGGTTTCCGCCGCCGTGCTCACCGAACATGCGCAAAGCGAAAGCCTGGTCTCGGCCGGCCTTCCCGACGCCGTCGTCTTTCCCCGCACCACCGACGAGGTCGCGGCGCTTGCCCGCTGGTCCACCGCCCACCGCGTCCCCCTCATCGGCTGGGGGGCCGGCACTTCACTGGAGGGTCACGCCCTTGCGGTCGCAGGCGGCGTCGTCGTCGATTTCCGCGAGATGGCCGCTGTGCTGGAGATCCGCCCCGAGGACCGCCTCGTCCGCGTCCAGCCCGGCCTCACGCGTGAGGCGCTGAACCACGAGCTTCGCACCACCGGCCTGATGTTTCCGGTCGATCCGGGCGCCAATGCCTCGATCGGCGGGATGGCCGCCACCCGCGCCTCGGGGACCACGGCGGTCCGCTACGGCACCATGCGCGACAATGTGCGTGGGCTGGAGGTGGTGCTGACCGGGGGCGAGGTGATCCGCACCGGCTCTGGCGCGCCGAAATCGGCGGCAGGCTATGACCTGACCGCGCTTCTCGTCGGCTCGGAAGGTACGCTTGGTCTGATCACCGAACTCACGCTGAAGCTTCACGGCCAGCCCGAGGCGGTGATGACCGCCGTCGCCGCCTTCCCCTCCGTCGCCGCAGCCGTGGACTGCGTGATTGCCACGATGCAGATGGGCCTGACGCCGGCACGGATCGAATTCCTGGATGTCGAGACGGTCTCCGCCTGCAACGCCTATTCCGGTCTGTCCCTGCCCCCGTCCCCCCAGCTTCTGGTGGAGTTCCACGGCCACCCCGAAGCCCTGGCCGAGGACGTGACCCGGTTCCGCGCGCTTGCGGCGGACCACGGGGCCGAAGGGTTGGACTGGGCCGAAAAGCAAGAGGACCGCACCCGGCTCTGGGCTGCGCGTCATGCGGCTTACCGCGCGATCCTCGCGTCACGGCCGGGGGCGAAGGCCGTGGTGACGGATGTCTGCGTGCCGATATCGGCGCTGGCGCAGGCGGTCGAGGAGACACGGGCCGACATCGCCGCCTCGGGCATCCCCGGCCCGATCCTGGGCCATGTCGGCGACGGCAACTTCCACGCCATCCTGATGGTGGACCCCTCCCGACCGGACGAGGCGGCGACCGCCAAGACGCTTGCGAAACGGATGGCCGAACGGTCCCTCCGCCTGGGCGGCACGATCACCGGAGAGCACGGTGTAGGCTTCGGCAAGCTTGGCCTGATGGCGGCCGAGCACGGGGCGGCCTGGCAGGTCATGGGCGCTCTGAAGGCGGCGCTTGACCCGCTGAACCTGATGAACCCGGGGAAGCTGGTCCCGGGTCAGGCATGATCACAGATCAAAGCTCGACCGGCGGAACAGCCCGTTGTCCACTTCGCGCTGGCGGCGTTCAAGGTCGACCCGCGACACCGAGGCGTTCAGATAGGCAAGCTCGATGTCGGCGATGCGCGGGAAAGCCCGCCCAGAAAGCAGTGATTTGAACAGGTTGAGCATGATGGCATCCTTTCTTCTTGCCTGGAAGATAGGACGCTGCAGCGCAGCATTGTAGGGCCAAGACGGGAAGCCAGCCATGCAGCGCGCGCAAGGGTCGTCACAATTTCGCCTTGCCTGAAGGCAGAGCGCCTAGCCCTGCAGCAAAGCGCGCGCCGCCGCCCGCGCCGCCTCGGTCACCGTGTCGCCGGCCAGCATCCGCGCGATCTCCTCGATCCGCTCCTCGGCACCAAGGCCCGTGACGGTGGACAGCGTCTGCCCCTTCGCCACCCGCTTCTCCACCCGCCAATGCCGCGCCCCGAACGCCGCCACCTGCGGCGAGTGCGTCACCACCAGCACCTGCGCGCCCTGCGCCAAGGCCTTTAGCCGCCGCCCCACCGCATCCGCCGTCGCCCCGCCGACGCCCCGGTCGATCTCGTCGAAGATCAGCGTCAGGCCCGGGCTGTCCCCGGTCAGGCAGACCTTCAGCGCCAAGAGAAACCGCGACAACTCCCCGCCCGAGGCGATCCGGTTCAAAGGACCCGACGGCGCACCTGGGTTTGTGGCCACGGTGAAGGTCACCGCATCCACGCCCTCCGGCCCCGGCTCCCCCACGGTGATTTCGGTCGCAAAGACCGCGCGCTCCATCTTCAGCGGTGCCAGTTCCGCCGCCATCGCCGCATCCAGCTTCTTTGCCGCCGCCACGCGCGCCTTTGTCACCCGCGCCGCTTCGGAGGCATAGGAAGCTTCCGCCTCGCTCACCGCCTTCGCCAGCCGGGCAATCCCCGCCGCCCCGCCATCAATCGCCGCCAGGCGCGTGCGCAATCCGTCCGCAAAGCCACCCAGATCGTCCGCCAGGACGCCATGTTTCCGCGCAATCGCCCGGATCGCGAACAGCCGCTCCTCGACCCGCTCCAGCTCTCCCGGGTCAAAGTCCAGCGCCTCCAGCGCCCGCTCCACCCCGCCCTGCGCCTCTCCCAGTTCGATCAGCGCCCGGTTCAGCGCCTCCATTGGCGCGTCGAGCCGCCCCTCGGCCTTCTCGGCAGCCCCATCGAGCCAGCGCAGCGCGTCGCGCATCCGGCCCTCGGCACCCTCGTCCGACAGCGCCATCAGCGCCTTCGCCACATCCTCGCGTATCCGTCCTGCCCCCTGCATCAGCCGACGGCGTGCATCCAGCGCCTCGTCCTCGCCCGGTTGAGGGTCCAGCTTGTCCAGTTCCGCCACCGCATGGCGCAGGAACTCTTCCTCGGCCGCTGCCCGGGCCAGCGCCCCCTCGGCCTCGGCCAGCGCCGTCCGTGCCTCGCGCTGCGCCGCCCAGGCCCCGCGCAACGGCGCAAGGTCCAGCCCCGCAAAGGCATCCAGCAGCGCCCGATGCCCCCGAGGATTCAACAGCCCCCGGTCGTCATGCTGGCCGTGCAGTTCCACAAGCGTATCGGACAGGTCCCGCAGCACCTCGCCCGAGACCCGACGGTCGTTGACGAAAGCCGTCTTGCGCCCGTCCGCCGCATTGACCCGCCGCAGGATCAGCTCATCCTCGGCCTCGATCCCCGCTTCCTCCAGCACCCCCCGCGCTGCATGGCCGGGGGCCAGATCAAAGACCGCCGTCACCTCGCCCTGCGCAGCGCCCTGACGGACCAGTTCCGCCCGCCCCCGCCACCCCAGCACGAATCCAAGAGCATCCAGCAGGATCGACTTCCCCGCCCCCGTCTCGCCGGTCAGCACGTTCAGGCCCGGCTCAAGCTCAAGGCTCAGCCGGTCGATGATCAGAACATCGCGGATATCAAGGCTGCGCAGCATGGTCAGGCATAGGGTGCGCAGTCATGGCGCACCGCCCTCACAACCACTCGCCCTTCACCATCTGGCGGTAGATCGTGCGCAGCCAGCCTTCGCCCTTGGCCTCCGGCGACAGGCCCTTGCCTTTCAGCAGCCGGTACGTGTCGTCGTAGAAGGGTGAGGACTGGTAGTTGTAGCCCAGGATCGCGCCTGCGGTCTGTGCCTCGTCCGTCAGGCCGAGTGCCAGATAGCATTCCACCAGCCGGTGCAGCGCCTCGGCCGTGTGGGTCGTGGTCTGGAAATCGGCCACCACCACGCGGAAACGGTTGATCGCCGCCGCATAATGCCCGCGCTTCAGGTAATAGCGCCCGACCTCCATCTCCTTGGCGGCCAGCTGGTCGAAGGCCAGGTCGAACTTCAGCATGGCCGAACGCGCATATTCGCTGTCGGGATAGGTCTCGATCACGTCGCGCATGCCCTGCAGGGCCTGGAAGGTGATCCCCTGGTCGCGGCCCACGTCGTCGATCTGATCATAATAGGACAGCGCCATCAGATACAGCGCGTAGGGCGCATCCTCGTCGCCGGGATAGAAGTCCAGATACCGCTGAGCCGCATCGCGGGCCTCGGGGTAGTCCTTGGCCTTGTGATGGGTATAGGCCTGCATGATCAGGGCGCGCTTGGCGTATTCCGTGTAGGGATACAGCCGCTCGACCTCCTGGAAATAGACCAGCGCATCCTTGGGCTTGCTGCCGGTCTCAAGCTCCAGCTCGCCCTTCTTGTAGATCTCTTCCGCCGTATAGCTGTCCAGCGCCCGTTCATTCGGCCCGAGGCTTGCGCACCCGGCCAGCATCGACGCCAGAAGCGCCGTCTTTAGGAACCCTGCGCCGGGCTGTCTGCCTGACATTCTTGCCTATCCAACCTGCAGCCCGGGTGGTTGCCCACTCTCGGCTTGTCTCGTTGCGCCCGTCCTAGCACAGAAAAATCCGGGGCGCAAAACGCCTTTCGTGACTTTTCAGGACCCTGTGATGTTCACGGGCGCGACGGCAGATCGCCGGCATGCACGCCCACGCCCGGCAGCTTGCCCAGCGTGCGCGGCCCGCAATCGACGATCTCGAACGCGGCGGGATCTGCGAACAAGGCGCGCAGCAGCCGGTTGGTCAGCGCATGGCCCGCACGTTCGCCGACATAGCGGCCGAGGATCGGCCCACCCGCCAGCGCCAGGTCGCCCACCGCGTCCAGCATCTTGTGCCGCACGGGTTCGTCTGCATGGCGCAGCCCGCCCGGAGACAGCACCTGGTCGCCGTCGAAGACCACCGCGTTCTCCAGCGTCCCGCCAAGCGCAAGACCGCGGGCGCGCATCGCGTCCACGTCCGCCTGACGGCAGAATGTGCGGCTGTCCGACAGCTCGCGCACGAAGGCGCCATTGGCCATGTTCAGCCTGCGGGCCTGCACGCCGATGGCTTCGTCCGCGAAGTCGATGCGAAAGTCGATCTCCAGCATCTCGGCCGGCTCAAGCCGCGCCACCGCTTCGCCCTCGCGCACCTCGACGGGCTTCAGCACTCGCACGGCACGCACCGGAAGGTCCAGCTCCTCGATCCCGGCGGCCAGGAAGCCCTGGATGAACGGCACGGACGAGCCGTCCAGAATCGGAACTTCCGGTCCGTCGATCTCGATCAGCGCGTTGTGGATCGCGAAGCCCGCCAGCGCCGCCATGATATGTTCGATGGTGGACACCGAGACGCCGTCGGCATTCTCGATCACGGTGCAAAGCTTCGACGGGGTGACCCTGTCCCAGCGCGCAAGGATGTGCGGGTCGCGGTCGGCCACATCGGTGCGGCAGAACCAGATCCCGTGATCGGCCGGAGCCGGATGCACCACCATGCGCACCGGCGCGCCGCCATGCAGGCCGACACCGGTGAAGGCGGCAGGGGATTTCAAGGTGTTCTGCACGTCTCGCTCAACCTCATGTGGACCGGGTTCCCGCCCGTTCCGATTGCACGTTAGGTATTCGTTAGGGGTTTGAAGCTCAACTCACTCTTTGTGACGGTATGTGTCAGCTTTGAAACAGACTGCAAGCCTTTGAGACAAAAAGAAAAGGCCCGGTTTCCCGGGCCTTGTCCCTAAGGTTGATGCCGCGTTCTTTTCAGTTCGCCTGGCGGCGCAGGAAGGCAGGAATCTCGATCCGGTCCTGGTCCGAGCCCATGTCGTGTTCATCGTCATAGGCAGTGACCGGCGGCTGGGTGCGCGCAGCGGGGGCGCCCTGGGTTGCCTCCAGATGGCCCGCCATCCGGTTGATCAGCGAGCCGATCCCGAAGCGCGGCTTGCCCGCGGCCGAGGCCGCAGCAGGGGCCGGGCCCGGTGCGGCGACCGGTGCCGGACGGGCGAACTTCGCCGGGGCGGCGCCAGGACGACTGACCGCAGCCTGCAGGCGGGCAAGCGCCTCGGGCGAGGGCTGGCCAGCGGCGCGCGGACGCGGGGCGACAAACTCGGACGCATCGGCCTCGATCGCCGCCGGGGTCGAGCGGACCAGCGTCGGCTGCGCCGTCTGCGGGCGGTAGGCCGGGGGCGGCAGATCGTCCATCGACAGGTCGTCGGCGTCCATGTCGGCCTTCGAGGCCGCCGCGTCGAAAGCCGCGTCGGCGATGCTTTCGACCTCATCCTGGAAGGGCGCGCGCTCTTCCATCACCGGCGCGGGGGCCGGCGTATAGGCCGGGGCGGGGGCAGCCGCACGCGGGGCCTCCGGGGCCAGCGACAGCGGCGCGCTCATCGAGCGGCGGGCGACCGGGGTCTCGGCCTTGTTCGCGGCCGAAGCGTCGATGCCCGTTGCCACGACCGACACGCGGATGCGGCCTTCCATCGCGGTATCCAGCGTGGAACCCACGATGATGTTGGCTTCCGGGTCCACCTTCTCGCGGATGATGTTCGCGGCTTCGTCCAGTTCGAACAGCGTCAGGTCATGGCCGCCGGTGATGTTGATCAGCACGCCCTTGGCGCCGTTCAGGCTGATCTCGTCCAAGAGCGGGTTGGCAATCGCCTTCTCGGCCGCCTGGATCGCGCGGTCGTCGCCGGTGGCCTCGCCCGTGCCCATCATCGCCTTGCCCATCTCGTCCATCACGGCGCGGACGTCGGCGAAGTCGAGGTTGATCAGGCCCGGACGCACCATCAGGTCGGTCACACCCTTGACGCCCTGGTAGAGCACGTCGTCAGCCATGGCGAAGGCTTCGGTGAAGGTCGTGCGTTCGTTGGCCAGGCGGAACAGGTTCTGGTTCGGAATGATGATCAGCGTGTCGACGACCTTCTGAAGAGCCTCGATGCCATCCTCGGCCTGACGCATCCGTTTGGCGCCTTCGAACTGGAAGGGCTTCGTCACGACGCCAACGGTCAGCACGCCCAACTCCCGCGCGGCCTGCGCGATGATCGGAGCCGCGCCGGTCCCGGTGCCGCCGCCCATGCCGGCAGTGATGAAGCACATGTGCGCCCCGGCCAGGTGGTCGACGATTTCTTCGATCGTCTCCTCCGCCGCAGCGGCCCCCACCGTCGGCCGGGCCCCTGCCCCAAGGCCTTCCGTCGCCTTGACACCCATCTGGATGCGCGCGCCTGCCCGGCTTTGCTGAAGGGCCTGCGCATCGGTGTTGGCCACGACGAACTCGACACCTTCCAGCATCTTGTCGATCATGTTGTTCACCGCGTTGCCACCGGCACCGCCTACACCAAACACGGTGATGCGCGGCTTCAGCTCTTCACGCTCCGAAGTCATCGTCAGATTGAGTGCCATTTGGATTCGCCTGTCCGTTTGTCCGCCGCCTGTTTTATCGGGCCTTTTCCGCATTCAAATTCCCCACGGAAGGCCGACTTATCCCCGATTCTATCCACAACGCTTGCAAAGGTCACGCAAAAACTCGTGCGAAACCACGAAATCTGGGGGTCAAGCCCCCGTATTCAGCGGTATTTCGCTTCATTCGGCCCGATGTTGTGGTCACCAGTTGTCCTTGAACCATTTGACGGCCCGTCGCAGCGAGCGTGCCGGGTAGCGTTCCGCCGGAATCTCGAAGTCCCACCATTCGTCCTGGGGATGCGCGGCGAAAAGGCACAGCCCCACCGCCGAGGCGAAAGCCGCCCCCGTCGCCGCCTGCGGCAGGCCCTGCACGCGCAGGGGCCGCCCCAGTCGCACGCGCTGGCCAAGGACCCGCGTCGCGATGCCGTCCAGGCCCGGAATCTGGCTGCCGCCTCCGGTCAGGACGATCTGCTGGGAAGGCAGCGTATCGAACCCGGCCGCGTCCAGCGTGGC
This sequence comes from Paracoccaceae bacterium, assembly GCA_027489355.1. Classification (GTDB taxonomy): domain Bacteria; phylum Pseudomonadota; class Alphaproteobacteria; order Rhodobacterales; family Rhodobacteraceae; genus Tabrizicola. The sequence goes on along the minus strand of JAIXZY010000075.1, from coordinate 85,501 downwards.
GCGGACTTCCTCAAGGATCTCCTCGACGCGCGGGCGCATGATGCCGATCAGCTCGGTCCGGCTGATCTGGCGGCGGTCCTTTTCCCAGTCGCCCGAGTCGCCGCCGATGTCGATCATCTCGCGGTCATCCATGCCGGTGGCATAAAGCCCGCCGTGGCGCGTCTTGATCCGCTCGGCCACGGCCATCGGAATCTGCAAGCCCTTGGAAATGTCCGAGGTCACATGGTCCCCGCCCATCCGCACGCTGTCGGCATAGATCATGTGCTTCTTCATGAAGATCGAGATGCCGGTCGCGCCGCCGCCCATGTCGATGCAGGCCGCGCCCAGCTCCTGCTCGTCCTCGACGAGGCTGGAAATCGCCGAGACATAGGCCGAGGAGGCAATCCCCGCCAGTTCCAGGTCGCAGCGCTTGATGCAGTAGAGCAGGTTCTGCACCACGTCGCCGTCGACCGACAGCAGGTGCATGTCCACCGCCAGCCGGTGCCCGATCTGCCCGCGCGGATCGCCCAGTCCCGACCGATGGTCCAGCGCAAAGTTCACCGGTTGCGCGTGCAGGACCTCGCGGCCCGGCCCCAGGTCCGGCACGTCGCAAGAGGCCAGAACCCGGCTCACGTCCTGTTCCGTCACCACGCTGTCCTGCAGGTCCAGTTCGCCCGCCAGCCCATAGCTGCGCGGCTCGGCGCCCGAGAAGCAGGCGATCACATGGTCGACCCGCACGTTCGCCATCTTCTGCGCGGCCTGCACCGCCGTGCGGATCGCGCGCTCGGTCTCGTTCATCACCGCGATCTCGCCGAAGCGGACACCCCGGCTGCGCGTCGTCGCCGCGCCGATCACGCGGAACTGGCTTTGCCCCGCCATCGGGCCGACCCCATCCTGCTCGCGCAGGCGGTCCGGTCCGTCGAAGCGCAGGATGAGGCAGGCGATCTTCGATGTGCCAACGTCCAGGATCGCGATCACGCCGCGCTGCATGGCAGCCTTACGCATGTTCCGCATGGCGCGCTGGGAGGTATAGAGATCGGTCACAGTTCGTTCTCCACGGTTTCTAGGCCCTGCGCGCGACGGATTTCGGCAAGGGCATTGGGGGTAAGGCGAAGCGTCGGGCGATGGTCCGACCGCAGGTCCACGGTCAGAATGTCGCGGTTCATCAGGTCCTGGGCATGGTCCAGCGCCAGCAGGCGCTCCAGCGCCTGGACCGGGTTCTTTTCCGGCAGAAGGACCCGCTGGTTGCGGTCGAGCACCAGGTCCCAGCGGCGGTCGCCGATGCGGATCAGCCCGCGGATGCGCGGCGTCAGCGGCCCGGCGGCGGCGATCAGATCCAGGGCCTCGGGCGTGGCGGTGTCGGCACCGTCGCCCGCGATCAGCGGCAAGTCGGCGCGGTCGGCGCGCGCCAGCAGGCCCGCGACCCGGTGGCCGGTCTCATCGACCAGCGTCAACCCGTCCTCGGTGCGCCAGACCGCGACCGGGACGCGCTCGGTGATCAGCACCTGCAGCACCCCGCCCGACCGGACCCGCAGGTCGGCCTTCTGCACCGCGTCCAGCGCCTCGATCCGCGCGCGGGCGGCGTCGAGGTCGATGTCGAAGGACGACATCGGCAAGGGCAGCGCCAGCTTCGCCCGCACCGCCTCGGCCAGATCGTCCGACGCGCCCTCGACGCGGGCGAGCGATACCCGGAACTCCGGCCGCGCCTCGAACTCTTCGCGCAGATGCGTCAGCTGCCCGATCACCGCCTGGCGGTTCGGCTCATGGCTCAGCCACAGCGCGCCCGCACCCAACAGCACCAGCGTCGGGATGCCCTTCCAGACGAAGCCGCGCACATAGGGCGTCAGCATCCAGCGCTGCACCCGGTAGGCCCATTTCGACGGCGCCGGGTCCTTGCGGACACGTGACGTGGGACGGCGGGCGATCAGCGATTGCATGACGCGTCCCTCACCATCCAGGCGCAGAACTCGGAGAAGCCGATCCCGAGATGCGCCGCCTGCTCCGGCGCAAGCGACGTGGGGGTCATCCCCGGCTGGGTGTTCGTCTCCAGAAGGATCAGCCCCGCCAGTCCCCGCGCCTCGTCCCAGCGGAAATCCGTCCGCGACACGCCCCGGCACCCCAGCGCCCTGTGCGCCCGCAGCGCATAGTCGAGGCAGGCCGCCTCGATCTCGGCCGGCAGCTTCGCCGGGCACTCGTGCTGGGACCCACCAGGCTTGTACTTGGCGTCATAATCATACCAGCCGTCGGTGATGATATCCGTCACCCCTAGCGCCCGGTCGCCCATCACCGTCGTCGTCAGCTCGCGCCCGGGGGCATAGGTCTCAACCATCACCACGTCCGGCATGGTCGAGGCCAACCGCGGCGCGTTCGACCCCTCGCGCACGATGTAGACCCCGACCGAGGACCCCTCGTTATAGGGCTTCACCACATAGGGCGCGGGCAGGACATGCCCCGCTTCGACCTCTTCCTTCGTGGCAAGCCGGCTTTCCACCACCGGCAGCCCCGCCGCGCGATAGACTTCCTTGGTCTTGATCTTGTCCATCGCCAGGGCCGAGGCCAACACGCCGGAATGGGTATACGGGATCTTCAGCCATTCCAGGATGCCCTGGACGCAGCCATCCTCGCCCCAGCGACCGTGAAGCGCGTTGAAACAGACGTCGGGGCGTAGCTCGGAAAGACGCGCAGGCAGATCGGGGCCGCAATCGACCTCCGTCACCTTGTAACCAGCCTCCCGCAGGGCCTTGGCGCATTCGCGCCCAGAGACAAGCGACACCTCCCGCTCTGCGGAAAGTCCACCCATCAGTACCGCCACTTCGGGGGCCATCCTGCCTGATGCGCCCGCCATACACTGCCTCATCCGGGCCTTATGCGACCCGTGATATCGTTATTCGCGCGGGTATTCTCCGACCCGCATGATTTCCCACTCTAGCGTGATGCCGCTTGATTGGAAAACCTTTTTTCGCACTTCCTCGCCCAGATTTTCCAGATCGGCGGCAGTCGCCCCTCCGGCGTTGATCAGGAAGTTGGAATGCATCTCGGACATCTGCGCCCCGCCGATCCGCGCGCCGCGCATCCCGGCGTCGTCGATCACCTTCCAGGCCTTCAGCTCATGCGTGTCGTCGGCCTTGCCCGTCGACGACCGCCCCGCCGGATTGCGGAAAGTGGACCCCGCGCTGCGCTCCTTGGTAGGCTGGCTGGCATCGCGCTTGGCGATCTGGTCCGCCATCCGCGCCTCCAGCGCCGCCGGATCGCCCTGCCCTGCCCGGAACGTGGCCGAAACGATCACCGCCCCCTGGGGCAGATCGCTTTGGCGATACCGCAGGTTCAGGGCCGACGCCGGCAGCGTCACCACCTCGCCCAACCGGGTGACGACCCGGATCTCTTCCAGCACGTCCGCCACATAGGACCCGTAGCAGCCCGCGTTCATCCGCACCGCGCCGCCGATGCTGCCCGGAATGGTGCGCAGGAAGGTCAGGTCCAGCCCCGCCTCGGCCGCCCGCCGGGCCACATGGGCATCCAGCGCCGCAGCGCCGGCCACCACCCTGTCGCCCTCGACCGAAATCCCGTTGAACCCCCGGCCCAGCCGGATCACCACGGCCCGGATGCCCCCGTCGCGGACGATCAGGTTCGACCCCACGCCCATCGGGAACACCGCCACCGACGGGTCCAGTGCTGCCAGGAACGCGGCCAGATCGGCCTCGTCCGCGGGTTGGAATAGACAGTCGGCCGGCCCGCCCACCCGCAGCCAGGTCAGGTCCGACAGCGCACGATCCGGCGTCAGCACGCCGCGGGTCTCGGGAAGATTGGTCATGCCCCGCTTCTGCGGCACAGTGGCCCGCGTTGCAAGAGGCTCAGCCTCGCCGCAGACCGGCAAGCGCGACCCCGGCCAGCGCGCCCAGCAGCACCGGCCCTGCGAAGATCAGCGCGGGCAGCAGAATCCCCGCCCCGTCGCCCCAGTCCAGCCCCTGCCGCTGCCATTGCATCCCCAGCATCGCGACCAGGGCCAGCACCGGTAGCGCCAGCGCCGCGCCCCAGCCATAGCGGCGCGCGGTGGCATAGGACACCACGGCTGCGACCAGAACCGTCGCCCCTCCGGTCGCGATCAGAAATCCGTACATTGCCTACCCCAGCGACCGGCGCAGCCAGCGCCAGAAGAAGATCACCGGCCAGCGCAGGATCGAGGCCCCCGCCGCCAGCAGCAGCAGACCCACCACCGGCCCCGCCTCCCAGGTCGCCCAGCCCAAAAGCGGCACGCCCACCGCGATCAGCACATAGGCCGCCCGCCAATGCTTGTCGCGCGAGGGGAACATGGCGATCACGTTCGCCGCGATCAGCCAGGCCAGGCAGAGGGCAAGCGAGACCATCATTTTTCCAGCTCCTTGGGCAAGGGCGCGGGTTTGCCCATGACGCGGCGCAGGAAGTAGAGCAGCGGATTGCGGAACATCGACAGGAAGGCAAAGAGGCCGACGGGCAGCCATAGCCAGCCGTGGCGATAGCCGATCCAGACCAGAAGCACCGGCGCGGCGGCCAGTAGCGCCAGCCCCGGCACCATCTGCCGACGCATCGGCAGCATCGCGGTGGCGGCGGCAGCCAGCACCCAGAAGCAGCCCAGAATCAGCGGCGTGCTCATGTGCAGACCCGCCGCGTCGTTGGGCCAGATTCCTTCGAAGGAATCTGCAAAACTCTTCGAAGAGTTCTGGCTTCCCTCATGCGGCCTTTCCCATCAGCTTCGCGGGCAGCGCATTGGCCCAGGCGCTGATGGTCCCGGCGCCAAGGCACACGACCATGTCCCCCGGCTGCGCCTGTTCCTTCACCAGCCGCGCAAGTTCCGCCTCGTCGGCCAGGGCCCGCGCGTGGCGGTGGCCGTGGGCGATCAGCCCCGCCACCAGGTCATCGCGCGAGGCGCCGGGGATCGGGTCCTCGCCGGCCGAGTAGACATCGGCGATGGCGACCACGTCGGCCTCGTTGAAGCAGGTGCAGAATTCCTCGAACAGGCTCGACAGCCGGGTATAGCGGTGCGGCTGGTGGACCGCGATGATCCGGCCCTTCGTCGCCTGCCGCGCGGCCTTCAGCACTGCGGCGATTTCCACCGGGTGGTGGCCGTAGTCGTCGATGATCGTGACGCCCCCCACCTCGGCCACCTTGGTGAAGCGGCGGTTGACCCCGGCGAAGCCGGCAAGGGCCTCGCGGATCTCTTCCTTCTTCATCCCCAGGTGGCGGGCCACCGCGACCGCGGACAGCGCGTTCGACACGTTGTGGTCACCGGGCATCGGCAGGGTGCAACCCTCGATCATCCCGCCCTCGCCCTGGAGCGCGATGTCGAAATGCGCCACGCCGTTCTCGTACCGCAGGTTCAGCGCCCGCACGTCGGCCTGGGCGTTGAACCCGAAGGTCACCACCCGCCGGTCCGTCACCCTGCCTACCAGCGCCTGAACCTCGGGATGGTCCGTGCAGCAGACCGCGAGGCCATAGAACGGCACGTTCGACACGAAATCCAGGAACCCCTTCCGCAGCGCGTCGAAGGTGTGCCAGTGCTCCATATGCTCGGGGTCGATGTTCGTGACGATGGCGATCGTCGCCGGGAGCCGGTTGAACGAGCCGTCGGACTCGTCCGCCTCGACCACCATCCACTCCCCCGCCCCGGCGCGCGCGTTCGAGCCGTAAGCATGGATCACGCCGCCGTTGATGACCGTCGGGTCGAACCCGCCCTTGTCCAGCAGCGTCGCGACCATCGTCGTCGTGGTCGTCTTCCCATGCGTCCCGGCAATCGCGATGTTCGACCGCAGCCGCATCAGTTCCGCCAGCATCTCGGCCCGCCGCACCACCGGCAGCTTCCGGCGGCGAGCCTCTTCCAGCTCCGGGTTGCCCTTCTTGATCGCGGACGAGATCACGACGACCGACACCCCATCCCCGATGTTCTCGGCCCGCTGCCCCTCGAAGAACCGCGCGCCCAGCGAAACCAGCCGGTCGGTGATCTTCGACGCCTTCGCATCCGACCCCTGCACCGCGTAGCCCAGCGTGATCAGCACCTCGGCAATCCCGCTCATCCCGATCCCGCCGATGCCGACGAAATGGATCGGCCCCAGCTCCAGCGGAAGCTTCGTCGCTGCGTTCATGATGCGTCTCCGCCTAATTCTTCAACCAATGCCACCAGCCGGGCCGTCGCGTCCGGCTTGCCCTCGCCCAGGGCCGCGCGGGCCATGCCCTCGGCCTTCATCGGGTCTTCCAGGATCGCGGCGATGTGGCCCGCAAGGCCGCCCGCGTCAAGCGCCTTCTCCTGGATCACCACCGCCGCCCCTGCGTCAACCAGCCCCTTGGCGTTCGCCGTCTGGTGATCCCCCGTCGCCGCCGCATAGGGGATCAGGATCGACGGCCGCCCGATCACGCTGATATCCGCCACCGAGGACGCCCCAGACCGGCTGATCACCAGCTGAGCCTCGGACAGCCGCCGCGGGATGTCGGCGAAGAACGGAGCGATCTCGGCCCGGACCCCCGCCGCCTCATAGGCTGCCGCAGCTCGCGCCGCGTCCTCGTCCCGCGCCTGATGCGCGACCCGCAGGCTTTGGCGCAGCCCCTCCGGCAAAAGCGCCATCGCCGCCGGGACCACCTCCGACAGCACCCGGGCCCCTTGCGAGCCCCCGATCACCACCATCGCCATCGGATAGTCGCCCGGCGGGATATAGGGCGCCGAGGCCCGGTCCAGCACCGCCTGCCGCACAGGATTACCCGTGGGTTCCCCGGTCACGCCCGCTGGCAGGGCGGTCGGCCAGGTTCCGCAGGCCACCCTGTCCACCCGCCGCGCGAAGACCTGGTTCACCCGGCCAAGGACGCCGTTCTGTTCATGGATCATCCGGGGCCGTCGCAGCACCCAGGCCGCCGACAGCGCCGGGATCGAGGGATAGCCGCCAAACCCCACCACCACCGCCGGCCGGTCGCGCAGTTGCGACACCAACGCGCCCAGGACCCCGCCCAGGATCCGGAACGGCACCATCAGCTTCGCCGCCACGCCCCCGCGCGCGAAGGTGGCCGAGGCCACGCGCTCCACCGCAACCTCCTTGGGAAACCCTCCCGCATAGCGCGCGCCCCGGTCGTCGGTCGACAGCTTCACCCGCCAGCCCCGCGCCAGCATCGCCTCGGCCAGGGCCTGCCCCGGGAACATGTGCCCCCCCGTGCCCCCCGCCGCGATGAGCAGAAGCTTCGCCATCACCGCCCCCGCCGGAAGACGTCGCTCATCTGCCCGCGCGGCCGTTCCCGCGTCAGCGCCAGCAGCATCCCCAGCGTGATGCCCGCGGCGATGACCGACGACCCGCCATAGCTCACGAAGGGCAGTGTCATCCCCTTGGCGGGCAGAAGCCGCACCGCCACACCCATGTTGATCATCGCCTGCACCCCGAAGATGCAGGCCATGCCCGCACCCGCCAGCCGCGCGAAGGGGTCGCGCTCCGGCAGCAGCCGCCACAGCGAGCGGACGACGATCACCCCATAGACCGCCAGGATCAGAAGGACGAGGAGCAGCCCGTATTCCTCGGCCGCCACCGCGATGATGAAGTCGGTATGCGCGTCCGGCAGCGACCATTTGACCTGGCCCTCGCCCACGCCCACGCCGAAGAAGCCGCCCTCCTGGATGGCGTTGGCCGCATAGCCAAGCTGCGTCCGCGGGTCGACGTCCGGCGACAGGAACCCGTCGATCCGCCGCGCGAAGTGTTCCGAGCTTTCATAGAACACCAGCCCCGCCGCCGAGACGATGCCCCCCACCACCCCGATCAGCAGCATCGGCGCGCCGCCTACGAAATAGACCACGCCCCAGGCGAACAGCACCAGCGCCGACTGGCCGAAGTCCGGCTGCATCGCCAGGAACCCCACCACGACCAGCGTCAGCGCGAAAGAGATCGTCTTGCCCGGCGGCCCCTGCAGATCCTGGCTCGCCGCGATCAGCCAGGCGACCACGATGACGAACCCCGGCTTCAGGAACTCGGACGGCTGGACGCTGGCAAACCCGAACGAGAACCAGCGCACCGCGCCCTTGCCGAAGTCGGTCCCCGCCACCGGCAGCAGCATCAGCGCCACCATCGACACCGCGAAGCCCAGCACCCCCAGCCGCCGCACCATGTCGGGCGGCATCATCGAAATCCCGATCATCACCACCAGGGCGATCCCGCCAAAGAAGGCCTGGCGCTGCACATAGTAGAACGGCTCCAGCCCGTTGCGTGTCGCCAGCGGCACGCTCGCCGCCAGTCCCAGCAGAAGGCCGATCCCGAACAGGACGAAGACGCTTGTCAGCACCCACTTGTCGATCGTGCGCCACCACCGTGGGATGACCGGCTCCGACACCCGAACGGGATTGGAGCCATAGACCATTTCAGTCATGGAAAACCGCCTGTTACGCCTGCTCTGCCATTGGAAGCCCGGGTGTGTCCCCCAGGTCTTCACCTCGCAGAGTAGCGCCAATCGATTCGCAAGGCCAGCGCGAATAGGATCGGGCGAATCGGAATTTGCGGGCTGGTCCCGGCGTCAGCCGTTGCGAATGACGTGGTCGGCCGGGACGGACCCGTCGCGGACCCAGCGTCCGTTGGGAAGGTCGTTTTCCTCAAGCTTCTCAAGGATTTCCGCCTCGGACAGTCCCAGCCTCTCCCACCGCCCGCGCAGCCGCGCGCGCAGGACGTGTTCCGGCACCTCGACCATCACGGTGACGTCGAACACCGGCCGCAGCCGGTCCCACGGCGCCTGTCGCAGAAGAAGCCAGTTCCCCTCGACCACGATGACCGGCACGTCCCTCGGGATCAGCCTGGCCCCCGCCCGCGCGATCTCGATCTTGCGGTCGAAGACCGGCACCGCGACCTCCGCTTCTTCCCGCGCCCGCAGCCGTTGCAGGGTGTGGAAAAGCCCCCCCACGTCGAAGGTCATCGGCGCCCCCTTCCGCGGTCGCAGCCCCGCCGGCACCAGATAGAGGTCGTCGTAGTGATACCCGTCCATCGGCAGAACCGCCGCCAGACCCGGCCTGCGGGCGTTCAGCTTGCCCGCCAGCTTCTCCGCCAGCGTCGACTTCCCCGATCCGGGAGCGCCCGCAATCGCTGCAACGACCCGATTGCCGTCGCCCGCGCGGGCCTCCAAGAGATCGGCCAAGGCCGCAATCTCGGTGGTCTCTTCCGGCATCCCGCCCTCCTTCGGTTTGCCTCACCATGCACGCCGCCCCTTGCAATGCGCAAGACGGCCCGACATCGGGAGGTTGCGGACCGGGTGGTCGATGTGGGCCAAGCGCGGGAACGTTCAGGGCATGCCGCGGGCGGAAAACGCCGCTCAAACACGGTTGCCAAACGGTAAACGCCCGCGACCAAGTGACTGACTTACATAATAAATCTGGAAATGTCCACCGTGGACACGCCGCCTTAGAACGGGACGTCGTCCACCTGGTCCGCCGGGATAACCCAGCGCGCGACGACCTTCTTCGACCCGGCATGATCGAACTCGATGTCCAGCTTGTCGCCCTCGATCCCCATGATCTCGCCGTAGCCGAATTTCTGGTGGAAGACCCGGTCCCCGATCACGTAGGGAGAGGTCGCCTCCATATCGATCACCACATGCCGCGCCTCCTGCGGCTGCCGCATGGGGCGGTTCGTCTGGTTCTCCTGCAGCCGCCGCCAGCCCGGCGAGTTGTAGACGTCGGCCTTGGAAACCCGGTCCTCCAGGCTCGACCCGAACCCCACCGAAGCCGCCGCCCCGAAGCCCCCGCCATACAGACCCGGGGCCGTCAGCACCTCCACATGCTCCCCCGGCAGCTCGTCGATGAACCGGCTGGGCAGTTGCGACTGCCACTGCCCGTAGACCCGGCGATTGCTGGCGAAGCTGATCGTGGCCAGCCTCTCCGCCCGCGTGATCCCCACGTAGGCAAGCCGCCGCTCCTCCTCCAGCCCCTTCAGCCCGCTCTCGTCCATGCTGCGCTGGGAGGGGAACAGCCCATCCTCCCACCCCGGCAGGAAGACGACCGGAAACTCCAGTCCCTTCGCGGCGTGAAGGGTCATGATCGTGACCTTCTCCTCCGCCCCCTCGGTCTCGTTGTCCATGATGAGGGAGACGTGCTCCAGGAACCCCTGCAGGTTGTCGAACTGCTCCAGCGCCTTGATCAGTTCCTTGAGGTTGTCCAGCCGCCCCGGAGCCTCCGGCGTCTTGTCGTTCTGCCACATCTCGGTGTAGCCCGACTCGTCGAGGATCGTCTCGGCCAGCCGGATGTGGTCATACTCCGGATGCAGTGTCGCTTGGTGCCAGCGGTCCACCCCTTCGACGAAAGCCCGCAGCTGCGCGGCCCCCTTGCCCGGGATCACCCCCTTCGCCAAGGCCTCCCGTGCGCCGTCCAGGAGCGACACCCCCGCCCCCCGCGCCAGCACGTTGATCTTCGCCTGCGCGGTATCGCCCAAGCCCCGCTTCGGCAGGTTTACCACGCGTTCAAAGGCGAGGTCATCCTCCGGTGACACCGCCAGCCGGAAATAGGCCATCGCGTCGCGGATTTCCTGGCGTTCATAGAACCGCGGGCCGCCGATGACACGATAGGGCAGGCCGATGGTCAGGAACCGGTCCTCGAAGGCCCGCATCTGGTGGGACGCGCGGACGAGGATCGCCTGGTGGTTCAGGTCCACCGGCTCCCTCCCCCGCGTGCCCCGCTGGATCGCCTCGATCTCCTCGCCGATCCAGCGCGCCTCTTCCTCGCCGTCCCAGTGGCCGATCAGCCGGACTTTCTCGCCCAAGGCCCCCGCCGTCCACAGCGTCTTGCCCAGCCGCCCGGCGTTCTTGGCGATGATCCCCGAGGCTGCCCCCAGGATATGGCCCGTGGAGCGGTAATTCTGCTCCAGCCGGATCACCTGAGCGCCCGGGAAGTCCTTCTCGAACCGCAGGATGTTGCCGACCTCTGCCCCGCGCCAGCCGTAGATCGACTGGTCGTCATCGCCCACGCAACAGATGTTCTTGTGCGCCTGGGCCAGAAGCCGCAGCCAGAGGTACTGGGCGACGTTCGTGTCCTGGTATTCGTCGACGAGGATATAGCGGAACCAGCGCTGGTACTGCTCCAGCACATCCGGATGCGTCTGGAAGATCGTGACGCAGTGCAGCAGCAGGTCCCCGAAATCCACCGCGTTCAGGCTCAACAGCCGCTCCTGATAGGCTGCATAAAGTTCGGTCCCGCGATTATTAAAAGCCGAGGCCTCAGACGAAGGTACTTTCTCAGGCGTCCACGCGCGGTTCTTCCAGCCGTCGATCAGCGAGGCGAGCAGCCGCGCAGGCCACCGCTTTTCATCTATGTTGGCCGCCACAATCAACTGTTTAAGAAGGCGGAGTTGGTCGTCTGTGTCGAGGATCGTGAAATTGGGCTTGAGGTGCACTCGACCGTAATTCGACGGAAAACGTTCAGAAGAGGACGGCTCGCGCTCGCTGACCCCAAGATCTGCTAGCACTTCATTGTCGCTCTGCCTCAACTTCGAGGAAACCGATGCGCCAAGATTTGAGCCGATAAGCTCCGCGTGCCGCCGCAGGATCTTCACCGACAGCGAGTGGAAGGTGCCCATCCACGGCATCCCCTCGGCCACCTCGCCCAGAAGACGACCGACGCGTTCCTTCATCTCCCGCGCGGCCTTGTTGGTGAAGGTTACGGCAAGGATCTCGTTCGGCCTCGCCCGGCGCTGGTGCAGAAGGTGCACGATGCGCGAGGTCAGCGCCTTCGTCTTCCCCGTCCCCGCCCCTGCGAGCATCAGGACCGGGCCGTCCAAGGCCTCGACCGCCGCGCGTTGGGCGGGGTTCAGATCGTCGAGATAGGGCATCGGCCGCGCCGCCATCGCACGCTGCGACAACGGAACGGGCGCGGCGGCGGCCTCGAAGGCCTGGTCTTCGTCCCAAGCGGTCATAGGGAACAGTATATCGGGTTCCACGCGCGGGGAAAGGCCCGCGTTCACCGATTGTTCGCTCGATGGGCCGCTTTCCCGTCACGGTGTCCTGTCGCAGGCCCCCGGACCAGCCGATGGGCGGTCCTCCGCTTGGCGCGGTGCGTCGGGGCAACGGACGGATTGAAGGCATTGTCCACCAATCCCATGCTTGCGCCCGCTCAAGGCCAAGATCACGCCGCATTCGCGTGACAAAGGCTGAGAAGGATAGTCCCCCCGCTGACCGGGTCGGCGGGATCGGACGGTGTGAAAGGATGATTGGCGATGTCGCTGGCCAACGAACTCGAGATGCAGATGCTGGCCTTGGTCAACGCCGAGCGGACGTCTCGCGGCCTGTCGCCATTGCGGATCAACGGCTTGCTGAACGATTCGGCCGAGCAGCACAGCAAATGGCAGCTGGGCGTGGACATCATGTCCCACACCGGCGAGAACGGGTCCAAGCCGGGCGACCGGATGCGCGCGGCGGGCTATGTCTTCGAAGGGACCTGGTCCAACGGGGAAAACATCGCCTGGCGCAGCCAGGGGGGATCGGCGGGGCTGGCGGATGACGTGATCGCCCTGCACACCGCGCTGATGAACAGCCCCAGCCACCGGGCGAACCTTCTCAACCCCAACTTCAAGGAAATCGGCATCGGGATCGAGATCGGCTTCTTCACCTCGGGCGGGAAGGTCTATCCCTCGATCATCGCCACGCAGAACTTCGCCACCTCGGCCGCGGACAATGGCGGGCCGGGCCTGCCGGTGCCACTGTCGGGCAGCACGCAGGCCGACACGATCTTCGGCACTGCGCAGGGCGAGGCGATCGACGGATTCGGCGGCCACGACCAGCTGGTCGGCGGCGGGGGCGATGACACGCTTCGGGGCGCCGAGGGCCAGGACACGCTGACGGGCGGGCTTGGCGACGACTCGCTTTCTGGCGGGGCGGGAAACGACCGGCTGCTGGGGGGTGCGGGCAATGACATCCTTGGCGGGGATGATGGCGCCGACCGGCTGGAAGGCGGGGCCGACGCGGACCAGCTGAGCGGTGGGGGCGGCAATGACCTGCTTTTGGGCGGCACGGGCAACGACCTACTCCAAGGCGGCCAGGGCCAGGACACGCTGGTCGGCGGCGAGGGCGATGACCGGCTGGAAGGCGGCACCGAGGCCGATCGGCTGAACGGGAACCTCGGCAACGACCAGCTTCTGGGCGAAGCGGGGAACGACAGCCTCTGGGGTCAGGACGGTGCCGACACTCTGGACGGCGGCACCGGGGCCGATGTTCTGGTCGGCGGCGCGGGCGTGGACACGTTCCTCTTCCGCGACGGCCACGGCACCGACCGCGTTCAGGATTTCGTCGACAATGTCGACACGCTGGTCATCGGCGGTTCGCTCTGGGATGGCGAGATGTCGGCCGAGACGTTCCTTGCCACCTATGCAAAGGTCTCGGGCGGGTCGGTCGTGTTCGACTTCGGCAACGGCGACGTGCTGACCGTGACGGGCGCAACCTCGGTCGCGCAATTGCTGGACGACATCACCTTCATCGCCTGATCGCCGCTGGTCACGCGGGGCGGATTGAGCCGGTCGCTGCGTCGCTTTTGTGCTGATAGAGGACGTCATTTCCCTTGCGCTGCAGCGCAGCGCCCCTAATGTTCCGGCGTCCTGCTGCCCGGGGGGAGAGCCGCATGCCCGAATTCAAGAAGATCCTTGTTGCCAACCGCGGAGAGATTGCCATCCGCGTGATGCGCGCGGCCAACGAGATGGGCAAGAAGACCGTCGCGGTCTATGCCGAGGAGGACAAGCTGTCGCTCCACCGTTTCAAGGCGGATGAGGCGTATCGGATCGGGGAGGGGTTGTCGCCCGTTGGGGCGTATCTGTCGATTCCGGAGATCATCCGGGTGGCGCGGATGGCGGGGGCGGATGCGATCCATCCGGGTTACGGCCTCTTGTCGGAAAACCCGGATTTCGTCGACGCCTGCGACAAGGCGGGGATCACTTTCATCGGGCCGCGCGCCGAGACCATGCGCGCCTTGGGCGACAAGGCCAGCGCCCGCCGCGTGGCGATGGAGGCGGGTGTCCCGGTCATTCCGGCGACCGAGGTGCTGGGCGATGACATGGCGCTTATCAAGAAACAGGCCAAGGAGGTCGGCTATCCGCTGATGCTCAAGGCCTCCTGGGGCGGCGGCGGTCGGGGCATGCGGCCGATCCTGTCCGAGGACGAGCTGGAGGCCAAGGTCCGCGAGGGCCGTCGCGAGGCGGAAGCGGCCTTCGGGAACGGCGAAGGGTATCTCGAGAAGATGATCACCCGGGCGCGCCACGTCGAGGTGCAGATCCTGGGCGACAAGCAGGGCAACTGCTGGCACCTTTGGGAACGCGACTGCACCGTCCAGCGCCGGAACCAGAAGGTCGTCGAACGCGCGCCCGCCCCCTACCTCACGCAGGCGCAGCGCGAGGAAGTCTGCGAGATGGCCAAGCGCATCTGCGGCCATGTCGCCTATGAATGCGCCGGAACCGTCGAGTTCCTGATGGATATGGATTCGGGCAAGTTCTACTTCATCGAGGTGAACCCGCGCGTCCAGGTCGAACACACCGTCACCGAAGAGGTCACGGGGATCGACATCGTCCAGGCCCAGATCCTGATCGAGGAAGGCAAGTCCCTGCCCGAGGCGACCGGCGTTGCCTCCCAGGCCGATGTGAAGCTGAACGGCCACGCGCTGCAGTGCCGGGTGACGACGGAAGACCCGCTGAACAACTTCATCCCGGACTATGGGCGGCTCACTGCGTATCGTAGCGCCACCGGGAACGGCATCCGCCTGGATGGCGGCACGGCTTATGCGGGGTCGGTCATCACCCGCTACTACGACTCGCTTCTGGTGAAGGTCACGGCCCATGCCCAGACGCCCGAAAAGGCGATCGCCCGCATGGACCGGGCGCTGCGCGAGTTCCGCATCCGGGGCGTGGCCACGAACATCGAGTTCGTGATCAACCTCCTGAAGCACCCGACCTTCCTGAACGACACCTACACCACCAAGTTCATCGACACGACGCCCGAGCTCTTCGCTTTCAAGAAGCGGCGCGACCGGGCGACGAAGATCCTCCTCTACATCGCCGATATCACCGTGAACGGCCATCCCGAGACGGCGGGCCGCCCGAAGCCCCCGGCCGAGGCGAAGGCGCCGAAGCCGCCCGCGCCCAGGGCCGCCCCGGCGATGGGGACCCGGAACCTCTTGGAGCAGAAGGGTCCGCAGGCCGTTGCCGACTGGATGAAGGAACAGCAGAAGGTCCTGCTGACCGACACGACGATGCGCGACGGGCACCAGTCGCTGCTGGCGACCCGGATGCGGTCGATCGACATGATCAAGGTCGCCCCCGCCTATGCCGCGAACCTGCCGCAGCTCTTCAGCGTCGAATGCTGGGGCGGGGCCACCTTCGACGTGGCCTACCGCTTCCTGCAGGAATGCCCCTGGCAGCGCCTCCGCGACCTCCGCGCCGCGATGCCGAACCTGATGACGCAGATGCTGCTGCGCGCCTCGAACGGGGTGGGCTACACGAACTACCCGGACAACGTTGTTCGATCCTTCGTCTTGCAGGCGGCGAAAACCGGCGTTGACGTGTTCCGGGTGTTCGATTCCCTCAACTGGGTCGAGAACATGCGCGTCGCGATGGACGCGGTGATAGAGGCGAACAAGGTCTGCGAAGGCACGATCTGCTACACGGGCGACCTGCTGGACCCGGCCCGGTCGAAGTATGACCTGAAATACTACCTCGACCGCGCCAAGGAACTGAAATCGGCGGGGGCGCATGTGCTGGGCCTGAAGGACATGGCCGGCCTGATGAAACCCGCCTCGGCCCGTGTGCTGATCAAGGCGTTGAAGCAGGAAATCGGGCTGCCCGTTCACTTCCACACCCACGACACCTCGGGGGCCGGGGCGGCCACGATCCTTGCCGCTTGCGATGCGGGTGTCGATGCGGTGGACGCGGCGATGGACGCCTTCTCCGGCGGGACCTCGCAGCCCTGCCTTGGGTCGATCGTCGAGGCGCTTCGGAACACCGACCGCGACACCGGCCTGGACATCGCGGCGGTGCGGCAGATCTCGGACTACTGGGAAGCCGTCCGCAAGCAGTATGCGGCCTTCGAGAGCGGGTTGCAGGCCCCCGCCTCGGAAGTCTACCTGCACGAAATGCCCGGCGGGCAGTTCACCAACCTCAAGGCCCAGGCCCGCAGTCTTGGGCTGGAGGAACGCTGGCACGAGGTCGCCCAGGCCTATGCCGATGCCAACCAGATGTTCGGCGACATCGTGAAGGTCACGCCGTCGTCGAAGGTCGTGGGCGACATGGCCCTGATGATGGTGGCGCAAGGCCTGACCCGCGCGCAGGTCGAGGACCCCTCGGTCGACGTGGCCTTCCCCGACAGCGTGGTGGACATGCTGAAGGGCAACCTCGGGCAACCGCATGGCGGCTGGCCGCAGGGCATCCTGAAGAAGGTCCTGAAGGGCGAGGCGCCGCTGACCGACCGACCCGGCAAGACCCTGCCTCCGGTGGACATCGAAGCGGTCCGCAAGAAGGTGTCCGAGGAGATGAACGGGATCACCGTCGATGACGAGGACCTGAACGGCTACCTCATGTATCCCAAGGTCTTCCTCGACTACATGGGCCGCCACAAGACCTACGGGCCGGTCCGCACCCTGCCGACGCCGGTCTTCTTCTACGGCATGCAGCCCGGCGACGAGGTCAGCCTCGAGATCGACCCCGGCAAGACGCTGGAGATCCGGCTGCAGGCGGTGGGCGAGACGAGCGAGGACGGCGAGGTCAAGGTCTTCTTCGAGCTGAACGGCCAGCCCCGCGTGATCCGGGTGCCGAACCGGGCGATCAAGGCGAAGACGGCGGCCCGGCCCAAGGCCCAGGACGGCAACCCCGCCCATGTCGGCGCGCCGATGCCCGGCGCGGTGGCCTCGATCGCGGTCACGGTCGGCCAGAAGGTCCGGGCGGGCGACCTGCTGCTGAACATCGAGGCGATGAAGATGGAAACCGGCCTGCACTGCGACCGCGAGGCGCTGGTCAAGGCAATCCATGTCCACCCCGGCACCCAGATCGAGGCCAAGGACCTGCTGATCGAGCTGGAGTGAGGCGGGCCGTCACGGCGGCCTGTCCACGCTGGACAGCAATCTGCAGCCAAGGAACTCAATGGCTTGGCCGCGGACGTCAGGAATTCTGAAAGAGTTTGGACCCGGCAGGTAAGGTGGGCGATCCGCCCACCCTACCCTTCCGCGTCAGTAGCGCGAGAAGAAGTCGTCGACCTCGCGCTGCGCCTCTTCCTTGGTGCGGCCGTAACGCTCCTGGATCCGGCCGGTGAGCTTGTCCTTGTGGCCCTCGGCAATGTCGAGGTCATCGTCGGTCAGCTTGCCCCACATGACCTTGGCCTCGCCCTTCATCTGCTTCCACATGCCGGCGATCTGATCGTTGTTCATCGCGGTTCTCCTGTCTGCGGGCGACGCAACCTGCGCCGCCTTCATGACGGGATGACGACCGGGAGCGGCTTCCGGTTCCGGGCCACCGGCGGGATCGGCGGAAGCGCGCCAAGCAAAAGGGCCGCCCCCAAGGGACGGCCCCGGACAGCGCAAAGCGCGGTCGATCAGGCGGCGGTGAAGGCGCCCGCGTCGACGGCGGCCTGCAGCTCTTCGGCCGACAGTTCGCCCGAAGCGTCGGTGTCGGCGGCCTTGAAGGTCTCTTCGGTCACAGCGGTGTAGACAGCCTGCACTTCGGCCAGCGAGAACGTGCCGTTCGCATCGGTGTCAGCGACGACCGGAGCGGCAGCAGCGTCGGCAGCCGGAGCTTCGGTGGCAGCAGCATCGGTCGCGGCGGCGTCAGCGGCCGGAGCTTCGCCTTCGGCGAAAGCGGCGGTGGCGGACAGGACCGAGGCGGCCAGGACGAATGCGATTTTGTTCATGGTAACTCTCCAGTTTGCGGCAGCGCAGAAGCGGCGGCCGCGCAAGAAGGCGACTCTGCCTTCGCCGCGCAAGTTATTAAAAACGTTACGCTATCCAAGGGGATTCGCGGCTGTTTGCGCAAACCTCACAGCGAGTTTACTGCGCTGCAACATGGATTGACGCCGCACCTGCACTAAGCGTTTGTGGTGGGTTTTCCCAGGCTTCGGCAGCGGGTCGCAGCAGGCTTTTGCAGAAATTTTTGTGCCGCTGTCACTTTCCCTCTTGCGGCCCCCCGCCGGTCTTTATAAATCCTCGCTCGTCCAGACGGTGCGGGCGTAGCTCAGGGGTAGAGCATAACCTTGCCAAGGTTAGGGTCGTGAGTTCGAATCTCATCGCCCGCTCCATCCGGACCAGACGAGGGGCCCCCTAGCGGGCCCCTTTGTCGTTTTCAGCCCCCTTATTCGGGATAGACCAGCGTGTCTTCCTGTTCCCGGTACCGGCACTTGTTCAGCACCACGCCCAGGACCTGGGTGCGCTTGGCAAGGTCCTTCCCGCATTTCTCGATCTCGGCCACCGTGCTTTCATCTGCCGCGGCGACGATCAGCGCGCAGTCGACCTGGTCGAGAAAGGCGATGGCGTCGTCGCTGACCAGAACGGGGGACAGGTCGAAGATCACCACGTCGGGGCGCAGCTGGGCCTCGATCTCGTCGATCACGTCGGCGGTGCGGGCGGCCGACAGCAGTTCGGCCGGATTCTCCATTGCGCGAGAGTTCAGCGCCACGGCCAGGTTGTCGCCCGCGCGGCGGATCTGGGCGAAGTCGACCTTCCCCTCGGCCAGCGAGGCCGCGAAGTTCTGCCCGCCTTCGACGCCCAGCATCCGGCTGAGCGACGGGTGGCGCAGGTCAAGTTCGACGAGAAGCACGCGAGTATCGGCCAGGCGGGCCAGGCTGAAGGCCAGGTTCGCGGCCACGGTGGACTTGCCGCAGGCGGGCGTGGGCGAGGTGATGGCGACGCGGGTCCAGCCATTGGTCCGCAGCGTCCGCAAGAGGTTGGTGCGCATCACGTCGAAGCTGGCCGCGTTGTGCCCCGGGTGGAGCGCGACGATGCGGTTGCGCTCCAGGTGGCCAGGATTGAGCGTCAGCTGGCCCAACGCGGGCCACGGCCCCGTCTCGGCGACCTTCTTGCCGGTTACGGGGTTCGTGACCTGCAGCTTGCGGTCACGGGCGGCACGGGCCTTGGCAAGGGCAGACTGTATCCGTTCCATCTTGAACTCACTCGGTCTGGGCCGCGGCAGGCGCCTCGGCGGTCGCATCGGGCGCGAGGCCCAGAAGGGATCCCAGCGGCGTCACGTAGAGGTGCACCACCAGAAGGATGATCGGGATGTTGATGGCCAGGACCGCCAGCAGGATCACCCCGTTGTAGGACCGGCGGACGCCCGTGGCCGGTGCGCCCGGAAGGTACCCCACTGTGCCGAAGGGCGCCGCCCCCAGCGCCTTGACCAGCTCGGAGGGGCGGCGGACGGTCTGGTTCAGGATCTCCAGCATCAAGAGAAGCGCGCCGGACAGGATCACCCCGGCTCCGAACGAGGCGATGGTGATCCGCTTGCGGTTCGGCTCGGCGCGGAAGGCGGGGGGGACCGCCTTCTCGATCACCGTGATGCGCTGGCCGCGGTCGGTGACCTCGATCCGGTCACCCATCCGCGCCTCGGACAGGCTGGCGACGGCTTCCTCGTACTGCACGCGCAGGGTCTCGTAGTCGCTTTGCAGTTCCGCCAGCCGGATCGAGTTGCTGGGCGTCGCCTCGATCGAGGATTCAAGCTTGCGAAGGTCCTCTTCCAGAAGCTTCTTCTGTTCGGCCAGGAAGGTGATCTGGCCGTCGATGTCCAGCATCTGCACCTCGAAGGCCGAAAGCTGGCCCCCGCCCGAGGCTCCGAGCTGGGCCTTCACCGCCTCTTCCAGCGCGGCGACCTCGTTCTGCAGGGCGCGGACGCGCGGGTTGGTCGGCGACAGTACCACCAGCGCCGAGGCCAGTTGCTGACGCGCCTCCTCCAGGCGGGCCTGTTCCGGCGTCTGGTCGGTCCCCGAGGTGACGAGAGCCCCGGTCTGGTCGTAAAGCTCGGTCAGCCGGTCGCGGCGGTCGCGCAGGGCGGCAAGCTCGCGGTCGACCTGCAGCAGGCGTTCCTGCTGGCTGGCCTGGCGCGTCCGCCGGTATTCCAGGCTTTCGGGCAGCGCGTCCCGGTTCTGCTGTTCGAACTCCAGGATCTTCGCGTTCTGCTGGGCCAGCTCGTCGGTCAGGCGGCGGACCTCCTGCTCGAAGAAGTCCAGCGTGCTGCCCGAGGCCTTGGTCCGCAGCTCGGTGTTCCACTGCAGGATCTGGTCGGCGATCTCGTTGGTGACGCTGGCAGAGAGCTCGGGCTCGGAAGCCCCGAACGAGACGGTGACGACCCCGGTATTGCCCTGAGTGGTGGGCATGTAGATCGCGATGCGGCTGCCGATCATTTCCAGCTTGGCTTCCTGCGACGCGCCCTCGGCCCCTGCGAAGAGGTTGTGCCGTTCGCCGATGGCAAGCAGGTTCTCGCGGGTCAGGATGCGCTGCTGGATCGACAGGAGGATCTCGTCCGCGGTGCTGCGCACGGTCGAGGCGGCCAGCTCGTCGGGGATCTGCGCGTTCTCGATCAGAAGCCGCGATTCGGCGCGGAAGACCGGAGGCAGCGAGACGGCATACAGGATGCCGGCCATCGTGGTGGTGAAGATGATCGCCAGGATGATCGGCAACCGCCGCAGGATCTGGGAAAGGTAGAAACGCAGGTCAAACGTCATGCGGGGGTCCCACTGGTATTGCTTGCGGCATTCGCCGAGAAAAACACGCCATCGTCCAGCACCCGCTGGATCGTCGTCGGGGTGACGGTCTGCTTGCCCCGCGTGAAGGCATAGACCATCGCCAGGTCACAAAGCTGGTTCACCAGGCGCGGAACGCCGCCGGTGACCTTGTGGATCATCGCGATCGCCGGTCCGGTGAAGATTCGCCTCTCGCAGCCGGCCACCATCAGCCGGTGCGGGATATAGCCCCGGACGGTTTTCAGGTCCATCGCCGTCAGGTGGTAACTGGCCGCGACACGTTGTGCGAACTGGCGCATTTCCGGGCGCGAGACCAGGTCGCGCAGCTCGGGCTGGCCGATCAGCACCAGTTGCAGCACCTCGTCCTTGCCCGAGTTGATGTTGATGAACATCCGCAGCTCTTCCAGCGCCTCGGCCGTCAGGTTCTGCGCCTCGTCGAAGATCAGCACCACCGACCGGCCCGCGGCGTATTCTGACAGCAGGAGGTTCTGGAAGCGCGAGAACAGGTCGACGTAGCTTTCGTTCGGCTCGGCCGGTTCGTCCAGCGAATGCAGGACCCAGCGCAGAAGCTCGGCCCGCGATCCGTGCGGGTTGGAAATCAGGCCGACGCGGATCTCCGGACCCAACGAGCGGATCAGGTGCAGCAGCAGCGTCGTCTTGCCGGCGCCGACCTCTCCGGTGATCAGCGTGATGGGCGCGTTGGCGCGGATGCCGTATTCCAGCATGGTGTAGGCCCGCTGGTGCGACTGCGGCCAGTACAGGAACTCGGGGTCGGGCGTCAGCGCGAAAGGGCGCAGGGTCAGCCCGAAATGTTCGGTGTAGATGTCGCCCTGCAGCGCCGGCAACGGTTCGCGCGCCAGGATGCGGGACCGCGGGCGCTTGGACGGCACCGGACCGGGATCAGGCTCGACCACCGCAGAGGCGACGGGCGCGGGCGCAGGGTCGGGCTGGAGACTGGCTTCGGTCTGGGCAGCAGGCAGGTCGTTACCGGCATCCGGATCGAACCACAGGATGCGGGATAACAACTTGCGGGATCTACTGCGCGTCATCTACTCACCTTAAAGCAATTCCCCGGCCCCTTGGGGAGCTGTTCCCCCTAAATAAGCAAACTTCGAGGGTCTGGCGACGGCTTCCAGTCTACTGATGCCAGCTTGGCAACAAAGTAGGGAAATCAGCCGCCTAGA
Organism: Paracoccaceae bacterium; assembly: GCA_027489355.1. Taxonomy (GTDB): domain Bacteria; phylum Pseudomonadota; class Alphaproteobacteria; order Rhodobacterales; family Rhodobacteraceae; genus Tabrizicola. The sequence continues at coordinate 63,674 of JAIXZY010000075.1, read as the reverse complement.
CGCAGGTTTGCCCCGGAAATGGCGTTTTTCTTGTCCAAGGTCCGTGCGTATCGGGGCAAGGTGCTGTAGGAAAGTCCAAGGAAATTTTTACGGCGCGCGAATCGTTGATGACTCTGGCCAGCTGGCGGATTTTGGCCATGTACGAGGCAGGCATGTTGGTGCCGGAACGTCTGGAAGACCCCTCGCAACCAGGGGGTGGCGTCGGGCAGACGCGGTTCGGGTGCGGCCAGGGCGCCGCCCGCCACACAGCAGTCGAGAGGGCAGTCGCATGAAGGACGCAATGCAGGACCTTCCCGCAGAAACGGATATTGCCATCGTCGGCATGGCCGCCCACCTGCCGGGCGCCGCCGACATTCAGGCCTATTGGGACAACCTGCGCGAGGGGCGTTCCGCCGTGCGCCGCCTGACCGAGGAGGAGATCCTCGCTTCGGGCGAAAGCCCGGCCGTGTTGCGCAACCCGAACTACGTCCCGGCCGCCGCCCTTCTGGAAGGCTACGACCGTTTCGACGCCGAGTTCTTCGGGTTTTCGCCGAAGGAAGCCGCGATCCTGGACCCCCAACACCGCCAGTTCCTGGAAGTCGCCTGGGAGGCGCTGGAGAATGCCGGGCACACTCCGGAAGGGTTCAAGGGCCGCATCGGCGTCTTCGCGGGCTGCGGGATGGGCAGCTACTTCTACTTCAACCTCTGCTCGAACCCGGCGCTGGTCGAAAGCACCGGCATGTTCCTTCTGCGTCACACGGGGAACGACAAGGACTTCCTGTCCACCCGCGTGAGCCACGTCTTCGACCTGAAGGGGCCAAGCCTCGGCCTGCAGACCGCCTGCTCCACGTCGCTGGTCGCCACGCACTACGCGATCCAGGCGCTTCTGAACGGCGAATGCGACATGGCGCTGGCGGGGGGCGTGACCATCGACCTGCCCCAGGGCCGCGGCTACATCTACAAAGAAGGCGAGGTCCTCTCGCCCGACGGCGTCTGCCATGCCTTCGACCATCGCGCGCAGGGCACGGTTTTCGGCTCGGGCGCCGGGACGGTGTTGCTGCGGCGGCTCGAGGATGCGCTGGCCGACGGCGACCACATCTGGGGCGTCATCAAGGGGTCCGCGGTCAACAACGACGGGGCCGCGAAAGCGGGATACCTGGCACCTTCGGTCGAAGGCCAATCCGCCTGCGTCGCCACCGCCCTTGCCGTCGCCGGAACGCCTGCCGAGACCATCGACTATGTCGAATGCCACGGCACCGGCACCTACCTTGGCGACCCCATCGAAGTCGCTGCGCTGACCGAAGCCTTCCGCCGTACCACCAACGAAAAAGGCTTCGCAAAGATCGGGTCGGTGAAAACCAACATCGGCCACCTCGACACCGCCGCAGGCGTGGCAAGCCTCATCAAGACCACGCTCGCGCTGCACCACGGCCAGATGCCGCCGTCCTTGAACTTCGAGGCGCCGAACCCCGCCATCGACTTCGACGGCAGCCCCTTCCGCGTCAACGACCGCCTCAACGACTGGCCCCGCCGCAAAGGCCCCCGCCGCGCCGGGGTGAACTCGCTTGGCGTCGGCGGCACCAACGCCTTCGTCGTCGTGCAGGAACCCCCTGCCCTGGCCGCGTCCGAGGCCTCGGACTGGCCCTTCCAGCTCATCACCTTCTCCGCCCGCAGCCAGTCGGCCCTCGGTGAGGCCTCCTCCCGCCTCGCCGCCCACCTTCGCGCCCATCCGGAGCAGGACCTCGCGGACGTCGCCTGGACCCTGAAGCACGGTCGCCGCGCCTTTGAACACCGCCGCGTGCTGGTGGCCGAGACCCACGAGGAAGCCGCGCAGATGCTGGAGGCCGGCGACCCCCGCCGCGTCTTCACCCAGCGCCGGTTGGGCGACCGCCCGGACGTCGTGTTCATGTTCCCCGGCGGCGGCGCGCAATACCCCAACATGGCGCGCGACCTGTACGAGACGGAACCCGTCTTCGCCGAATGGATGGACCGGGGCCTCGCCGCCCTGGGCGATGCCGAGGCGGAAACCCGCGCGCTCTGGCTACCCGCGAAGGGCCAGGAACAGGCCGCTGCCGAGGCGCTGCGCCAGCCGTCGAAGCAGCTCCCCTTGATCCTGATCGTCGAAGTGGCGCTGGCGAAGCTCTGGGAGAGCTGGGGCGTCCAGCCCGCCGTCCTGATCGGCCATTCGATGGGCGAAAACGCCGCTGCCTGCGTCGCGGGCGTGATGACGCTGGAAGCCGCCGTGGGCCTCGTCCGCCTGCGCGGGCAGCTCTTCGACACGGTGCCTGCGGGCGGGATGCTGTCCGTGCCACTGTCCGAGGCGGCGCTGAAGCCCTACCTTGGCGATCTCGACATCGCCTCGGTCAACGCACCGGAACTGACCGTGGTGTCGGGGTCCGACGCGGGCCTGAAGGACCTGGCCGAGCGGCTTAAGGCCGACGGCATCGACACGACCCGCATCGCCATCGACATCGCGGCGCATTCGAAGATGCTGGAAGGCATCCTTGCGGCCTTCCGCGCCCACCTGGCCGGAATGCACCTCTCCCCGCCGCAGATCCCGATCATCTCCAACCGCTCCGGCCAGGTGCTGACGGATGCCGAGGCGACCAGCCTCGACTACTGGGTCGCCCATCTGAGGAACACCGTCCGCTTCGCCGACGGCATGGCGACGCTGCGCCAGAAGGCCGACCGGGTCTATCTTGAGGTCGGCCCCGGCCGCGCGATGGCGTCCCTTGCGCAGGCCAACGGCGCGATGGGGGGCCAGCCGGTCCCGGCCAGCCTGCGGCACCCCGACGACAGCGTCTCCGACGACCGCCACTTCATCGCCACGCTCGGCCGCCTCTGGGCCTGCGGGGCGGAACCCGACCTGACCCAGCTTTGGGGCGAGGCCAAGCGCCGCCGCGTCCCCCTGCCGACCTACCCCTTCCAGCGCAGCCGTTACTTCGTCGAACGCGGCCAACCGGCGGTCGTGACCGAGGCTGACCTGACCCCCGCCCGCCACGACAGCGTGACCGACTTCGGCTACAAGATCGGCTGGCGTGTGATGCCCGCCGACTGCCCGGTGGACGTCGAAACCGAACTCGGCGCGCCGCTGACGTGGCTCGTCTTCGCCGATGAGGCCGGCCTTGCCCGCGCCGCCGTCCAGCGCCTGCGCGCCGCTAGCCACCGCGTCATCACCGTCCACGCCGGCGACGCCTTCGCCCGCACCTCGGACGACACCTACACGCTGGCCCCCGAACACGGGCGCGAAGGCTACGACGCGCTTCTCGCCGACCTCGCCCAACGCGACCTGTCGCCTGCGCGGATCGCCCACTTCTGGCTGGTGACCGAGAAAGAGGCCTTCCGCCCCGGCTCCAGCTTCTTCCAGCGCAACCTGGAACAAGGCTTCTGGAGCCTCTTCTTCCTCGGCCAGGCCATCGCCGAGATCGGGCTGAAGCCCCTGCCCCACCTGACCGTCGTCACCTCCGGCGCGGCGCAGGTCCGGACCGAGGCGCTGCCCTACCCCGAGAAAGCCACCGTCGCAGGCCCCGTCCGCGTCATGCCCCGCGAATTGCCGGGGCTGACGGCGAGCCTTCTGGACGTGACGCTCGACAAGAAGATCGCGCCTGAGACCGTCTCGGCGGTCCTTGAGGAAATGCTGGCGACCCCCGCCAACACTGCCGCCGCGATCCGGGGCAGCCGCCGCCTGGAAACCCGCCTCGTCCCGGCAAAACTGCCGGAGCAGGCTGAGGTCCCCGAAGGCTCCGTCTGGGTCATCACCGGCGGCTTCGGCGGGATCGGCGTCACCGTCGCCGAACGCCTGATGCGCGACCGCCACGCCAAGGTCGCCCTCATCGGCCGCCATCTTCCCGAAACCGGGTCGGTCCGCGCCGGGGTCCTCTCGCGCCTCGAACGCCTGGGCCGCGTGATGGCCGTCGCCGCCGACGTCTGCAACCCCGAAGACATGCGCGCCGCCTTCGCCCGCGTCCGGGCGGAGTTCGGCCCGATCTACGGCGTCGTCCATGCCGCGGGCACCGTCGACGACGCCCCCCTCCTCGGCAAGGACCCCGGCAGCGCCGACGCGGTCCTGTCGCCCAAGGTCCACGGGACGAAGCTTCTCGACACGCTCCTCCCCGATGGGTCCGTCGACCGGATCGTCCTCTTCTCCTCCACCTCCACCGTCCTGACCCCAGCGGGCCAGGCGGACTACGTGGCGGCCAACGAATACCTGAACGCCTTCGCCAAATCCCGCGCCGGGGGCCTGACCAAGGTCACTTCGGTCAACTGGGGCATCTGGTCCGGCATCGGCATGGCCGCCGACGCCGACGCCCGCCGCCAGGGCAAGGACGCGGGCGCGCCGCTGCCCGGCCAGCTGGTCCTGGAACGGATGCAGAAGGGCGAGGATGAGACGCGCTTCCACGCGACCCTGACCAAGGACCAGTGGGTCATGGACGACCACCGCCTCCTTGACGGCACCGCAGTCCTGCCCGGCTCGGCCTACCCGGAGATCGCGGGCGAAGCGCTTGCGGCGGCCGGTGCAAAGACCGGCTTCCAACTCACCGACCTCACCGTCTTCCGCCCCCTGCGGCTGGAGGCGGACCTTCCCCGCGACTTCCGCGTCAGCCTCACGCGCAGCCGGGATGGCAAGCAGCGCCTGCAGGCCCGCGCGCTGGAGCCGCAGGGCTGGGCGCTGACCGCCGAGATGGGGGTCGCCCCGCTCGACGCGCCCGCCGGGACCATCGACCTGACCGCTATCGCCGCGCGCTGCCCGGACAAGGCCACGGCGGCAGGCGGGGAAAACCTCCCCTCGGCGCAGGAAGACCGCATCGCCTTCGGGCCACGTTGGCAAGTTCTCAAGGCCACCGCCTTGGGCAACCGCGAAGGCCTTGCTACGCTGTCGCTGCCGCCGCAGGCGGTGGTCGACACTGCCACCGCCGCGCTGCATCCGGCGCTTTACGACATCGGCACCGGCTGGGGCATCGCGCTTCTGCCCAAAGTGGCCGAGGGCTTCGTCTGGGCCCCCGTCACCACGACCAGCGTCAGCGTCCACGGCGCGCTTCCGGCCGAAATCCGCAGCTGGGTCCGCCTCTCCGGCACCCCGACCGATGACACGGCCAGCTTCGACGTCAGCCTCACCGACCCATCGGGCAAGGTCCTCGTCGAGGTTGAAGGCATCACCTTCCGCAAGGTCGCCTTTGAAGAGGCCCTCGCAAAGCCCCAGCCCCCAAACCCGCGCGAAGTGATCCGCGACGACGACCAACGCGGCCAGTCCCCCGCCGAACAGCGGCTCGCGCAGGCTCTTGCGGGCGGCATCCGCCCTGCCGAGGGCGCCGAGGCCTTCCTCCGCGCCATCGCAGCGGACAGCGCTCAGGTCCTCGTCTCCTCGCTCGACCTCGACGCGCTGGTCAGGCAGGCCAACGCCCCCATCGCGGCGGAAACCGAAGGCCCCGGCTTCGCCCGGCCGGACCTGGAAAGCGCATACGTCGCGCCCCGCAACTCGGTTGAACGCACCCTTGCAGGCTTCTGGGCCGAGCTTCTGGGCGTCGCCGAAGTGGGGGTCGAGGACGACTTCTTCGCCCTCGGCGGCCACTCCCTCATCGCCGTGCGCCTGTTTGCGATGATCCGGCGGCAGTGGAAGGTCGACTTCCCGATCTCGGTCCTTTTCGAGGCCCCGACCATCGCCCGCTGCGCGCAGTTGATCATCGACCGCATCGGCCCCCAGGACGACAGTGCTCCCGCGCCGACCGAGCTTGCCGACCCGGCAGGCCCGAAGTTCACCCACCTCGTCGCCATGCACCGGGGCGACGGGGGCCCGAAGACCCCATTCTTCCTCGTCGCCGGCATGTTCGGCAACGTCTTGAACCTCCGCCACCTCGCCAGCCTCCTCGGCACCGACCGGCCCTTCTACGGCCTTCAGGCCAAGGGCCTGTTCGGCGACGACAAGCCGCACATGACCATCGAGGAAGCCGCCGCCTCCTGCCTCGCCGAAATCCGGCAGGTCCAGCCGAAAGGCCCCTACCTTCTGGGCGGCTTCTCCGGCGGTGGCCTGACGGCTTGGGAGATCGGCCAGATGCTGCGGGCGCAAGGCGAGGAAGTGGCCCTCATGGTCCTTCTTGACACGCCGCTTCCCGTCCGGCCCTTCCTGACCAAGCCCGACAAGGCCCTGATAAAACTCGCCGAACTCCGCGCCGGGGGGCCGCAGTTCCTGGCCGAATGGGCGAAGCGCCGCTGGGAATGGGAACGCTCGCGCCGCGCCAAGGCCGCGAACGAGCCCGACCCGACGGTGCCGTCCTACAACAACGCCGCCATCGAGGCCGCCTTCCGTCATGCCATCGGGGTCTACGATTTGAAGGGCTGGGAGGACGGCAAGGTCGTCCTCTACCGCCCGCCGCTGGATCGCCGTTACAAGGTGACGGGTGGCAACTGGGTGTCCGAGGCGCGGGAATATGTCTTCCACGACAACCTCTGGACGCCGTACGCGCCCCGGTTGGAGGTCGTCGAAGTCCCAGGCGACCACGATTCCATGGTGCTGGAACCGAACGTCCGGGTGCTCGCCGCCCGGATGAAGGCCGCGATCCAGGCGGCCGAGGCGGGCGAATTCCGCGCGCCAGATCAACGACTTGCTGCCGAGTGACCCGGAGACTGACATGACCCTGACAGCCCTTCTGATCGGCAACGAAAGCCTGACGGTCGAATGTGGCAAGCTGTGGCTTGAGGGGGGGCACAGGCTTTCCGCCGTCGTCACGCGCGAACCCAAGGTCGCATCTTGGGCCTCCTCTGCGGGCCTTCGGGTCATCGCCCCCGGCGCGGGGCTGGTGGAACGGACGCAGGGGCTGGCGGTCGATTGGGTGCTGTCGGTCGCCAACCTGTCGCTGGTGCCCGAGCCAGTGATGCAGCTGGCGCGGATGGGCGGCGTGAACTTCCATGACGGCCCGCTGCCGGGCTATGCGGGCCTCAATGCCCCGGTCTGGGCACTTTTGAACGGCGAGGCCAGCCACGCGATCACCTGGCACCTGATGACCGCCGGGATCGACGAGGGCGAGGTGCTGGCGACCCGCAGCTTCCCGATCGAGGCCGACGACACCGCCTTCACGCTGAACGCCCGGTGCTTCTCTGCCGCCGTCGAAAGCTTCCCGGAGGTCATCACCGCGATGGAAGCCGGGGGCCACCCCCGCCGGCCGCAAGACGCAGGTACCCGGAAAGTCTGGCGCCGCGCCGACCGGCCCCGCGCCGACGGGCGGCTCGATTTCACCCGCAGCGCCGAAGAGGTCGCCCGCACCGTCCGTGCGCTCGACCACGGCGGCTATCGGAACCCGCTGGCCGTCGCCAAGATCGAAGTTCCCGGCCAGGTCTGGGCCGTGGCCCATGCCGAGATCCTTCCCGGCAGCGGCGCTCCCGGCACCGTGCTTGCCCGCGACGAGGTCAGCCTGACCGTCGCCTGCGCCAGCGGAGCTGTCCGGCTTGGCGGCCTCACCTGCCTCAAGGGCCTGCCCATCGACACCGCGCGGGCCGGAACAGCGCTGTCCTGGCCCAGCGAAGCCGAGGCCCAAGCCCTCGACGCCGCCCTCGCCCCGGTGGCCGAGGCCGAGACCCGCCTCCGCGCTCTGCTCCTGAAGCCTGACCCGGCCCTCGCCGCCGCGGGCGGCCCCCAGGACTGGTGTGAAATCCCGCTCCCCTCGGCTGGTCCGAGCTCGCTCGCACTCGCCGCCCTCCGCGCGCTGGGGCGCAGCGCAGGGGACATCGCCTTTGCCACCGGCCAGGACCCCGCGCCGGGGTATGTCCTCCCGTGGGTCCCCGTCCGCCTTGACGCCTCGGGCACCGTCCACACCGCCGAAACCCGCGCCGCCAAGTCCCTCGACGCCGCTCGCAGCGCCACCGGCCTTGCCGCCGACCTTGCGCTGCGCGAACCGGGCCTGACCGCGGTTGCGCCCTCGGGCCTTGCCGTCAGCGAAGGCGCCGAACCTGTCGCCGGGGCGACGGTCACGCTGACGGCCGGGTCCCTCTGGCACGACGCCAGCCGGATGCCCGCGGAAGAGGCGCATCGCCTTGCCGCCCGCATCACCCGCCTGTTGTCCCGGATGGCCGCGAAGCCCGAGGCCGAGCTCGCCAGCCTCTCCCCCCTCTCCGAGGCCGAAACCCAGGTCTACGCAACCGCCCTGTCCGCCACCGCCCGCGACTACGACCGTACCCTGACGATCCCAGCCGCAATCCTGGCCCAGGCGGCCAAGACCCCCGACGCTACCGCCGTCATCGCCGGGTCCGTCAAACTCACCTACGCCGAACTTGCCGCCCGCGCGGCCCGCATCGCAAACACGCTGCACCGGATGGGCGTCCGCAAGGGCACCCTCGTCGGCCTTGCCTGCCGCCGCACGACCGACATGGTCGCCGGCGCGCTTGGCATCCAGCTTGCCGGAGCCGCTTACGTCCCGATGGACCCCGCCTACCCCGCCGATCGGCTTGAGCTGTATGCCGAAGACTCGGGCTGCCCGGTGATCGTTACCGAAAGCGCCGCCGCCGATGCCCTGCCGCAAGGGCCGCAGCGGCTGGTCCTGGACGCGGACCCGCTTGACGCCTCCACTGCCCTGCCCGCAGGCCCCCTCGCCGAGGACCCGGCCTATGTCATCTACACCTCCGGCTCCACCGGCAGGCCCAAGGGCGTCGTCGTCACCCACCGCAACGCGCTGAACTTCTTCGCGGGCATGGACGACACGCTTGGCACCGACCCCGGGACCTGGCTGGCCGTCACCTCGCTCAGCTTCGACATTTCCATCCTCGAACTGTTCTGGACGCTGACCAACGGCTTCACCGTCGTTCTGGCCGACGATTCCGCCCGCGTCCAGCCCTCGGGCGACAGCGCGATCAACCCCCGCAAGATGGACTTCTCGGTCTACTACTGGGGTAACGACGACCTGCCGGGTCCGTCGAAATACGAGCTTCTCCTGGAAGGCGCGAAGTTCGCCGACCAGCACACCTTCGTCGCCGTCTGGACGCCGGAACGCCACTTCCACGCCTTCGGCGGCCCCTATCCGAACCCCTCGGTCACCGGCGCCGCCGCCGCCGCCGTCACCCGGAACATCGGCGTCCGAGCGGGTAGCATCGTTGCGCCGCTCCACCACCCGGCCCGCATCGCCGAGGAATGGGCGATCATCGACAACCTGACCAACGGGCGCGCGGGCCTGGCTTTCGCCTCGGGCTGGCAGCCCGATGACTTCGTGCTGCGGCCAGAAAACACGCCCCCCGCGAACCGGCAGGCGCTGTTCGACTCCCTTGACGCCGTACGGAGACTCTGGCGCGGCGAGGCCGTGGAATTCCCGCGCAAGGACGGCACGCCCTTCGCCGTGACGACCCAGCCGCGCCCCGTCTCGAAAGAGGTCGAGGTCTGGGTCACCACCGCCGGCAACCCCGAGACCTGGCGCGAGGCCGGGCGGATGGGCGCGCATGTGCTGACCCACCTTCTTGGCCAGTCCATCCAGGAGGTCGCGGAGAAGGTGAAGCTTTACCGCGCCGCACTGGCCGAAGCGGGGCATGACCCGTCCCGCTTCAAGGTCACGCTGATGCTGCACACCTTCCTGGCCCATGACCGCGAGGCCGCCCGGGAGGTCGCGCGCGAGCCGATGAAGAACTACCTTCGCTCCGCCGCAGGTCTCATCAAGCAGTACGCCTGGGCCTTCCCGGCCTTCAAGAAGCCGCAGGGCGTGGCGAACCCAATGGACATCGACCTTGGCAGCCTCGCCCCGGACGAGCTGGAAGCGATCCTCGACTTCGCCTTCCTGCGCTACTTCGAGGACTCAGGGCTTTTCGGCACCGTGGAAGACGCCGTCGCCCGGGTCGAAGAGCTGAAGGCCATCGACGTGGACGAGGTCGCCTGCCTGATCGACTACGGCATCCCGACCCAGGTGGTGCTGGAGGGGCTGAAGCTGGTGGCCGAGGTGCTGAAGATCACCAACTCGGGTGCCGATGACGACCAGACGATGGCGGGCCTCATCCAGCGCCACAAGGTCACGCACCTGCAATGCACCCCCTCGATGGCCCGGATGCTGGCCGAGGACGAGGGTGCGCGGGCGGCGCTGAAGACCCTCAAGCGGATGCTCGTCGGCGGCGAGGCCCTGATGGGCCGTCTGGCGGGCGATCTGTCCGGACTGATCGGCGCGCCGGTCCTGAACATGTATGGCCCGACCGAGACGACGATATGGTCTTCCGTCGAAGCCACCACCGGCGGCGAAGGCGTGGTCAACATCGGCCAACCCATTGCCAACACGGCGCTTTACATCCTCGACGACGCCCAGGTCCCTGTGGCCAACGGGCAGGAGGGCGAGCTCTGGATCGGCGGTGAGGGCGTGGCGCAGGGCTACTTCCAGCGCCCCGACCTGACCGCCGACCGCTTCCGCCCCGACCCCTTTGCCGGACATGGCCGGATGTATCGCACCGGGGATCTCGTGCGGAAGCGCGCGGATGGAAAGCTCGACTACCTCGGCCGCGCCGACTTTCAGGTGAAGATCCGCGGCCACCGGATCGAACTGGGAGAGATCGAGACGGCGCTGGAAGCCCTCCCCGGCATCCGGCAGGCGGTCGTCCTTGCGCGTGAGGACCAGCCCGGCGACGTGCGGCTGGTGGCCTACGTCACCGCGGGCGGCCCGATCGACGCAGCGGCGCTGAAAACCTCTCTGGCCGAGCACCTGCCCGAGGTCATGGTCCCCGCCCATATCGTCAAGCTCGACGCCATGCCCCTGACACCCAACGGCAAGGTCGACCGCAAGGCCCTGCCCGCGCCCTTTGCTGCCACCCCGGCCCCCGTCGCTGCGCCCGCCGCACCTGCCTCCGCGCAAGCCCCGGCGGCACCGACCCGACCCGCCGTCGCCCATGAAGGCAGCCTTGAGGACGCCATCGCCGCCGTCTGGGCGCGCGTCCTGGGGGTGCCTCAGGTCGGGCGGTCGGACAACTTCTTCACCTTGGGCGGCCATTCGCTGCTGGCCGTTCAGGCGCATCGCGAGATGAAGGTGGCGCTGAACTCCGACCGGCTGGCGATCACCGACATCTTCCGCTTCCCCGTCGTCTCGGCGCTGGCGGCGCATCTGGGCAAGTCGATCACCTCGGTGCCGACGCCCGTTCCTGCACCGCCACCATCCGCCACCGCGGCACCGGCCCCTGCACCCGCCGCGGCCCCCGCCGCCACCGGCGATACGGCTGCCGACAGCCGGATGGACGCGATGGCGCGACGCCGGGCGATGCGCGAGGCGCGGGAGAAGGCCCTGGGATGACGCCCGCCCCGGCGGCGGTCGAGGCGGCGCTGCGGCGGATCTTTCCGGCCGGTGTCGCCGTCGCCGCCGAAGCGATCGGAACGGCCGACGCCAGCTCCCTCTGGCCCGAGGAGCGGTCCGCGATCCTGGGCGCAGTCCCGAAGCGGCTGGCAGAGTTTGCCGCCGGACGCCTGGCCGCCCGTCGGGTTCTGTCCGCTCTCGGTCATCCGGCGGCCGCGCTGCCCGTCGCGCCCGACCGCGCCGCGCTCTGGCCCGCGGGCCTGTCCGGCTCGATCGCGCATGACGGCGCCCTTGCCGTCGCCGTAGCCCGCCGCGGCGCTCCCCTGGGCGTGGACCTGGAGCCCGACGCCCCGATCGAGCCCGACCTCTGGCCGACCCTCTGCCACCCCGACGAGCTTGCACGCCTGACCGGCGACCCCGGCCGCCAGGTCCGCCAGCTCTTCTGCGCCAAGGAGGCCGTGTTCAAGGCGCAGCCACCCGACGCCCGCGCCATGTTCGGCTTCGAGGCGCTTTCCGTGACCCTTGTCGAAGGCGGTTTCGATGCCCAGTTCCGGCAGGATGCGGGTGTCTTCCGGGCGGGCCAGGTCCTGTCGGGGGGCCTTGCACTGGTCGAGGGACGGGTCCTGGCGGGGGTTGCATGGTACGAATGACGCGGCGGATGACGATCCTGGGCGGACTGGCGGGGATGGGTGCGGCGGTGACCGGCGCGCTTTATTGGGGGCTGACGCGCCCGCCCTCGCCCGCCAAGGTCCGCGCCCGCCTTGCCGCGCCCCTGCCCGCCTCGCCCCGTCCGATGAGCGTCTTTCACCTTGGACACAGCCTGGTGAATCGCGACATGCCGGCGATGCTGGCCCAGCTTGCCCCGCCCGGCCACCGCTACGACAGCCAGCTCGGCTGGGGCACGACCCTGCAGGCGCATTGGGGCGACGCGCCGATCAACGGCTTCGACACCGAAAACGCCCATCCCCGCTTCCGCCCCGCACATGAGGCGGTGGACAGCGGCGACTACGATGCGGTGGTGCTGACCGAAATGGTCGAGATCCGCGCCTCGATCCGCTGGTACGACAGCCCCGGGTACCTGGCGCGATGGGCGGCCAAGGCGCTTTCGGCGCGCCCTGACGTGCGTCTCTATCTTTACGAGACCTGGCATCCGCTGGACGACCCGGAAGGCTGGCTTGACCGGCTTGACCGCGATCTCGACCGCTACTGGCTGTCGCGCGTTCTGGGTCCGGCGCTGAACCAGCTTCCCGACGACATCCCGCTTCGGGTGATCCCGGCAGGTCAGGTCCTGGCCGCCTTCGTCCGCGCGGTCGAGGGCCGGGACGGGCTTGGCAATGTCCGCGACCGCACCGCGCTTTTCCAGCGGGCCGAGGATGGGACGATCGACCCGATCCACCTGAACGACCTGGGCAATTACCTGGTGGCGCTGGTGCATTTCGCGGTCCTTTACCAGAGCTCGCCGGTCGGACTGCCGCACCAGCTGACCCGGGCCGATGGCACGCCTGCGACGGCCCCTGACCCCCAGGTCGCGCGCCTGATGCAGGAGCTGACGGACGACGTGGTGCGCGCGCAGGGACTGTCCGGCCTTCCGGTCTGATTGTGGCATTTGCGCCACCGGAGGAAGCATTCGGCCCACCTGCCCCGTCATGACCCTGATTCGGCCGGAATGCGGGTGCATTTCCTCTTTCCCAAGTGTCGTCGGGCAAATACTGTTGCTCTGTCGCAGTCGCGCCCGTTTTTGACTGGCCGCCAGGGAGTATTTTCGATGCCTATCCTTCGCCGCTTGCTTGCCGCCCTTTTCGTCCTGCCGATTCTGGCGGGGCTGTCCTCGGCCCAGGATTACCGCGTCCGGTCGGGCGACGTGCTCCAGATCGAGGTGCTGGAAGACGCGACACTGAACCGCAGCGCCATCGTCCTTCCGGACGGTCAGATCTCGCTGCCGCTGGCCGGGTCGATCCGCGCCGCGGGCCGCACGCTTGCGGAAGTCCAGGCCGATCTGGCCGGCAAGCTTGCCCCGAACTTTGCGGCTGCGCCCACGGTCTATGTGACGCTCAGCGCGCTCGCCGAACGCGCGCCCAGCACGCCCGCCGCAGCGCGCACGATCGACGTCTACATCCTCGGCGCCGCGAACACCCCCGGCAAGGTCGAGGTCAAGCCCGGCGCCACGCTCCTGCAGGCGCTGGCCCAGGCCGGTGGCCTGTCGCCCTTTGCCGCCAAGAAGCGCATCCAGCTGCGCCGCGTCGACAAGTCGGGCGCCGAGCAGGTCTACAAGTTCGACCTCGACGCGATCGAACGCGGCGCTTCCGGTGGCGGCGGCACCCGGCTGGTCAGCGGCGACGTGATCGTCATCCCGCAGCGCAAGCTGTTCGAGTAATCGCGGATGCGCCGGTTCGGTATCGCGTTCGGCGGGCTTTGCGCCGCGACAACCGCCCTGTCGCCCTGTGCCGCGCTGGCACAGGACGGCGGGGTGCTGATGACCTTCGGATTCGAGAACCGGTTCGAGGTCGTGCGCAATGACGCCCTCGCCGTCCCGGCCGACGGCACCGATGTCGCGAACGTCACCCGTCTGTCCTTCGGCCTGCAAAGCGAAACCGAGATCGACCGCCTTGCCTTCGGCGCAACCGGCGCAGCGATCGTGCAGAACACGGCCTCCGATTCCGGAACCGAGCTGGACTTCGGCCGCGCGGCGGTGACGCTGGACTACCACCGCGAGGTTCCGTCCGCCGTCCTCGACATCCAGGGCGAGCTGCGCAACGACGACGTCGATGCCTTCGACGACGATCTGGCGGACACCGACGAATCCGGCACGCGTACCGATTACCTGCTGTCCGCCCGGCTGGAAGGCGGCCGGACCTCTTCGGTCGGCTTCGCCATCGGCGCGGCCTACGAGGCGACCGATTACCAGGACACTCTGGACCCCGAACTGGACGACAGCACCGAGGTCCGCGCCGATGCCGCGGTGATTCTCCATTTCTCGGAAGTGGCGACCGGCCGCTTCGGAATGCGCTACAGCGAGCTTGAGGAAGAGACCCCCGGCACCACCGTCACCACCACGGTCGTGACCTATGCGGGTCTCGACTACGCGGTAAGCGAGCGTTTGGATCTTGCTGCCGAGATTGGCTACACCGAAAGCGAGGAAGAGGATTTCGGCGTGATCGATCGGACCACCGGTCCCGATCTCAGCCTGGGCCTGACCTACGACATGCCGGTCGGCACCGCCTCGGCGCTTCTGCGCGTGACGACCGATGCTGACGAGGGCCGCCGCGAGACCTTCGAGATCGGCCGCAGCCTTGAAACCCCGGTCCACACCATCACCGCCCGACTGGGCGTCACCCATGCCGACCCTACGGGAACCGATCTGATCGGTAGCCTCAGCTGGGAACACGATCTTCCCGACGGGTCGCTTGGCCTCGACATCGCGCGCAGCGTCACCTTCGACGACGACGACGAGGAAACCGTGTCCTCCTTGGTCAGCGTGAACTGGCTGAAGAACGTCAACGACGTGGCCTCGGTCTCGCTGGACCTGACCTACGAGCAAAGCGATTCGCCCTCGGAACGGATCGAGCAGGTGACCTTCGGCGCCGGCTACAACCAGCGCCTGACCGCGGACTGGAGCCTGGATACCGGCCTTGGCTACCGGGTGCGCAACGATGGCGACGGCCGCTCGACCTCGCCGAACGTCTTCGTCGCCCTCAGCCGAGAGTTCCAGGTCCGCCCCTAGGCCCGCGGTTCCCGCGCAGGATTTGCCGGACCGCATGACCTGCGAGGTCCCGCAGGAAATGCGGCGGTCCCGGCGGAATGCTGGGCCGCACCAGCCGTCGCGCGCGCAGGATCAGCCCGCCGGCAAGGTTGGCCAGCGTCGCCGCCACCGCCCGCGCCGACCCGCCGCTTTTGCGGAAATAGTGCCAGCGGCTGTCGAACCAGTAGCCGGGCACCCGCTTCCAGGTCTTCATCCCGGTCGAGACCGATCCGATATGCTCGACCCGGCTTTCCCGGACAAAATGCGTGGGCCAGCCGGCCAGCGCCGCCCGGCGGCAAAGGTCGGTTTCCTCGAAATACAGGAAGAAGGTCTCGTCGAAGCCGCCCGTCGCCTGCACCACCGCCTCGCGCAGCATCATGCTCGCCCCGGCCAGCCAGTCCACCGGTCCCGTTGCCTCGGGCACCGGAATGGACACGGTGCGATGCGCGAGCAGGCGTGAGATCGGGCCGGTGCGCGCGGCCCCCTCGAACTCGGACGCGACCGAGGGGAAGCGGAAGCAGGTCCAGTGCGCCTCGCCGTCCGGGCCGTGGATATAGCTGCCGACAATCCCGACCTTGGGATGGGCTTCCAGATAGTCGACCAGCAGCCGAATCGCATCGGGGGCCGGGAAGGCGTCAGAGTTCAGGATGTAGACATAGTCTGGCCGCACCCCGCCCGGCAGGCCAAGCCGCATGCCGACATTGTTGCCCGCCCCGAAGCCGCCGTTCCAGCCCGACTGCACCACCCGGATCCGCGGGTGGCCCTGCAGCGCCTCGGACATCCGCTCGAACGAGCCGTCGCCCGAATCGTTGTCCACCACGACGATCCCGCCCGCGATGCCCTCCATCGCGCGCTCGGCCGCCGCCGCGGCCGTGAGCGTCATCTCGGCCGTGCGCCAGTTCAGCAGCACCGTCAGGACGGTCGGCCCCGCCGCCATCGTCGTCTGGGTCATTTCCGTCTCCGTGCCGCCAGCGCCGTATTGGTCAGCGAAGGCAGGACCAGCGCGCAGTCCAGGTAGCGCCGGGCCAGCCGCTTGGGGTTCGACAGCATGCGCCAGAGCCATTCCATCGCGACCCTCCGCACCCATACCGGCGCGCGGGTCTGGTGGCCGGCGATGAAATCCAGCCCAGCCCCGATCGACAGGAAGCCCAGCTGCGGATGCCGCGCCAGCCCCCGCGCCGCCAGCAGCTCCTGCTTCGGCGCGCCCAGTGCCAGCAGGCAGATCCGCGCGCCCGAGGCGGCGATCTGATCCAGCATCGCATCCGCCGCCGCGCTTTCCGGGTCGAAGCCATGGGGCGGCGCCAGGCAGGCCGCGACCTTCAGCCCCGGGTGATCCGCCGTCAGCCGCGCCGCCGCCGCCTCCAGCACCGGCTGCGTCGAGCCGAGGAAACCCAGCGGCGCCCCAAGCCGCGCCGCCAGTGCCGCCACCGGCTCGATCAGCTCGGACCCCGGCACCAGCGCCACATCCGGCCGTCCCGACAGGCGCGAGAGCCACACGATGGGGTTGCCGTCCGCAACGACATGGCTATGTGCCCGGTAGGCGCGCAGGAACTGCGGGTTGCTGCGCATCTTCACCACATGGTCCAGGTTCAGCGTGGCGATGGCAAAGCCACGCCCGGCGCCCAGCCGTGCCTCGATGTCGGCCAGAAGCGCCGCCTCTGTCGGGAAATTGACCAGCGCCAGAGGGTCTGCGTCGCCCTCGGCCCGGTCGGTCAAATGCTGCATCCGATATGCCATTCTGTCGTCAAACTCTGTCGTCATGATCCCGACTTGCAGGCGATTGTCCATCGGGCGTCAAGCCGGTAGTCTCGCTTAGACAGGATCGACAGGGTTTTTTCGTGGCATTCGCGGACAAGGATTTGGACACGGCAGCGGTTCGCCCGCCCCTTGCGCCCGCCCTCTCCATCGTCGTCCCCACCTTCCGGCGCGCGGATCTGCTGCCCCCACTGTTCCGGGCCGTCGCCGCCCAGATCGCCGCGCTCGACCTGCCGGTGGAACTCGTCCTCGTCGACAACAGCCCCGAGGGCTCGGCCCGCCCCGTTCCCGCACCCGATTTCGTCCGCTACATCCACGAACCCCGCACCGGCGTCGCCCAGGCCCGCAACCGCGGCGTGGCCGAGGCGCGGGGCGGCCATGTCATCTTTCTCGACGACGACGAACTGCCGGCGACCGGCTGGCTGTCCGCCTTCGCCGCCGCCGCCGCCCGCGGCGACCGCGCCGTTTTCGGGGCGGTCGAGCCGCTTTACCCCCAGGACCCGCCCGCCGCGCTTCGCGCACCGCTGGACCGGGTGTTCAGCCGCCGCCTGCCCGCCGCTCCGGGGGCCGAGGTCCAGCACCTGCGCGCCTATCTCGGCTCGGGCAATTCCATGTTCTCGCGCGACACGCTCGCTCTGGTGGACCCTCCCTTCGACACCTCGTTCAACGCCGGGGGCGAGGACGTCTGGCTGTTCCGTCGCCTCGTCGACCGGCACGGCGTGCCGATGATCTGGCGCCCCGACGCGCTTGTGCAGGAAATCGTGCCGCCCCGCCGCGCGACGATGGCTTTCCTGCGCGCGCGGCGGTTCAGCGACGGCCAGCTGCGCTGCAAGGTCGAAAGCGATACCGGCGGGATCAGGGGCGCCGCCCGCGTCGCGCTCTGGATGGCGGTCGGCGCGGCGCAACTGGGGCTTCTCGGGCTGGCCGCGCTGGCAACCCGCCCCCTGTCCGAGGCCCGGTCCGTCCGCTTCCAGCTTTCCGCCGTCGGGGGACTTGGCAAGCTTCTCTGGTGGCGGCGAAAGGCATCTGCATGACCGACCCGACCGGCCCCGTCGCCTATCTGACCGGCGACTATCCCAAGGTCTCGCACACCTTCATCCTGCGCGAGGTCCAGGCCGTCCGCGCCGCCGGGGTGCCGGTCATCACCTGCTCGATCCGCCGCCCGCCAGAGTCCGAGTTCAAGGGCCAGGAAGAACGTCAGGCCCGGGCCGAAACCTTCTACGTCATCGCCGCCGCGAAGAACCCGCTGCGGTTGCTCGGCGGGCATGCCCGCGCGCTTCTGCGCAATCCCGGCACCTGGGCCTCGACCCTGGCACTGGCGATCCGGATGCGGTCGCCGGGGCTGAAGGCGTTTCTCTGGCAGCTCTTCTACTTCCTCGAAGCCGGTGTGCTGGCCGACCACCTGCGCCGCGCCAACGTCCGCCACCTGCACAACCACTTCGGCAACTCCAGTTGCTCGGTCGCCGTCCTTGCGGCCAGGCTCGCCGGAATCCCCTTCAGCTTCACCGAACACGGGCCGGCGATCTTCTTCGAGGTCGACCGCTGGTCCCTGCCGGAAAAGATCGCGCGGGCGCAGTTCGTCGTGGCGATCACGCATTTCTGCCGCTCGCAGCTGATGCTGTTCTCCAACCCCTCCGACTGGGCAAAGATCGCCATCGTCCACTGCGGCGTGACGCCCGCGGCCTATCGGCGCGACCCGGGCGGCAACGGCAAGCGCGTGGCCTTCGTCGGGCGGCTCGACCCGGTGAAGGGCGCGCTCCTCCTGATCGAGGCGATGGCCCAGGTGCTGAAGGCCCATCCCGATGCCACCCTGACCCTGGCCGGCGACGGCCCCTCGCGCGCCCCGGCCGAGGCGCGGGCCAAGGCGCTTGGCATCGACGGTGCGGTGCATTTCGCGGGCTTCATGACCCAGGGCCAGGTGGCCGACCTGCTGGCGAACTCCGACATGCTGGTCCTGCCCTCCTTCGCCGAGGGTCTGCCGGTCGTCTACATGGAGGCGCTCGCCTCGCGCATCCCGGTGGTCGCCAGCCGCGTCGCGGGCGTGCAGGAACTGGTCGAGGACGGCGTCACCGGCTATGCCATCCCGCCCGGAGACGTCGCCACCCTGACCGACCGGATCATCCGCCTGATGGACGACCCCGCCGCCGCCCGCAGGATGGGCGAAGCCGGACGCCGCGCCGTGGAAGCGGGTTTCGACATCGCGCAGGAAGGCGCGCGGCTGGCCCAGCTCTTCCGCCAGGGCGGCCCCAAGGACTCGCCACGCTGACGGTTCAGACCGTCACTTGTATTCGATCAGGGCCGAGCGGCGCTTGCGCAGGCGGTTCAGGTGATACTCCAGGACGCCTTGCGCCTCGGGGAACTTCGCCAGCACCGTGAAGACGCCCCGTTCCCACCCCCAGCGGCGCGACAGGCGCAGCATCTGGGCCGGGTAGGCCAGCGCCAGAAGCCCCGCCCAGGGGGTCACCACCAGCCCCGCCAGCAGCACCACCGGCAGCACCGCCCCCCACAGGAACGCCCGCCGCGTCTCTGCCACCCAATGCCGCTCGGGCGGCGCACCATGCAGCGCGGCGCCCTCGGCAAAGGCATGGCCCCCTCGCCGCGTCCGCTTCCACCACTGGCCGATCCGGGTCATCGCAGCGTCGTGCAGCGTCATCTCCCGGTCGATGCGCCAGATCTCCCACCCTGCCTGCCGCAGGCGGACGCAGAGCTCCGGCTCCTCCCCCGCGATCAGCGCCGGGTCATATCCGCCCACCGCCGCCAGCGCCGCGACCCGCATCAGCGCATCGCCGCCGCAGGCCTTCGCCTTCCCGACCGGAGTATCCCATTCCGCATCGCAGAGCCGGTTCCAGATCGAAGCCTCGGGCCGCACCTCGCGCCGCCGGCCGCAGACCACGGCCACGCCGGGACGCGCCGCCAGAAACTCGGCCGCCGCCTCCAGCCAGCCCGGCTGCATCCGGCAGTCGCCATCGACCAACTGCACGAAGTCCGGCGCGCCCAGCTCTTGCAGCCGCGCGAACCCCGCGTTGCGCGCCCGGGCCGCGGTGAACGGCACCGACATGTCCAGCGCCACCACCTCGGCCCCCGCCGCCCGCGCCGCCGCGACGCTGCCGTCGGTGGACCCGGAATCGACATAGACCAGCGGGCGCACCCAGTCGGGGAACGAGGCGAGACAGGACACCAGCCGCGCGCCTTCATTGCGGCCGATGATCACGGCACCCAACCGGCCGGGCGCGAGGGCCTGGCCAGTCACGGATGGCATATGGACCCCGGCGCTGACATGGGGCCACCATGCCGGAAATCCCCGGCGCTTCCAAGGCGGGCCCGGCGCGAAAAAACCGCGGCGAAGACCCCGCACGGCCGAGTTGGCATTTTCCTTCCCGGACCGGACCCGCTACAACAGCACGGTAGCCAAGCCTCCGCGCGGACCCGGATGCCAAATACCTTTGCCTATCTTGTCCTTTTCAGCTTTCCGCTTGTGGCGGTGCTGCTGTTCCGCCTGCTGCCCCTGCAACGGGCGCTGGTCTGGACGATCATCTCTGGCCATCTTCTTCTGCCCTCGGGGACCTACATCAAATTTCCGATGCTGCCCGCCATCGACCGGGCGCTGATTCCGGCCGTCTCGGCGCTGGCCCTCTGCGCGCTTGTCGCCCCCCGGATCACCACCGCCTCCGACCTGTCCGCGCGCACCGGACGGCAGGTGATCTTCGCCCTTGTCCTCCTCGTCCTCGCCACGCCGATCCTGACCGTCCTGCAGAACACCGAACCGGTGATCGACGGCAACATCTTCCTGCCGGGTCTGCGGCTTTACGATGCCTACGGACTGATCTCACAGGCCCTGGTCTCGCTCATCCCGCTCTGGCTGGGCCTGCGCTACCTGAACACGCGCGACGGCCACCGTGCGCTCCTGGAAGCGATCGCCATCGGCGGTTTGCTCTATACCTTCCCCGCGCTTCTGGAAGTCCGCATCAGCCCGCAGCTGCACAACTGGGTCTACGGCTTCTTCCCGCACGACTTCATCCAGCACATCCGCGACGGCGGCTTCCGCCCGGTGGTCTTCCTGAACCACGGGCTGATGGTCGGCATTTTCTTCTGCATCTCGATCGTCGCCTCGGCCGTTCTCTACCGCGAAGCCCGGCGCGAGAAGCGCACCGCCTGGCACTGGCTCGCTGCCGTCGTCTGGCTGACCGGAGTGCTCTATCTGTCGAAAAGCCTGGGCGCGCTGATCATCGCGGTGATTTTCATGCTGGCCGTCCTGCTCCTGACCCGCCGTCTGCAGGTGGTCATCGCGGTCTTCGTCGCCTTCGTGGTGATGTTCTACCCGATCCTGCGGGGGGCCGGCTGGATTCCGGTCGACGCGATCCACAGCTTTGCCCTGTCCATCAGCGAGGAACGGGCGGCCTCGCTGAAATTCCGCCTCGACAACGAGGATGCGCTGCTGGAACACGCCAACGAAAAGCCGCTGGCCGGCTGGGGCAGCTGGGGCCGCAACGCGCTTTACGATCCGCTGACCGGCGAGATGACCAGCACCACCGACGGGATCTGGGTGATCTTCATCGGCGTCTATGGCTGGCTTGGCTACATCGGCCGCTTCGGGCTGCTCACGGTGCCGATCCTGTTCTATGCCCTGCGCCGCAAAAGCTTCGGCCCTTCCTACCTCGCCCCCGGCCTGATCATGATGCTTGCCGCGCTGCTGATCGATCTGCTGCCGAATGCGGGCCTGGTCAACTATGTCTGGCTGACCGCCGGGGCGATTGCCGGCTATGTGCTCTGGCGCGATCCCCGGGAAAGCGGAGCCCTCGCGGACGCCGCCACACCGGCGCTGTCGGTTGCGCCCCGGGCCGCCTGGCTCATGGCGGAAGAGGCCGCCCCCGCCCGGCAAAGCCGGTCCGGGCAGCGGGGGCGTCGCTGATGCCCGGCGACTGGCAGGGGCCGCCCCTGCGCATCGGCCTCGTGACCCCGGCCTGGCCGGGCAGCGCCACGGCGAACGGGATCGCCTCGGCCACGGCCCACTTGGCCGGCGGGCTGAAGGATCTTGGCCACCAGGTGACGATCCTGACCCACCACATCGACGCGCCGTATGACGACCCCCGCGTGATCGAGCTTCCGCCCGGCCGCCTCACCCTGGTCGAGCGGCTGCTCTTCCGCCTCGCGCCCGACCGCAGCACCCGCGCCCTGATGATCCGTCGGTTGCTCGCCGGGGCGCGGCAGGCGGTCGATCGGCACGGGATCGAGGTCCTGATGATCGAGGAAAGCTTCGGCTGGGCCGGGACGCTGGCCCGCGCGCTGCCGGTCCCGGTCGTCGTCACCCTGCACGGTCCGCACTGGCTGCACCGCGTCCGGCCTGGTCGCCCCAAGCGCGGCCCCGACGCCCGGCGCGAGGATTGGGAAAGCGCCGGACTGCAACAGGTCGCCGCGCTGATCTCACCCTCGCGCGATGTGCTGGACAGGACACGGGCGGAATGGGGCCTGCCGCAGGTGCCGACGACCGTGATCGGCAATCCGATCCATATCGGCCCTCCCGCCCCTCCCGCCGCGGCGATGACCGCGCCCGAACTGCTGTTCATCGGCCGCTTCGACCGGATCAAGGGCGCCGACCTGCTGCTGGCCGCCTTCAGCCGCATCGCCACGGCGCACCCGACCTGTCGGCTGACCTTCGTCGGCCCCGACCGCGGCCTTGTCCAACCCGACGGCTCGGTGCTCCACCTCGCCCAGGCACTCGACCGGCTTCCGGCCCCCGTCCGAAACCGCGTGCGGGTTCTGGGCCAGCTGTCCCGGCACGAGATCGCGACCCTGCGGCGCGACTGTCCGATCACCATCGTGGCCTCGCGCTACGAAACCTTCGGCGTCGCCCTCATCGAGGCGATGGCGGCAGGCTCGGCCGTGGTCAGCACCCGCGTCGGTGGCTGCGGCGAGATCCTGCGCGACGGCGAGACCGGCCTGCTTGTCCCGCCCGAAGATGCCGAGGCGCTGGCCCAGGCCTGCCTTCGCCTGCTGGCTGACCCGGCGCTTGCGCTGAAGCTGGGAACAGCGGCCCAGGCCGATGTGGCCGCGCGTTTCGCCCCGCAGGTGATCGCGCGCGAGGTCGCGGACTTCCTCGCGCCGATCTGTCGGCCCTAGATCCCCAGCTTGCGCAGCCGGTGGCCCAGCCGGCGGTAGATCACCGGCGGCAACAGGTTCTGCATGACGCGATGCCGCGCCTCCAACCGATCCTTCTTGTCCTGGGTGCCCGGCCGCGGCTTGAACACCGTGGTGTGCGACACCTTCGTCGAATCCCAGGTCGCCGTGTAGTAATACAGCGCGATCGACATCCGCGGCTCGCCGGCCGGGTGGTTCACCGGCTCGGGGTTGCCGTGCCAGGTGGCCGATCCGGTGTTGAAGCAGCACATCCGGTTGAACAGCGGCACGAAGCCCGCCACCTTGGCCGTCATGTCGTCGTTCCACACCTCGAACGACCCGCCGTATTCCTCTTTCCAGTCCTTGTTCAGGTAGATCAGGACGTTCAGGCGGCGTTCCAGGTTCAGCTTGCCGTGGTGGTTGAAGTCGGCGTGGATGTCGAGATGGCCGCCATTCGACACCACATGGATGCCGCCCCCCGCGAAATAGGGGTCGGGGATCAAGCCCTCGATTCCGGTCAGCTCTTCCAGAAAGCCCAGGAAGGCCTTCGAGTTCAGCGAATGGAACAGCGCACGCGTATAGGGGCCAAGCCGTTCCGGCATATAGGCCGCCTTCAGCTTTTCCTGCGGGCGGTTGAAGAAGGTCTCGGCCGCGGGCAAGGTGCGCAGCTCCTCGCGTACCTTGTCCAGGATCTCGGGCGGCATGAAATTGTCGAAGCAACCGTAGGGATAGGGCGTCTTCGACCTGTAGCCCTCGGCGACGGACTTGCCGAATTCACGCGCCTCGTCAGCCGAGATCAGCAGCGTTACGGGATCGATGGGCAAGGAATTGACGGACATGACAACCTCTCAGTCTGTGCAGATGCGGGCCGCGGCAGCGCGGCCGTGACCCGGTTTGAAAATTGCTGTTTCACGCCGTGGCATGGGCGTCCTCCATGCCTCCGGCAACCATGCGGCGGAAGGTCTCGTTCCCGGCAAGAAGCTCGTCGTAGCTGCCCTGCGCCAGAAGCCGGCCGCGATCCATCAGGAAGATCGTGTCGCAGCTTTTCACCGTGCTCAGCCGGTGGGCGATCAGGATCACGGTCTTGTCCGACCGGATACGCTGCACCGCCTCCATCACCACGCGCTCGGTGATGTTGTCCAGCGCCGAGGTCGCCTCGTCCATGATCAAGAGCGTGGGATCGCGGTACAGCGCCCGCGCAATGCCGATCCGCTGGCGCTGGCCGCCCGACAGCCGGACGCCCCGCTCGCCGACGAAGGTGTCGTAGCCCTGCGGCAGGTCCGACAGCACGAAGTCATGCAGCGCCGCCACCCGCGCCGCATGTTCTACGGCGGCCATGTCGATCTGGTCCCTCGGCACGCCGAAGGCGATGTTGGCCGCGATGGTGTCGTCGGTCAGGTAGATCGACTGCGGCACATAGCCCAGCGTCCGCTGCCAGGCCCGCCGGTTGGCGTCCGTGATCGGCGTGCCGTCGACGCGGATCACGCCCTCGTCCGGGCTGAGAAGCCCCAGGATCAGGTCGACCAGCGTGGTCTTGCCCGCCCCCGTTCCGCCCACGATCCCCACCGTCGTCCGCGCCGGGATCACCAGGTCCACCCCGCGCAGCGTCGGACGCTCGGCCTGGGCATAGGCGAAACCGACCTTCGACAGCTCCAGCGCCTGGTCCAGCACCAGGGACCCTGCACCAGGCGTGGCAAGCGGCAGGACCGGGGTCGCCGCGATGTCGGCCGTGATCGTGTCCAGGATCGGCGTCGCGCCGCGGATCGACACCAGCGCGTGGTAGATCTGCTGCAGCGACGGCAAGAGCCGCATCGTCGAGAATGCGATCACCCCCAGCGTCGGCACGATCTCGGTCACGTTGCCGCCGCTTTTCAGCAGCATCAGCAGGATCAGACCGAGCAGCGTGCCGAAAGTGATCGCCTCCAGCACGAAGCGCGGCAGTTCGGACATCACCCCCATGGTCGCGCCCGCCTGCGCCGCCTTCTGCGCCGCGGCCGAATAGCTGTCGACATAGGTCGCTTCCAGCCCCAGCACCTTGACGTCCTTGATCCCGCCCGTCGCCTCTTGCGCGACCAGGAAGCGGTCCTCGAAGGCATCCATCATCTCCTGGCCCAGCCGGTGCAGCCGGCCGCGGAAGCGCAGGTAGATCAGCCCGTACCCCAGCCCCAGCACCCCGCCCGAGAACAGCGTGACCAGCGGGTCGACCAGCATCAGGAAGCCCAGGATCGCCGCGACCAGGATGGCGTTAGACACCAGCCGCAGGCAGGGCAGGATCACCCGCGACACCAGGCCGTCGACCTCGTTCAGGACGTTCTTGCCCAGTTCGGCGCTGTTGCGGTCCAGGAACCAGGGATAGGGCTGGCTCAGATAGGCCGACAGAAGCCGGGTCGAGACGGTATAGCCCCGCATCGTCGAAAAGCGGATCATCGCATAGGTGCCCGCCGCCTTGATGGCGAGGCCCACCATCACGACGACCAGCACGCTGCCCGCCAGGGCCACCTGGAAGCTGAACGGGCTTGTGAAGCCCAGCCGGTCATAGATGGCGGAAAGCGTGCTGCTGGTCTGGATCGTGTCGGGTGCCGAAAGCACGTTCAGCAGCATCAGCACCGAGGATATACCGGCGATCTCGGCGGCGGCGACCAGGACCATGGCCCCGGTCAGCAGCCAGAATCGCTTCCGCTCGACGCGGTCGAACAGCGAAAAAAGCTTGCGGTACGTCGAAATCAAAGAAGCGTCCCTTCCTGTGCGGGCGTACCTTGCTGCCACGGGGTGACAAAAGAAAGGCATTCCGTGGCAACTTCCGGGCTCTCGACGCCGGAATGCCCATCGGGCTTGCGACATGGTGCCGCAGGCGGGCCAAGCGGCCGGGTCGGCGGAACGTTCCGCGACCAGGCGCAAATATCTCGACATTCCAATCTGTTGCCGCTGCGCCTCCGATCACCCGGTGCCGCCTCAACCTCTGGCTGCAGGCCGCCCGGCCCGGCAATCGCATGACGTGCGTCAGCGTCGGGCAGAAATCTTGGCGTGATGCGACGAAAATTAACCCACGCATGGCCATAATCTTGCCATGCGGCGCCCGCAGGCTTGACCTGTAAACGGCGTGGGGGATGCGTCAGATGCTTGCAGGGATGGTTCTGTTGTCCGCGATGGTGGGAATGCTGGCCGTGGGTGCCGGTCTCGCCCTGTCGGTTCCCACCTGGATGGTGATCGCCGCCTATCCGGCGGTGTGCAGCCTGACACTGGTCGCGACCGCGGTGCTGATGACCCTGCGCAATGGCCAGACCGTCCGGTCTGAAGTGCTTCGCCCCCAGGCCTGACGGCCGTTGGACCGGCCCGGGACGGCATCGCGTTCCCACGTCCTGTGGCAAATCGGCCAAGTTCCGCCACTTGTCGGAAGGAACCGGATTCCAAATATCAAGTTTCTGTCTAATCATCTCGACGGTATGCCCCGGTCGGCCTAGGTTAAGGTCCAGACGGGGATTGGTTAGTAACTTCAAGCTCCAAAGGTGGAGACGAGATGGCCTTAGGCTTGGTGCTCATCGCGATGCTTGGCGCTGCCAGCGTTACGGTGGTCCTGTTTGCCTACGGTTTTCCGGTCTGGATCGCCCTGCTTGCCTATCCCGTGACAGGGTCGGCCATCCTGCTGCCTGGCGTCCTGCTCTTTGCCTGGATCCGCAGCGCGCGGCCCGAGGCGCAGTCGTCGCAGCGCCTTACTTCCCCGTCGCCCGCAGCACCACACCCACAGTCGCCAGCAGGATCTTCAAATCCTTGAAGAAGCCCAGGTTGCGTTCGTACTCGGCGTCGAATTCGGCGCGCTGCGCGAAGGTGGACTGATTGCGTTCCGAAATCTGCCAGGTGCCGGTCAGGCCGGGGCGAAGGGCGTAATAGGCGCTGCCGGGATAAAGGTCCTGCTGGTCCACCATCATCGGGCGGGGGCCGACCAGGCTCATGTCGCCGATCAGCACGTTCCACAGCTGGGGAAGTTCGTCGAGCGAGCTCTTGCGCAGGAACTGGCCGAACTCGGTGATCCGGGGGTCGCGCGACAGCTTCTGGTAGGCTTCCCACTCTTGCCGCGCGGAGTCGTCGCTTTGCAGATAGGCCCGTAGTCGCGCATCGGCGTCGGGCACCATGGTGCGCAGCTTCCATAGCTTGAACGTCCGGCCGCCCAGGCCGACGCGGTCCTGCGTGAAGAACGGCGCGTTGCCGGTCGCCTTCAGCGCCAGCGCCAGGATCAGCACGACCGGCACCACGAAGGGCACGACCATCAGGACCAGGGCCACATCCAGCCAGCGCTTAAGCACCCGGCGATACAGCGGCAGCTTCCGGGCACGCACCCAGCCCTGCGCCACGCCCACGGACGGCCGTTCGAAATCATGCCCGTCAATTCCAGAACGAACGTCCATCTGCAACGCCTCCGCAAGGGTGCCAATCGTTGAGCGAAAAATCGCCAGACCAGCTCTATGACTGCCGGTCCAGACCCACCTACCGCACTCATCACACCGGCTACTTCACAACCTTCTTCTACCATCTGGGTTCCAGTGCCGCAATCTTGCCATAGGTGACAAAACGCACGGAAAGTGGTTACTTCTCATTGGGTTACACGCTATGGTTGTATTCCGGACTCCCCTGCGGCACAGCCCGACGGACCCTTCCGCAGCCCCGTCCAGAGCCATCTGACCCTCGCGGCGAAGTTTCGCCACACCATTGCCATGATTTCCTTCGTTTTTTGCCGACGCGAATTTTTCTCTGCTCTGCAGGGCAGTCGACGTGCCGGTTTTCGTCACTCCGTCCCCGGCTGAAATTGTGCGGAATCTCGAAACGGTGAATTTTTCGTTAAACCGTCCGGGAGGCATGCGGCAGTGCCGAAAAGGTCGGCAGCTTGCCATGCGACCGGCCCGCGGGACGGCAAATTCGATTCGTCGGGGGGCCTCGCAGGCCGTCTCAGGCCGCCCGGCGCCGGTGGAGGGCCACGCCAAGGACCAGAAGCGGACCGGGCAGTTCCAGCAGCCAGTTCACCCGCAGCCCAAGGGCCGTCGCGCCGATCAGCCCGTCCATGTGGTGAAAGCTTGCGGCGCGGATCACCACGAAGGCCGAAACGAAGCCAAGACCGGCAAGCGCCGGCCAGACCCGCCGCAGGATGCCCCGCAGCATCAGTGCAAGCAGTGCCAGCACCACCACGCCGCCGCCCGCCACGGCATAGATGAAGGCGCGCTGCAGCCCCCGGCGCGCGTCATACCAGCCGTGCAGCGAGGCATGGCAGCGGGCGATCATGGTAAGAAGCGATTGCAGATCAAGCTGCTTGTTCACCGCCAGGAACAGCATGAGCCCCCCGGCGATCCACCAGAAGCGCCGCTCCCGCCCCGCCGTCCCCTCGCGCTCAAGCCCGCGGGCCGCCCGCAGCGAGGCCAGCCCCGCCGCCAGGTAGACCAGCACCGTCAACCATCCCATCGGGTGATTGTCCCCCAGGCCGGGGCTCCAGCGGGTGAAGGCGCAGGTCAGCGTCGTGCCCAACTGCCCTTACCCCGCCTTGCGCCCGTTCCACCAGGACAGAAGGCTCCGCACCGCCTCGCGCTTCCAGCGCCACTGCGCGCGGCGCCTGGCCTCGTACTCGGGGGGAAAGGGGATGCGCGCGATCTCGTTGGCGCTTGCCGCCTCGCCCGCCGGTGCGCCTCCGGCATGCCAGGGGAAGAACCGCTCGGTCTCGGGCCAGACATAGCTGTCGATCCAGGTCCAGGTGTCGGTCCGCTTGTAGATCTGCGCGATCTCCTCGGCCAGCGCGCCGTCGATCGGCAGCCAGTCCGTCGGCCGCCCCAGGAAGCGCAGGTTCCGCAGCATCAACCGCCGGGACTTCGGTCCGTAATATCCAGGCACCCACAGCTGGAACCCCAGTTCCTCGGCCAGGCTGGCGACCACCCGGAAGACCTGGACGTGATCCTCATGCCCGTATTCGCCCCAGGGTCCATGCGCAATGACGTTGCGCATCCCGGCCAGCCGCTGACGCAACAGATCCCGCATGGCAGCGAACTGGCGGCGGTAGCGGTCGGCATCGAAACTTTCCAGGACCCGCAGCAGCGGATGCGGCTCGACCCCATAGTCCGTCTCGCGCGCGTTGGGCCATGAGGCACTGTCGAACACCCCCGCCTCGACCATCTGCAGCCAGTCCAGCGTCGGCAGCGGAAAGGCCGCCATCGCCACCTTGCGCCCCTCGCTCAGGACCGGAGCGCAGGGCAAGTCCCCGTAGACCAGCACGATCTTCTCGGCCGCCCGCAGCGCCGAACAGGCCCAGAGCACCTCGTCGTCCGGATGCGCCATCACGATGGCTAGCCGGTCGAAGATCTCGGGCCTGCTCACCGGACCGGGCCCTTCTCGTCGCCGCGTGCGTAGATGTCCTCGTAGCGGATGATGTCATCCTCGCCCAGATAGGCGCCCGTCTGCACCTCGATCAGCACCACCGGGACCTTGCCGGGGTTGGCCAGCCGGTGGATAGCCCCCAGCGGCACATAGACCGACTGGTTCTCGCTCAGAAGCTTCACCTCGTCGCCCACCGTGACCTGAGCCGTCCCGCTGACCACGATCCAGTGCTCGGCCCGGTGGATGTGGCTTTGCAGCGACAGCGCCGCGCCGGGCTTGACCACGATCCGCTTGACCTGGAAGCGGTCGGCCAGCGCGAGTGTCTCGAACCAGCCCCAGGGCCGGTGGTCGCGCGGGAAGACCTCGGCCTGGCGCACCGCCTGCGCCTTCATCTGCGCGACCGCCGTCTTCACGTCCTGGCTGCGGCTGCGGTCCGCGACCAGCACCGCGTCCGGCATCGCCACGACGACCAGGTCCTGCAACCCGATCCCCACCACATGCTGCCCCTCGACTTCCGACCGCAGCAGGCTTCCCTCGCAGTCGATCGCCGTCACCGCGCCCTGGGCCACCGTTCCGCTGCCGTTCTCGCGCCAGACCGCGTTCCAGTCGCCCAGGTCCGACCAGGCCGCGCCCAGCGGCACGACCTCGATGTTCGCCGCCTTCTCCATCACCGCGAAGTCGACCGAGATGTCACGCGCCCCGCCCCAGGGGCCTTCCGCCAGACGCAGGAAGCCCAGGTCCTTGCGCGCCCCCGCCACCGCCTCCTGCACCGGGGCCACCAGGTCCCCGGCATGGTCGCGGAACGCCGCGATCAGCGTGTCGGCCCGCGCCAGGAAGATCCCGGCGTTCCACAGATAGCGCCCCTCGGCCAGCATCGCCTCGGCGCGGTCCAGGGCCGGCTTCTCGACAAAGCGCGCGACCTTGGCGGCCTGCCCCTCGACCGGGGCGCCCTCGACCTCGATCCAGCCATAGCCCGTCTCGGGCCGGTCGGGACGAATGCCGAAGGTGACGATCTGCCCCGCCTCCGCCCGCGGCACGCCCGCCGCGACCGCCGCCTGAAAGGCCCCAGCGTCCGGGATCGAATGGTCCGTCGGCATCACCAGAAGCATGGCCTCCGGGTTCGCCTCGGCCAGATGCAGCGCCGCAGCCAGGATCGCCGGGCCGGTGTTGCGCGCCGAAGGCTCGATCACGATGGCCGAGGGCGCAATCCCCTCGGCCGCCAGCTGCTCGGCCACGATGAAGCGGAAGTCGGCATTGGTGATCACCAGCGGCGCCGCAACGCCCTCGGCCCCGCGCATCCGCCCCGCCGCCGCCTGGAACAGCGTTCCCTGCCCGGCCAGGGGCACGAACTGCTTGGGAAAGCTCTTGCGCGACACCGGCCACAGGCGCGTGCCCGAACCGCCGCTCAGAAGGACAGGGAAAATCTCAGGCATGTCCTGACCGAACTCCAACTTCGCCCCTCGGGGGCCTCAAGAATATCTCGCGGCAAGATCGGGCCATTTTATGCCCGGAATTGGACAAGGGGATAATCATTTGCGCCGCGATTGCAACCGCCGCCCCGCAGCCGCTTCCCCTTGCCCGCCCCCCGCGCTAAGAAGACGCGGCAGGAAAGGGGGCCGCCATGCGCCAGGCCAGCATCAGCCGCAAGACCGCCGAGACCGAGATCTCGGTCACCGTCAACCTCGACGGAACCGGCGCGCATGACTGCCGGACCGGCGTGGGCTTCTTCGACCACATGCTCGACCAGCTGGCCCGCCACAGCCTGATCGACCTGACCATCGCTGCCCGCGGCGACCTGCACATCGACGACCACCACACGGTGGAAGACGTGGGCATCGCGCTTGGCCAGGCCCTGACCAGGGCGCTTGGCGACAAGCGCGGCATCCGCCGCTACGGCCATTTCCGGCTGGCGATGGACGATGCCCAGATCGCAACCGCGCTCGACCTGTCGGCGCGGCCGTTCCTGATCTGGACCGTCGATTTCCCCACGGGGAAAATCGGCACCTTCGACACGGAACTCGTGCGCGAATTCTTCCAGGCCCTGTCGACCCACGGCGGCATCACGCTGCACGTGGACAAGCTGCACGGCTTCAACAGCCACCACATCGCCGAGGCGACCTTCAAATCCGTCGCCCGGGCGCTGCGCGAGGCTGTCGAGCCCGACCCCCGCCTTGGCGACGCGCTGCCTTCCACCAAGGGCGCGCTCTAGCCCTTTCATACTGGCCCAAATATCCCCGCCGGAGGCTCCCGCACTCTCCGCCCGCGCAACGGATAGACCCATGCTCACTGCCCTCGTCGACTACGATTCCGGCAACCTCCACTCGGCCGAGAAGGCCTTCCAGCGCATGGCGTTGGAGGTCGGCGGCGGCGACATCCTCGTCACCTCGCGCCCCGAGGACGTGGCCCGCGCGGACCGCATCGTCCTGCCGGGCGACGGCGCGTTTCCGGCCTGCCGGGAAGCACTCGGCAGCTACGGCGGCCTGTTCGAGGCCATCGAAGAGGCCGTCATCGCCAGGGGCCGCCCGTTCCTCGGCATCTGCGTGGGCATGCAGATGCTCGCCTCGCGCGGCCATGAATACCGCGAGACCCCCGGCTTCGGCTGGATTCCCGGCGACGTCTTGAAGATCGAACCTGGCGACCACGCGCTGAAGGTTCCGCACATGGGCTGGAACGACCTGATCCTGGACCACCAGCACCCCGTCCTCGATGGCATCAAGACCGGCGATCACGCCTATTTCGTCCACTCCTACCACTTCCGCGTGGCCGACCCCGCGCACCGCCTCGCCTTCTGCGAATACGGCGGCGAGATCACCGCCATCGTCGGCCGCGACAACATCCTCGGCACCCAGTTCCACCCCGAGAAAAGCCAGGCCGCGGGCCTTCGCCTGATCGGCAACTTCCTCCGCTGGACGCCGTGAGCCTCTCCACGATCCTTGGCGAAATCGCCCAGGAGATGGCCGCCCGCACCGATCGCGGCCAGGTCGCGGATTACATCCCCCAGCTTGCCGCCGTGGACCCGGACCAGTTCGGCATCTCGGTCTGCCTCGCCGACGGCACGCAACAGTCTGCCGGGGACAGCGCCACGCCCTTCTCGATCCAGTCGATCTCCAAGGTCTTCGCCCTGGCCCTCGCGCTTGGCCGTCTTGGCGACCAGCTCTGGTCCCGCGTCCGGCGCGAACCCTCGGGCCTCGCCTTCAACTCGATCCTCCAGCTCGAAAGCGAGCAGGGCATCCCAAGAAACCCCTTTGTCAACGCGGGTGCGATCGTCACCACCGATGCGGCCCTGGGGCAGCGGCCGCCCAAGGAATACCTGGCCGAGCTCCTCACCTTCCTCCGCTCCGCCGCAGGGGACGAGGATATCCACATCGACCGCGCCGTGGCACGGTCGGAAACCGAAACCGGCCACCGCAACTTTGCGCTGGCCCATTTCCTGAAGGCGCACGGCAACCTGACGAACCCGCCCGAGCTGACGCTGGGCGCCTATTTCCACCAATGCGCCATCGCCATGAGCGTCGAGCAGCTTGCCCGCGCGGGCCGTTTTCTTGCGGGGCTCCAGCACCTGATCGCCCGGGAACGGGTCCGCCGGATCAACGCGCTGATGCTGACCTGCGGCCACTACGACGCCTCTGGCGACTTCGCCTTCCGCGTGGGCCTGCCTGGCAAATCGGGCGTCGGCGGCGGCATCCTTGCCATCGCGCCGGGCAAGGCCTCCATCGCCGTCTGGTCCCCCGGCCTTACCCAGCAGGGCAACTCCCGGCTTGGGACCGAGGCCCTCGAACTCCTCACCCGCCGCACCGGCTGGTCGATCTTCGGCTAATCCCAGAGCCGCGGCTCGGCAAACTCCACCGAGTTGCCCGCAGGATCGCGGACATAAAGCGACCGCGCGCCGTTGGGCCAGTCGAACTCCGCCTCGATCTCCACCCCGGCCTGCGTCAGCCGCTTGCGCCACCCGTCGATCTCTGCGCGCGAGGCGGCAAAGCACACATGCCCCGGCCCCCGCGCGCCATGCACGGGCACCGGCAGCGCCGGGTTGCCCGAAGGCACCTCGGTCGCATCCGGGTTGAACACCAGCAGAACGCCCGGCCCCACCCTGAAGAACACATGCCGCCCCGCGACCTTCGCGATCACCGGAAGCCCCAGCAGCCCGCCATAGAACCCTTCCGCCGCCGCAAGGTCGCGGGCATAGACGGCGGATTCGAGGATGGCCGAGGGTCTCATCCCCCCAGCCTGCGCCCCGCGCGCCCGTCCGTCAACGCCGCCGCTCGATCAGCGCAAGGCCCCCCAGGATCAGCGCCAGGCCCGCGAAATGCCGCGCCTCCAGCCGCTCGCCCAGGACCAGCCAGCCCAGACCCGCCGCGCTGAACGGGATCAGGAAGGTGACCAACGAGATCGCCGTGGCCCCCGCCCGCGCCAGAATGCGGAAGAAGATCAGGTAGGCCACCGCCGAGGACAGCACCGCCAGCGCCACCACCGCCAGCACCGGGGACCACCCCGGCCAGCCCAGGGTCCAGGGGCGATCCACCCCCAGCCAGACCGGCGTCAGGATCACCGCGCTGCACGTGACCACCCCCGCCGCCGTCTGCAACGGGCTTATCCCCGCCGCCTTGAACCGCCGACCCCAGACCCCCGCCACACCATAGGACAGGGCCGCGCCCAGGCAGGTCAGCATCGCCGGCAACTCGCCGCCCAGGTCCTCGCCGCCACCATCGCCACGACGCCCGCGAAGCCCAGCCCCACGCCTGCGGCCTTGGCCGGGGTCAACCGCTCATCCAAGGTCGAAAGATGCGCCACCAGCACCGTGAACAAGGGCGTCGTCGCGTTCAGGACGCTCGCCAAGGCCCCGGTGATCTGCCCCTGCGCCAGGACGAACAGCGTGAACGGCACCAGGTTGTTCAGCACGCCCATCACCGCCAGCGCGGGCCAGACGCCCCGCCCCGGCATCCCCTGCCCCGAGGCCCGGACCACCAGCCCCAGCACCATCGCCGCCAGCGCGACCCGCCCCCAGACAATGCTGACCGCAGGCAAGCCCGCCAGTGCCAGCTCGTTGAAAAGGAAGGACCCTCCCCACAGCAGGGAGAGGGTCCAGAGCAAGATCCAGTCGACAGCTTT
The DNA here is from genome assembly GCA_027489355.1 of Paracoccaceae bacterium. GTDB lineage: Bacteria > Pseudomonadota > Alphaproteobacteria > Rhodobacterales > Rhodobacteraceae > Tabrizicola. The sequence continues at coordinate 29,390 of JAIXZY010000075.1, read as the reverse complement.
CATGCCGCCCTTCCTGCCCGCTTCCCGGGCGAAAGACGACCCGAAACCTGCGCTACTTCACCCGTTTCCAGGTCCCGCCATCCCGGCAGATGCCCAGCACGCAGCCGCGCACCGACAGGCTGTCGCCCGCCAGGGTCATGTCGCCGTTGTAGGTCTTGTCCCGGTCCGGCGACCAGATCTTTCCGTCGTCGTAAAGCCCGTCCGGGTAGGCCACCATGTCCCAGACGATCCGCTTGCCGACGTTCGGGCTCTCGATCTCCTGGCCCGCCCCGTCGAATGCGCGGATCAGCGTGCCGCAGAAGGCCGGCCCGCAGGGCTTGATCTCCACGAAACCGAAATTCCCGTTGTCGTCCTTCTTGGTCTGCCAGACCCCCTCGACCGGATCGGCCGAGGCCACCCCCGCCACGACCGCCAGCGCTGCCGCCAATGCGAAAACCTTCATCCTGCATCCTCCTCCGCAATGTCCCTGCCCGCGACTTTGCGCCCCCCGCCCAGCCGATCAAGCGTGACGTCGGGTCGCCTCCACGCCTTTTCATTCCGCGCGCCCCGTGCCAAAGACCGCCCGACCAAAGACGGAGCCCGCGCATGATCCTCTACCCCGCCATCGACCTGAAGGACGGCCAGTGCGTCCGCCTCCTGCGCGGCGAGATGGAGGCCGCAACCGTGTTCGGCGACGACCCCGCCGCCCAGGCGCTGAAATTCCAGGCTGCGGGCTGCGAATGGCTCCACCTCGTTGACCTGAACGGCGCCTTCGCCGGGCAGCCGGTGAACGCCGCCGCCGTCGAGGCGATCCTCAAGGCCGTCAAGGTCCCCGCCCAGCTCGGCGGCGGCATCCGCGACATGGCGACGATTTCGATGTGGCTGGAGAAGGGCCTGTCCCGCGTCATCCTCGGAACCGTCGCGGTAGAGAACCCGGACCTGGTGCGCGAAGCCGCGCGCGCCTTCCCCGGCAAGGTCGCCGTCGGCATCGACGCCCGCAAGGGCCGGGTCGCCACCAAGGGCTGGGCGACGGAAACCGACGTCATGGCCACCGACCTCGCCCGCAGCTTCGAGGACGCGGGCGTCGCCGCGATCATCTACACCGACATCGACCGCGATGGTGCGATGCAGGGTCCGAACATCGAGGCGACGGAAGCCCTCGCGCGCGCCGTGACGATCCCCGTCATCGCCTCGGGCGGCGTGTCCCGGATGGAGGACCTCATCGCGCTCCGCGATACCGGGGTCATCGCCGGCGCCATCTCGGGCCGCGCGCTCTATGACGGGGCCATCGATCTGGCGGCGGCACTGAGGGCGCTCAGGGCCTGACGCGTCCTCCCCCCGTCCTGGGGCGCATCGCCTCCGGCACCGGACGACGCGACCGTCGCGCCGTCCGAAACGACCGTCCCAGCGCCCAGAGCCACAGGCCCAGACCCACCGGCCCGTAGCTCACCGCCAGCCACTCGTTGCCCGGAAAGCCCGGCGTGTCCCGCACCATCTGCCCGGCCAGGACCGTCGCGGCCACGGGCAGCGCCAGCCAGCCCGCCCGCCATCCCGCATGTCCAAGACCCGGCACCGCCGCCGGTCCCGCGCGCCCGCTTGCCCGCATCCCCCACAGCGTCAGCCCGATCATCAGCGGCACCAGAAGCCGCTTCGGCTGCGGATCCCCGATCGCCTTCCACAGCCACAGCCCCAGCGCGCCGAGGGCGAGCATCCAGACCAGGCCGCGCGGCGCCCGCGCCAGCGGCCCCAGCCGGTCAAGCCAGCGATGCCCGACGACCGCCAGCGCCAGGCAGGGAAGCTGATAGGTCAGCACCGCCCCCAGTCCTGGCAGGTCCGAGCGCACCGTCGGAAAATAGCCCGCGTTCACGATCCCTGCCCCGATCAACGCCGGGATCGCCAGGCCAAGCCACGGCCCGCCGCGCCGCACCGCCACGATGGCCGCCAGCACCGACAGCGGCATGTGCCAGGCCAGCGGCACCCAGACCAGCGTGATCGGCACGCCCCACATCATCGTGTCGACGATGACGCCCTCGATCAGGAAACCGAACAGCGCCCCGCCCAGAACCAGCCCCGGCCCGCCCCGCGCCCCGGTGACCTGCACGGCCGACAGGACCGCCGCGATCACCAGCGCATAGACCAGAGCCGTGAAAGCCAGCGTCAGCGCGTCGCCCGGAACTGGCGGAAACCCCAGAACAGCGCCTCCGACGCCCAATAGCCCACCAGGGCCAGGGCAAGTGACTGCATCAGGAAGCGCATCGTCTCTCGTATGGCAGGCACTCCTCCCCGCCATCCTGCGCTGCAAGGCCGGGCGCTGGCAATCGTCCCTGCGCGCAGACGATGGCGCCCGCGCCTTCTGCGCGATGGGCCCGTGTCCCCGCCACTGTCCGCGACCGAATGCCCCCTTCCCCCGGCCTGCCGGCTGCGTCACCTTTCCGCCATGCCTCTGCGCCCCGACACCCTCCCCCCGGCCTCATCGCTCTGGAGCCTTCACCGGCCGGGAGACTTCCTCGACTGCTATTCCGTCCCCTCGACCCTTTCCCCGCGAGAGGCCGCCGACCGGGGTCTCACCCTGCCCGGATGGGCAGCCGGACTCCTCGCCCTCCGCAATGCCCTCGTCCGCCCCTTCGGCCTCAAGACCGGCGAACCCGACCGCCCGATCTTCCCCACCTGCCACGAGAGCGACGACGAACTGGTCCTCGGCACCGACGACCGCCACCTCGATTTCCGCATCGGCCTGATCCAGCAGGACGGTCGCATCTTCATGTCGACCTGGGTCCACCCGCACAACGGCTGGGGCCGGGTCTACCTGCGGCTTGTGATGCCCTTCCACATCCTGATCTCGCGCGGGGCCGTGGCACGGATGGCGACAGGGCGTTAACCACCGGGTTTCCGATTCCCTAACGCCCGCGGCCAAGCACCTGATTCCCTTCTGGAATCTGCGACTGTCCACCGTGGACACCCGGTCCGTCAAACCCGCTTGCTTTTCCCCGCCCGTCGGGCCATCTCTGCCCCATGCTGAAAACCCGCATCATTCCCTGCCTCGACGTGGCCGACGGCCGCGTGGTGAAGGGCGTCAACTTCGTCGACCTGATCGACGCCGGCGACCCGGTCGAGGCCGCGAAGGCCTACGATGCCGCCGGCGCGGACGAGCTCTGCTTCCTCGACATCATGGCGACCGAGGACAACCGCGCCACGATGTACGACCTCGTGACCCGCACGGCCGAGCAGTGCTTCATGCCCCTGACCGTCGGCGGCGGCGTGCGGACGCCCGAGGACGTCCGGAAGCTCCTCCTCGCCGGGGCGGACAAGGTCAGCTTCAACTCCGCCGCCGTGGCCGACCCTGACGTGGTCGCCCGCGCCGCCGACCGCTTCGGCAGCCAGTGCATCGTCGTCGCCATCGACGCGAAAACGGTGGAGCCCGGCCGGTGGGAGATCTTCACCCACGGCGGCCGCCGCGCCACGGGGATCGACGCCGTCGACTTCGCCCGCACCGTCGCCGCCAAGGGCGCGGGAGAGATCCTCCTCACATCGATGGACCGCGACGGCACCCGCGCCGGGTTCAACATTCCCCTAACCCGCGCCATCGCGGATGCCGTCGACATCCCCGTCATCGCCAGCGGAGGCGTCGGCACGCTGGACCACCTGGTAGAGGGGATCACCGAGGGCCACGCCTCCGCCGTCCTCGCCGCCTCGATCTTCCACTTCGGCACCTACACCATCGGCCAGGCCAAGGCCCACATGGCCGCCGCCGGCATCCCCGTAAGGCTGACATGACCCTCGAACGCCTCGCCGCCACGATCGCCTCCCGCAAGGGGGCCGACCCGGAGACCTCCTGGACCGCGAAGCTCCTGTCGAAGGGGCCAGAGAAATGCGCCGAGAAATTCGGGGAAGAGGCGGTCGAGGCGATCATCGAGGCGGTGAAGGGCGACCGCGCCCGGCTGACGGCCGAGGCGGCGGATGTCCTCTACCACCTGCTCGTCATGCTCGCCGCGCGGGATGTTACGCTCCAGGACGTGCTGGGGGAACTGGACCGCCGCGAAGGCACCTCGGGCATCGCCGAAAAGGCCGGGCGCTGACCAAATTTCTTAAGCAAGAAATTTGCCAAAATCCTTACTCAAGGATTTTGCCGGTCAGAGACCCAGCCGCGGAATCTCGATTGCCGGGCAGCGGTTCATCACCACCTTAAGCCCCGCGTTCCGGGCGCGCGATGCCGCGGCCTCGTCCGTCACGCCCAGCTGCATCCAGACCACCTTCGTCCCCTGCCGCACGGCCTCGTCCGCCACGGCCCCGGCTTCCTCGCTGCGTCTGAAGATGTCGACCATGTCGACCGGCCCCGCCTCGGCCAGCGTCGCCACCACCGTCTCGCCCAGGGCCTGCTGCCCCGCCTGTCCCGGATTGACCGGGATCACCCGGTAGCCCTTGCGCTTCAGGTAGTCCGCGACCCGGTGGCTTGGCCGGTCAGGTTTGGGCGACCAGCCCACAAGGGCAATGGTCTTCACGCTGGTCAGGATCTCGCGAAGTTCGGCGTCGCTGGTCATGGAACCTCCAGTCAAGAAAATGGCGCCCGAGGATAACCTCAGGCGCCAAGTCGCGGAACGAGGGACAGTGAAGAGAAGTACGGGGTTCCGGTCCCGTGCCTCATCCTTTCATTTAGGAACCGCGACGCGGCATGTAAGACCCGTCTCAAAGACGTGATCACGGCCGCGTCGCCGCATACAGCGAGACAGCCGCCGCGTTCGACACGTTCAGGCTGCCGAAGGCCCCCGCAAAGGGGATGCGCGCCAGCACGTCGCAGGTCTCGCGCGTCTTTTCCCGCAGGCCCGGCCCTTCCGCCCCCAGTACAAGGCCAATGGGCCGCCGGTTCGCGCCCGCCACCGCCTCGGCCAGCGTGACCGGAGCCTCGCCGTCCAGGCCGATCAGGGTGAAGCCCATGTCCTTCAGGGCCTCCATCGCCTCGGCCAGGTTGGTGACCTTCAGGTAGGGTTGCCGCTCCAGCGCGCCGCTGGCGGTCTTGGCCAAGGCCCCGGTTTCCGGCGCCGAGTGGTGGCGCGGCGCGATCACGGCCCGCGCCCCGAACACCTCGGCCGAGCGCAGGATGGCGCCCACGTTGTGCGGGTCCGTCACCCGGTCCAGCAGGACGACCAGCGGCAACCCCTCGCCCGCGGCGCAGACATCCTGGAACTTGCCCCAGTTCAGCGGCTTCACCTCGACCGCCGCGCCCTGGTGGACCGAGCCCTCGTCGATCGGCACGCGGAAATTGCGCGGCTCGACCACTTCGGGCGCCATGCCCGAGGCGGCCACCGCGGCCTCCAGCTTGTCCAGCGCGTTCTTCGTCAGCACCAGCCGCAGCTTTTCCCGCCGGGGGTTCATCAGCGCATCGCGCACGGCGTGCAGGCCGAAGAGCCACACCGTCTCGCGCGCCTCGGCCTTCTGGCCGCGCTCCTTCTCCACCACCCAGGCCGGTTTCTTGCCACCCGCCGCCATGTCCGACCCCTTCCTGAACCCGTCCGGACCTTTGCTTGGGCGCCCTTCGGGATGCAAGCCGAAAACTTGCCCGACCACCCTTGACGCCTCTCGCCCCCTTGAGTAGACGAACCCCCGGCGGGCGACGAGCTGCAAGGTGCGGCAGGGGACTGTAACTCCCCCGGGGCGACCCACGCCTGGTTCGATTCCAGGGTCGCCCACCATTCCCAGAATGGTGACCATCAGACCGGCGGGCGCAAGCCGTCTTCGCCGCAGGACTGACGTCTCAGCCCGGTAGCGTCACCACCAGTGGACCGCGGTCGGTCGCGACCACCGTATGTTCATATTGCACCGCCAGCGCCCGCGGCGTGGCGCGCAGGGTCCAGCCGTCGCCGCATTCGCGCGCGAACCGGCCGCCGAGGGACAGGAACGGCTCTACCGTCAGCACCAGCCCCCGGTGGATGTGCCGCCGGTCGCGGTTCGGCCAGGTGGCGATTTCCTCCGGCCATTCGTGCAGCGCCCGGCCGACGCCGTGGCTGGCGAGGTTCCCGATCAGCGTATAGCCGCGACCCGAGGCATAGCGGCCGATCGCATTGCCGATTCCCGACAGGGGCCGACCCGGAGCGACCTGCCGGATGCCAAGTTGCATCGCCCGCCGACCGTCCCGGCAAAGCCTCGTCACCTCGGGCCGCACGGCGCCCAAGGGAAAGCTCGCCCCGGTGTCGGCGAAGAAGCCGTCCTTCTCGGCCGAGACGTCGATGTTCACCAGATCACCCGCTGCCAGCACCCGGTCGCCGGGAATGCCATGCGCGATCTCCTCCCCGACGCTGATACAGGTGGCACCCGGGAAGCCGTAGGTGACCTCCGGCGCAGACCGTGCGCCTTCGGCCTCAAGGCCGCGCCGGCCGATGGCGTCCAGTTCGCGCGTGGTCATGCCGGGCTCCATCGCCCGGGCCATGGCCTGCAGCGTGTTGCCGACGATGCGGCCCACGGCGCGCAGGCCCTGCAATTCGTCCTCGTTGGTGATGGTCATGTCCGGCTCCGGCCTGGCGTCAGCCCCCTGACTAGCACGAACGGACCGGACTGTCCCCCCTCCCCCTTGCGCGCGCCCCTGCCGCTCTGCCAAACAGGCGCGATGCCGCAGGGGTTTGCCATGTCCTTCTCGATCCGCTTCAGCCACGCCATCACCCGCCGGCCCGCGCCCTCGATCACGCAGGGCTTGCGCGCGGTGGACACCGGGACGCCCGACCTGGCGCTGATGCAGGCCCATCACGACGCCTACATTGCCACCCTGCGCGAGACCGGGGCCACGGTGGTCGAACTTCCGGCGCTGCCCGCCTACCCGGACTCGGTCTTTGTCGAGGACACGGCGCTTTGCCTGCCGCAGGGCGCCGTCGTCATGCGCCCCGGCGCACCTTCGCGGCTGGGCGAAGCGGCCGAAATGGCCCCCCACCTGCGCGCGCTTTACCGCGAGGTCGTGGCGATCACCGGCGCGGACAACTTCATCGAAGGCGGCGACATCCTTGTCACCGAACGCGAGATCCTCGTCGGCCGCTCGGCCCGGACCAATGCGGCGGGGATCGCCGAACTGACGCGACTCGTCGCGCGCTGGGGCCACGCCGTCCGCGAGGTGCATACGCCCCCCGGCGTCCTGCATTTCAAGACCGACTGCTCGCTTCTGGACATCGACACGATCCTGTCCACGCGCCGCCTTTCGGCCTCGGGCTGCTTCGACGGCTACAAGGTCATCGATGTCCCCGAGGGCGAGGAAGCCGCCGCCAACACGATCCGCTTCAACGACCTGGTGCTGATGCCCGCAGGTTTCCCCCGCACCTGCGACGCGATCGCGGCGGCGGGCTTCACCGTCCGCGAGATCGGCAATTCGGAATGCGCCAAGCTGGACGGGGGCATGTCCTGCCTCTCGCTCCGCTTCACCCCGGCATGAGCTTCAACATCCTCGCCATTGCCCAGGCCGGACGGCTGGAGCATGAGGCGATCCTGCTGGCCGCATCGCTGCGCCATTCGGACCCGGACTTCGCCGGGACACTCTACATCGCCGAGCCCCAGCCCGGCCCGAAATGGCGCGAGGACCCTCGCATCGCGAACCGGACGCGCAAGACGCTGACCGAGCTTGGCGCGACGATCCTGCCGTTCGAGAGCCGGGTGTTCGGCTCGGACTACCCCAACGGCAACAAGATCGAGGCGCTGGCCGCCCTGCCCGACGCGCCCTTCCTGTTCCTGGACACCGACACGCTGGTCACCGGCCCGCTGTCGCAGATCGCCTTCGACTTCACCCGTCCCTCGGCCTCGATGCTGCGCGAGAATACCTGGCCCAAGGTGGAACTTTACGGCCCCAGCGCCACCCAGACCTGGAAGGCGCTCTACGACCGCTTCGGCCTGGACTTCGACAGCAGCCTCGATCCGACCCAGCCGCGGGACTACTGGCAGCGGTTTCTCTACTTCAACGCGGGCTGGTTCTTCCACGAAAGCCCCCGCGCCTTCGGGAACCGCTTCCTGTCCTGGTCGCGCGAGATCCACGACGCCCCGCCCGCCGAACTGGTCTGCCAGGAGCTTTACCCCTGGCTTGACCAGATCACCCTGCCGCTGGTGGTCCATTCCTTCGGCGGCGGCCGCCCCGGCCCCGAGCTTGCCGCGCTGGACGGCAGCGCCACCTGCCATTACCGCACCCTGCCGCTTCTCTACGCCCGCGAAAGCGATCACGCGGTCGGGGTGCTGGAAACCGTTGCCGCCGACCCGCGCCTGCGCCCCGTCCTGCGGCACTGGGGCGCGTTCAAGCGGATGGTCCTGCAGGGCGAGGGGGCAAAGGCCCGGGCGCTTTTCGACCGGGCGGACCTGCCCCGCCGCGAGCAGGTCATCCGCAACACGCTGAAGCGCGAGGGGCTCTGGGTCCGCTAGCTCTCGACATAGCCCAAACCGGCCTCCAGCTTCTCCCAGCTGGTGTCCATCGGCCAGGCGTCTGACAGCACCGGCACCCCGATATGCCCGAACCACAGCGACAGCTGGCCTTCCGCCGTCGCCTCGTCCGCGCCGCGGATCGTCGCCAGATACAGCGACATCGCCAGCCCCGTGCGGTCTGACCCGTGCCGACAGTGCACAAGCAGCGGCTTCGGCATTCCGCGCATCAGGCTGACCAGCCGGGCGGCCTCGTCCGGTCCCAACTCGCGCGAGGCATTCATCGCGAAATCCGCATGGGCCACGCCCAGCGCCGAACTTGCCGCGATCTCCTCGTCATACCAGTCCTCTCCGGGGGCAGCGCCGCGCAGGTTCAGGATGCTGGCGATGCCATACTTTGCGCGGTAGGTGGCAATGTCCGCTGCCGACACCTGGGCCGAGCGGTAGACCTCTCCGGCCACCACCGGGTGAAAGTTGCCGCTGACATGCAGGAAGGCCAGATAGCCAACCAGTCCCGCAACCGCCGCCCCAAGGCCAAGCCCCAGCCGCCTGATGATCCTGCCTGTCCGCATCCTGCCCGCTCGCTCTGTCCGATGCCTGCACCTGGGCGATGACGGGCGGCCAGGCAATAAGCGGCAGTAGCATGCGGGGGACGGCCGGTCAGATTTCCAGCATGACCACCGGCCACAGCGACAGAACCAGCAGACCCGCCATCGTCCAGTTGAACGTGCGCAGGCGGCCCGGACCATCCAGCCAGCGCCGCACCGCCTGACCCGCCCCGGCCCAAAGCGACACTGACGGCAGGTTCACGCAGGCGAAGGCCCCCGCGACCGCCGCATAGGCCCAGGGCGACGGTTCCACCACATAGGCCGACACCGCCCCCAGGGCCATCGCCCAGGCTTTCGGGTTGACCCACTGGAAGGCTGCGGCCTGCAGGAAGGTCATCGGTTGCGGCTTCACCCGCCCCTCGCCCGGAGCGCGCGCCAGCGCGATCTTCCAGGCCAGCCACAGCATGTAGCCGACCGACGCGATCTTCAGCGCCAATAGCGCCGGGGGCCAGGCCGTGAACACCCCGGCCAGCCCCAACCCCACCAGGAACACCATCAGCGCGTGGCCGATGGAAATCCCCAGCATGTGCGGCACCGTCCGGCGAAAGCCGAAATTCACGCCGCTGGCCAGCAGCATCATGTTGTTCGGCCCCGGCGTGACCGAGGTGACAAAGGCAAAGCCCAGCAGGGCGAGGAAGAGATCATGCGTCATGGCCGCAATACTGACGCGCCTGGAACCGAAACGGATTGCAAAGATGCGAACCTTAAGCCAATCTTCGCAACGAATGACGAAACTTGACGACATAGACCACCGCATATTGCGCGAGCTGACCCGGGACGCCCGCCAACCCAACCTTGCCCTGGCCGAGCGTGTGGGCCTCTCACCCTCGGCCTGCCTGCGCCGGGTGCAGGCCCTGGAAAAGGCCGGGATCATCAGGTCCTACCGCGCCGTTCTTGACCCGGCAAAACTGGGGATCGGCTTCGTCGCCTATGTCACCGTGGGCCTCGGCACCCATACCAAGGCCGCGCAAGAGGCGTTCGAACGCGCCATCTCCCGCGCGGCCGAGGTTCGGGAATGCCACAACATCACCGGGACCGTCGAATACCTCCTCCGCGTCGAATGCGCCGATCTCGCCGCCTACAAGCACTGGCATACCGAGGTGCTGGGCACCCTCCCCCAGGTCCGCGCCATCACTACCTTCGTGGTCATGGACAGCCCCAAGGACGACCGCGCTTGACCTTTCGCCCCGCATGCCCCCACCCTGCGCCGCACAAGGGGGGCCGGACATGACCATCTGCTACACCACGGACCGGATGCTGCACTTCGGCGATTGCGACATATCGGGCACCGCCTATTACCCGGCCTACCTGAACATCCTGAACGGCGTGGTGGAAGAGTTCTGGGCCCATATCGGCTGGCCCTGGCACGAGATCATCTGGAACGAACGCTGGGGCACGCCCACCGTGCATCTGTCCTGCGACTTCTCCAAACCGTCCTTCTTCGGCGACAAGCTTACCTTTCGCATTTCGATCCTGAAGGTCGGCAAGTCCTCGGTGCGCCTCCACCACACCATCCACTGCGGCGAGGAACACCGCTGGTCGGTGGAACAGGTGCTTGCCGCAAGCTGGCTCGACAAGCACACCTCGATGCCCTGGCCGCCCGAGGTGAAGGCCAAGCTTGAAAGCCTGATGACCCCGACCGAACCCGACCGCCGCGCCGTGGGGGCGCCGGCCTAGGCCCGGACGGTGTGCTCGGCGTTGCCGATGATCAGGCTGCGGCCGGAATAGATGTCCCCGGTCATCTGCAGAGCCAGCCGTTCGGCGTCGCGACGCAGGATGCCTTCCGAGATCGCGCCGATTTCGTCCGGGTCCACGCCCAGCGCCTCCAGCGCCTCGCCGCCCAGCGCAAGGGCGGAATGGAACACCTCGCGCATCTGGTGATCGACGCCCTCGCGGATCAGCTCCAGCGCATGGGCCCGGTCCCAGGCGCGGGCCAGCACGACCGCATTCGGGAATTCGTGCCGGACCAGCCTGGCGATCCGGGTCGTGACCTCCTTCCGGTCCGTCGCGATCAGCACCGCGCGCGCCGTGTCCGCGCCCGCAGCCTTCAGGATGTCCAGCCGCGTGCCGTCGCCGAACCAGACCTTGAAGCCGAAAGTCTCGGCCGCGCGGATCATCTCGGGGTCGTCGTCGATGATGCTGACCGGCACCCGCCGCACCAGAAGCGGCTGGCAGGCGATCTGGCCGAAACGGCCGAAGCCCACGATCAGCACCTGGCCTTTCAGCCCGTCCGGAGCCTCGATCCCCTCCAGCGACACCTCCGGCGCGCGCCGCAGGCGGTCGTGCAGGATCACCATGACCGGAGTCAGCGCCATGGACACGATGACGATGGCGTTCAGGATCGCGGCGTTCTCGGCCGTCAGCAGCCCGACCGCAAGCGCCGAGGAATAGAGGACAAAGGCGAACTCGCCGCCCTGCGCCATCAGCACCGTCCGCTCAACCGCCTCGGCGTGGCCGGCCCGGTTCACGCGGGCGACGACATAGATGATCAGCGATTTCAGCACCATCAGCGACAGGACGCTGACCGCGACCAGCTGCCAGTTCGCCGCGATCACCGACAGGTCCAGCGCCATGCCCACGGCCAGGAAGAACAGCCCCAGCAGGATGCCACGGAATGGCTCCACGTCCGTCTCCAGCTGGTGGCGGAAGCTTGATTCTGACAGCAGAACCCCGGCCAGGAACGCCCCCATCGCCGCCGACAGCCCGCCAAGCTGCATCCACAGCGCCGAGCCCAGCACCACCAGCAGCGCGGCGGCCGTCATTACCTCGCGCGCGCGCGAGGCTGCCAGCAGCCGGAACATCGGGTTCAGAAGGTAGACCCCGGCCACCACCAGCGCCGCAATCGCGGCCAGCCCCAACCCGATGCCCTGCACCCGGTCCAGAAGCGTCACCGTCTCGCCCCCGGGGGCCAGGAAGACGACCAGCGCCAGCAGGGGCACGATGGCCAGGTCCTCCAGCAGCAGGATCGAGACGATCCGCTGGCCCCTCGGCGCCGCGAGGTCGCCTCTCTCCTGCAGCATCTGCATCACGATGGCGGTCGAGGTCAGCGTGAACCCCGCCCCGGCGATCAGCGAGCTTGCGTAGGAATAGCCCAGCGCCACGCCGACCAGGCCCAGAAGCCCGACGCAAAGCGCCACCTGCAGCAGGCCCAGGCCAAGGATGTCCCGCCGCATCGCCCAAAGCTTCGATGGCTCCATCTCCAGGCCGATGATGAACAGGAACATCACCACCCCCAGCTCGGCCACATGCAGGATCGCCATCGGGTCCGAGAAGAGGCCAAGCCCGAACGGCCCGATGGCCAGCCCCGCCGCAAGGTAGCCCAGCACCGAACCCAGCCCGATCCGCTTGAACACCGGCACCGCCACAACGGCGGCCCCCAGCAGCGTCACCACAGAAACCAGATCGACGCCCGCGCTTTCCGTTGCCATCTGCCACCTCCGACCTGCGGCCAGCATGACCGCAGGCGGGGCTTTGGCAACCGGATTCGGCGGCGCGCGGACGCCAGCGCGTTCCCCTCCCGGCCGCTGCCGCACCGGACGGCAGCGGCCGGGAGGTCAGGCATCAGACAGTCAGGTGCCCGGGACCACGCAGTCGTCCGCGTCCAGCGTCTTGACCGGATCCGTCGGAGCGCACTGGTCGCTCGAAACCGGATAGGTCCCGGTCTCGGCGCAGGCAGTCAGGCCCAGCGTCGCAGCAAGCAGCAGGATGGAGAATGCCCGGTTCATGTGATGTCCCCTTCTGTGGCGTCTCTGTCCGCGGCAGACTGCCCCAAGCAGGATCACGCGACGTTGACGCAAATCAAGCTGCTGCCCGGCGCCTCAGCCCTTGAACACGCTTTCGAGGTCCGCGAACCCCTTCACCTCGATGGGGTTGCCCGAGGGGTCGCGGAAGAACATTGTCCACTGTTCCCCCGGCTGGTCCTTGAACCGGACCTGCGGCGGCAGGACGAAGTCCACCCCTGCCGCCGTCAGCCTGTCCGCCAGCCGCTACCAGTCCGGCAGGTGCAGGACCAGCCCCAGATGCGGCATCGGCACCAGCTTGTCGCCGACCTTGCCCGTGTTCGTCGTGGCGAAGGGCGTGCCCAGGTGCAGGCTGATCTGGTGGCCGAAGAAGTCGAAATCCACCCAGGTCTCGGTCGAGCGCCCCTCGCGGCAGCCCAGGACCCCGCCGTAGAAGGCACGCGCCTGGTCCAGGCTGGTGACGTGATAGGCCAGATGGAAAGGGGTCAGCATCGCGGGAAGCTCCGGGGTTCAAGGCGGGACGATCCAAGCATGGAAGACCCCGCAGCCGCAACGATCCTTCTGCCGAGATGTCTGGGCCGAGGTGAATGTTCCGTAAACATCTGCGCTCAAGGCATTGATTTCCTTATCTGACCGCTGCTTGTCCACCGTGGACACCTTCCCGTTGCCAGCGCCGCGAAAGGCTCCTACCCTCGCCGCCGAACAAGGGAGGACCCCATGACCGACAGACCCCTCGGCTTCGAGACGCTTGCCATCCATGCCGGCGCCGCGCCGGACCCCGCCACCGGCGCCCGGCAGGTGCCGATCTACCAGTCGACGGCCTTCGTCTTCCGCGACGCCGACCACGCGGCCAAGCTCTTCAACCTGCAAGAGGTGGGCTACATCTACTCTCGCCTGACCAACCCCACCGTCTCGGCGCTGGCGAACCGGGTCGTGGCCCTTGAAGGCGGCGCGGGCGGGATCGCCTGCTCCTCGGGCCACGCGGCGCAGATCATGGCGCTCTTCCCGCTCATGGCCCCGGGCCGCAACGTCGTCGCCTCGACCAAGCTTTATGGCGGCACGATCCAGCAGTTCTCGAACACCATCCGCAAGTTCGGCTGGTCGGCCAAGTTCGTCGACTTCGACGACCCCAAGGCTATCGAGGCCGCCATCGACGCCGACACCCGGGCGCTGTTCTGCGAGACGATCTGCAACCCGGGCGGCGCGCTGTCCGACCTTCCCGCCATCGCCCGCGTGGCGAACCAGGCGGGCATCCCGCTGATCGTCGACAATACCACGGCCAGCCCCTATCTCTGCCGCCCGATCGAACACGGCGCGACGCTCGTCGTCCATTCGGCCACCAAGTACCTGACCGGCAACGGCACCGTCACCGGCGGGATCGTGGTCGATTCGGGCAAGTTCGACTGGTCGGCATCGGACAAGTTCCCCTCGCTTTCCCAGCCCGAGCCCGCCTACCACGGCCTGGTGTTCCACCCGACCCTCGGCAACATGGCCTTCACCTTCCACTCCATCGCCATCGGCCTGCGCGACCTTGGCATGACGATGAACCCGCAGGGCGCGCACTACACGCTGATGGGGATCGAGACGCTGGCCCTGAGGATGCAGCGGCACGTCGAGAACGCGCAGATCGTCGCGGAATGGCTGGAGCAGGACCCGCGGATCGGCAAGGTCACCTATCCGGGCCTCAAGTCCTCGCCCTACCACAACCTGGCGAAGATGATCACGCCCAAGGGTCCCGGGGCGCTCTTCACCTTCACGATCAAGGGCGGGTATGAGGCTTGCGTGAAGCTGATCGACAACGTGAAGCTCTTCTCCCATGTTGCGAACCTGGGCGACACGCGGTCGCTGATCATCCACCCGGCCTCGACCACCCACCGCCAGCTTAGCGAGGACGCGCAGGTGAAGGCCGGGGCCGCGCCGGATTCGGTGCGCGTCTCCATCGGGATCGAGGATGTGCGGGACATCATCGCCGACCTCGACCAGGCGCTGGCCAAGGCCACGGCCTGACCGAAGACCTGCCGCTCAGCCGCCGGTGACGGTGTCGAGCGGCGGGGCCACGAACATCCCCTTCGGCAGCGGGTCGAGCCAGGCAATGGCCGCCCGCGCCGAGACCGCCCCACCGGGGGTCATCTCCAGCGCAAGCTGCATCGGACGGCAAAGCGCGCCCACCTGATCGGCGGAACAGGTCGCGTCCACGGCCGCAAGCAATACCTGCAGGGCCGCCTCGGGGCTGGACGCGCCCTCGGTGCCAGGCTCAAGCTCCAGCGCGACACGGTCCGACCGCAGGACATGCGCGGCAAGGTCGGGAAGCTCGGCCCCGTCCTCTTTCAGGCGGTAGACAAGTTCCAGCTGGAACTCGGCAGTGCCCAGCACCGGGTCGACGCTGCCTTCGACCACGCGGGCCGAATGGACGGCGCAATCCGCGGCGAGCGTTTGCAGCACAACATCGCACAGACCATCGGCCACTTTCGGGGCGCGGATGTCGGCCAGCACCTGAAGGAAAGCGGGCTCTGGCAACTTTTCGCCCTCGGCCAGAAGCGAGGTCAGGCTGGCCTGGCGGCGGACCAGCAGGCTGCGGCCGGGCACGAAGCGTTCCTGCGCAAGATAGCCGCGCACCTGCTCTTGCGGGATCAGCCCGCCCGTCGGCGAGATCAGCCAGCTCTGCCGGGCCGGCATGGGCGCTGCGTCGGGGGCCGCGCTCACGGGATCTGCCTCGGGAGGCGATTGCCAGTATTGCCAGCCGGCCGCGCCGAACCCGACGGTCATCAGAAGCAGCCCGCTGCCGATCAGAAGCCGCAGCATCAGAACTGCACCCCCTGCCGCAGGTTCGCAAGGTCCCCGAAGGCGAAGGTGGTGGCAATGGCCTTCACCTTTGCGCCGAAATCCTCGCCCTCGGCGACCTGACCCCGGATCTCGAGATAGGTGTCCTGCGTCATCCGCACCCGCGACCCCTGGATCGGAGCGTAGACGGCTTTGGGGTCGGCCTCGCCGGGCTGGGGGCCTACGACGGACAGCGTGCCGCCGAACCCGGCGCGGCTTTCCCCGGCAGACAGGCCAAAGCTGTCGCGGAACCAGGTGTCATAGGCGTCGATGGCCTGTTTCATCATCTCGAACTTCGCCTCGGCCTCGGCCTTGTAGGTGCCCGGGCCGCTGGCCAGCACCTCGAAGAAGCGATGGCCGGGGTTAAGCGGATAGGCCGGCTGGATGCCGCAGGCGGCCAGCGCGTCGGCGGGCAACACCTCGACCGGGACCACGGGGTCCAGGTTCGCCACCCCGGACTGCATGCCGCCCAGCAGGATCACCCGTTCGACCCGCGCGCCTTCGGCAAGGTGGATGTTCCAGATCCGGTTGCGCACCGCGCTTTCCAGGACCAGGTAGACCGGCACCCGGGTTTCCGTCACTGCCACATCGTAGACGCTGTAGGCCAGTTCGGCCGGCGGGGACAGCTTTACCGGGCCGCCTGCGCGGTAGAGGTTCACGAAAGCTTGCACCGCGGCCGCAAGGTCGCTGTCAGTGTAGGTCAGGATCGGAAGCATCAGGTCCGTCGCGCCCGAGGTGACATGGCCGACCCTTGTCCCCTCCAGCGGCGGCGTCAACCGGCAACCCGAGATCGGGCGGATCGTCGTCACCTCGGCCGGGACGTCCGATCCGGTGCGCGTGGTGTAGCCGGTGATCACGTCCTTGATGAAGACCGGGCGGTTGCTGGCCAGGGCGGCGATGGGACCGGTGACCGTCAGGCCGTCCGTCCCATCGATCAGGAAGTCCTCTGGCGCCTCTCCCGTGCCTGCGGTCATCGTGCTGAACGACCCCGTGGCCCCGCCGTCCAGCAGCGCCAGCACCGGTTCCGGCAGGATACCCTCGAAGGCGCGGGGCCCAAGCGTAACCAGCAGCGTGACGCCAAGCATGACGGCACCGACGATCAACAAACTGATCGGCCCGCGGATCATGGGGAACTGCTCCTGCCTTCTTCTCTTTCGCGCAATCTGCCCGGCGACTTGGGCCAAATCATGTCAAAACCGGCGGAATCCTTGGGAATTCCGCCGCTTGACCTGCCAGCCCCGCGTCAGTCCGCCAGCTCGTAGGTGACCTGCACGCTGGCTGACAGGTCAAGCTCACCGCCCACCACCGGCACCGGCGAGGCCGCGACCGCGTCGCGATACATCGGCATCGGGTCCATCGGCGAGGCGGAGTCCGAGATCGACAGGACCGGGCCAAGCTTGACCCCGGCCGCTGCCGCCAGAAGCTCGGCCTTGGCGCGGGCATCCTCGACCGCATCGCGGCGCGCCTCGTTCAGGGCGGGCTCGGGGTCGGCCAGCCCGAAGGTCATGCCGTTCAGCGTGTTCGCCCCGTCGGCCACCGCCGCGTCCAGCACCGCGCCGGTCGTGTCCAGCGCCCGGATGCGGATCGTCAGCATGTTCGAGGCGACATAGCCCGAAATCGTCGGCGTTGCGCTGTCATACCCGGTCCAGTTCGGGTTGATCGACAGGTTCGAGGTCTGCATGTCCCGCGCCGCTACGCCCGAGGCCGTCAGGCGGGCGATCACCGCCTCGGTCGCCTTGGAGTTCGCCGCCAGCGCCTCGGCCGCAGTCGCGCCCTGCGTCGTCACGCCGATCATCAGCGTCGCCATGTCCGGTGCCGCCTGCGTGGTGCCGGTTCCCGTGACGGTAATGAAGCGGCTGGTGTCGCCCTCGGCCATCGCGGGGGCGGCAAGCGGCAGGGCAAGGGCGGTCGACAGGACCAGGGCAGAAAGCGCACGCATTGTGTTCTCCTTCAAATGGCGCAACATTCGCAGTTGTGACGCGCGTCGCAACGACTTCCTTGGCCGTTTTCCTTCCCTTCGGCGAAAAGCTGCTTTAAACCTGCGCGCAACGGCTGGGGCACGTTCCAGCATCTTGAGAATCCGTGCTAGACCCGCGACATGAAACCGACATTTGCACTTGACCTGACCCGCGAAACCATCGGGCTCTTGCACCGGACGCCGAAAGGCTGGCTGTCGATCGGCGAGGCGGCCTTCGACGCCCCCGATCTGGCCGAGGCGATGGACTATCTGCGCAAGACCGCGCTGGGGCTTTCGCCGCTGGGGGTCGCAACCAAGCTGATCCTGCCGAACAGCCAGATCCTCTACACCGAAATCCACGCCCCCGGCCCCAGCCGCGACGACAAGCGCCGCCAGATCGCCGAGGCGCTGGAAGGCCGTACGCCCTATGCGGTCGAGGACCTGGTGTTCGACTGGTCCGGCAAGGGCGCGACGGTCAAGGTCGCCGTCATCGCCCGCGAGACGCTGGAGCAGGCCGAGAGCTTCGCCGTCGAACACCGACTGAACCCGGTCTCCTTCGTCGCGATCCCCGAGGACGGCACCTTCGTCGGCGAACCCTGGTTCGGCCCGACCGCCGCTGCGGCCTCGATCCTGGCCGAGGACGAGACGGTCGATCGCGACCGCGAGCCGGTTTCGATCATCCACCGCGAACTGCCCAAGGCCGAGCCGGTCGCCACACCCGAATCCGCGCCCGAAGCTGTTGCCGTGCGCCCGCCAGAGCCTGCGCCGGCCCCAGAACCGGCCCCGGTCCTCGCGCCCGAACCCGAGCCGGTGCCGGAACCCGCGCCGGCCAAGCCGCAACCGGCCGCCGCCCTTCCGCCCGAAGACGAACTGCCCGGACTGGACGAGGCGCTTCGCGCTGAGGCTCCCGCTGCCCCGACCGTCCCTGCCGCACCCCCTGCTCCCCCGCCGGTCGAGGACCTTGTCGAGGACGAGCCCGAGCCCGAGGCGAGCCTCTCCCGCGCGGCGCTGGCAGATACTCGGCCTCAGCCGGGGCCGAAGGCTCCCGTGGCGGAACCGGTCGCGAAGCCCGCAGCCCCCCTTGCCGCGCAGGCCACCGAGGCCGAGGAAGCGCCCTTCGCCCATGTGACGGACAGCAGCGCCTTCCCGGAACCCGAGGATCCGCCCGCCGCGCGCAGGTTGGTCGTCGATGACCTGGACGACGACATCCCGCCCGCCCCGCCGTCTTCGGCGATGGTCGCCTTTGCCAGCCGCCGCGCCGCGGCCACTGCCGCTGCTGCCGACGCCGGCGCACGTCCGGTCGAGGGCGTGACCCGCACCGGCGCCGCGCCCGCCACCAAGGCCGCGCCGGTCGCCCGTCCGTCGAACGGCAAAGGCTTCCCCGGCCTGGTGACCGCGCCCTCGATCCCCGGAACGCGGGCAAAGCCCAAGCTGAAATCCGGCGACATTCCCCGTCCGCCCGCGCCCGGTCCGACCACGGTGAAGTCCCCGGCGCGCCCCGGTGGCACCTTCGGCGCGGTCGCCCCAGCGAAAAAACGCACCGGCACCGTCTTCATGGTGATGGTCGCGCTTCTGCTGATCTTCCTGGCGCTGGTTGCCGCCTGGGCCTCTTACTTCATGGGCGGAAACGGGGCGACCACGACCGACGCGGCCGCAGCCGTTGAAGCGACCCCCGGCGTCGACGACGAGATGCTCGCCGACATGCAGGACCCCGAAGGGATGACCGATCCGATCCCCGAGGCCGAGGGTGCGGCAACCGCCGATGCGGGCGAGATGGCGACGGAAAGCCTGCCGGTGAACATGGGCGGCGAGACGGCCGTGGCCGACGTCCCTGCCGAGGCGCCCGCCGACGTCGCCGCCGAGGCGCCTGCAGAAGAGGTCGCAGCCGATCCGGCGCAGGACCTTGCGTCCGAGACTGTCGAAGCCGCGCCGGAACCTGCCCCCGGCACCTCGGTCGCGACCGACGTGGCCTCCGTCTCGGCCCCGGTCGAGGACCAGGACGAGATCTTCCTGTCCGCGATGGACGCCCCGCCCCCTGCGCTGGACGCGCTGGCCCTGCCCGCGCTGGCCGACGCCCGCGACGCGGTGCCGGACCCGGTGATGCCGCCCCCGGCACCCGGTACCGTCTACCAGTTCGACGCCCGTGGTCTGCTGAAGCCGACGCCCGACGGGATCATGAGCCCCGAGGGTGTATTCCTGATCGCCGGCAAGCCCCCGCTGGTCCCACCGTCCCGGAGCGAGGCTGCAACGGCCGCGGCTCTTGCGGCCTCTCCCGTTGCGGCCCCCGCTGCGGCGGAGGCGACGGCGGCGGCGGGGGAAACCCCCAGCTCACCCGCCGACGCCTCGCTTGTCACTGGCGGCGACACCACACCTGCCGCCGAACTGCCGCCCGCCGATCCGGCGATGGCTGGCTTCCGCCCGCGCCCGCGGCCCGAGGGCCTTGCCCCCGCCGCGCCGGACGATGCGGCCTTGTCTCCCGACGCCGCGGCCGAGTTTGCCGGGCTCCGCCCCCTGCCCCGCCCGGCCAGCGTCGCCGCCGCAGCAGCCGCTGCCGCGCCGACCGAGACGGCTGATCTTGGCGCCCAGGGTGCCTCGCTGACCGCCCAGGCCGAGGCGAAACTGGCCGAGGCCGCCGCGCTGGAAGCGCAGAATCCGTCGGTCGTGGCCATCTCGATGCGGCCCGCGACCCGCCCGAACGACTTCTCCGCCGCGGTCGAGGCTGCCGTGGCCGCCGCCGTCCGTGAGCCCGCGCCCGAGCCGCAGGTGGAAGTCGCCGCCGCGGCCCCCGCCCCGGAAGCGAAGCCCGAGGAAATGGCCGAACTGGACGAGCCCGAGCCTGCAAAGGCCGCGCCCTCGATCCCGACCAAGGCCAGCGTCGCCAAGCAGGCGACCTATGCCAACGCGATCAACCTGTCGAAGATCAACCTGATCGGCACCTATGGCACCGATTCGCGCCGCTACGCACTGGTCCGGCAGTCGAACGGCAAGTACAAGAAGGTCAAGGTCGGCGACAAGATCGACGGCGGGACCGTCAAGGCCATCACCGAGACCGAGGTCCGCTACCAGAAGGGCGGCCGACTGATCAGCCTGGCTATGCCGAAAGCCTGAGTCTGTCCACCGTGGACACGCCCGGCATTTCCTGCAAGATCAAGGAATTGGCGGCGGGCATTTACCCCCTGTAAAGGTATCGCCCGCCCCGCCGCCGCCCGTCAGCCCGCGGCGACGCCCGCTTCCGCGAAGGTCGCCATGCCGGAATGACAGGCGACCGCGCCCTGCACCACCCCGATCGCCAGCGCCGCGCCCGAGCCTTCGCCCAGCCGCAGGCCGAGGCTGAGCAGCGGCTCCTTGCCCAGCTTTTCGAGCAGACGGGCATGCGCGCCCTCGGCGCTTTGATGACCGGCGATGCAGTGATCAAGCGCCCCCGGCGCGGCCTTCTCCAGCACCGCGGCCGCCGCGCAGGCGATGAACCCGTCAAGGATCACTGGAACCCGCGCCATGCGCGCGCCAAGGATTGCGCCCGCCATCGCCGCGATCTCCCGCCCGCCGAGGCTGCGCAACACCTCAAGCGGGTCGCCGAGCAGCGCCTTGTGCCGCTCCAGCCCCGCGGCGACCGCGGCCTCTTTCCGGCGCAGCCCTTCGTCATCGACGCCCGTTCCGCGACCGGCCCAGCCGACGCCGCCGTAAAGCGCGGTGGCGATGGCGGCTGCGGCGGTGGTGTTGCCGATCCCCATTTCGCCGGCGACGAAGAGGTCGGATTGGGGATCGACCGCCTGGAACCCTTGCCGCAGGGCCGCGACCAGCTCGTCCTCGGTCATCGCCGGGGCCTCGGTGAAGTCGGCGGTCGGGCGGTCGAGATCGAGCGCGTGGACATCAAGCTTTGCGCCGAAGGCCTTGGCCAGCTGGTTGATCGCCGCGCCGCCGTGGGCGAAGTTCGCCACCATCTGCGCCGTGACCTCGGCCGGGAAGGCCGAGACGCCCTTGGCCGTCACCCCGTGATTGCCTGCAAAGATTGCGATCTGCGGCTGGTCCGCGCGCGGCTTGTCGGTCCCCTGCCAGCCCGCCATCCAGATCGCCAGCTTTTCCAGCCGCCCCAGCGCGCCGGGGGGCTTTGTCAGCTGGCCGTTCCGCGCCTCGGCCGCGGCGGTCGCGGTGGCGTCGGGGGCCGGAAGGCGGCCAAGCAGCGCGCGGACATCGGCGAGAGAGTGGAACGGCATGGGCGTCTCCGATTGCACCTTTTCGCGTCTGGGGCTACCCCAGAGCCCATGTGAACGCCAGCCGGAACCTGCCGCTTTGACCCCGATCCGCGACATCGCCCTGCGCCTGCCAAGCGACATCCTGTCGGCCTTCGCGCTGTTGTCGCGCCTGCCCCTGCCGAACCACCGCCCGTCCGGGGCGGCCTCGGCCTGGGCCTGGCCGCTGGTCGGCGCGGTGCTGGGCGGATGCGGGGCGGCGCTGGCCTCGGCCGCGCTGTGGCTGGGCGTCACGCCGGGGGTGACGGCGGCGCTGGTGCTGGCGCTTGGCGCGATGCTGACCGGGGGCCTGCACGAGGACGGGCTGTCCGATACGGCGGACGGGCTTTTCGGCGGCTGGACCAGGGCGCGGCGGCTGGAGATCATGAAGGACAGCCGGGTGGGCAGCTATGGCGTCCTGGCGCTGGTGCTGGTGACGCTGGCGCGCTGGTCGGCGCTGACGGCGGTGCTGGTCTACGGCGGCCACTGGGCCGCGCTGGTTGCAACCGGCGCGCTGTCGCGCGCACCGATGGCGCTGGTGATGGCACTTCTGCCCAATGCGCGGGGCGAGGGGCTGAGTCACGCCACGGGACGTCCCAGCCCGGCGACCGCGCTGGTGGCGCTGGCCCTCGCAGCCGGGATCACGGCGCTGCTGACCGGCTGGTCCGCCGTCGCGCTGGTCTTTGCCGTGTTGGGGACGGCGGTCCTGCTGGCCTTCCTGGCCCTGCGGAAGATCGGCGGGCAGACCGGCGACATCCTGGGCGCGACGCAGCAACTGGCCGAGGTCGCCTGCCTGGCCGTCCTTTCCGCGCGGGTCTGACGCCGACAGGCGGCACTGCACAAAGGCTCGGCATCGGCGACCCTCTGGCCTTTGCGCCCCGCCCGCGCTAGAGGGGCATGGAGAGCTTGCGAGGCACCCATGTCCGACTTTTCCGACGCCATATCCTCGACCGAAGAGATCATCGAGGACGCCCGCAACGGGCGGATGTTCATCCTGGTCGACCACGAAGACCGCGAGAACGAGGGCGACCTGGTCATCCCGGCGCAGATGTGCACGCCAAGCGCGATCAACTTCATGGCCACGCATGGCCGCGGGCTGATCTGCCTGGCCATGCCGGGGTCGCGGATCGACGCGCTGGGGCTGCCCTTGATGAGCCCGAAGAACTCCAGCCGGCACGAAACCGCTTTCACCCTGTCGATCGAGGCGCGCGAGGGCGTGACCACCGGGATTTCCGCCGCCGACCGGGCGCGGACCGTCAGCGTGGCGATCGATCCGACCAAGGGCGCGGCCGACATCGCGACGCCGGGCCACATCTTCCCGCTGCGCGCGCGCGAGGGCGGCGTTCTGGTCCGCGCAGGCCACACCGAGGCGGCGGTGGACGTAAGCCGCCTGGCCGGACTTAACCCCTCGGGCGTGATCTGCGAGATCATGAACGACGACGGCACGATGGCACGGTTGCCGGACCTGGTGACCTTTGCGCAGAAGCACGGGCTGAAGATCGGCACGATCAGCGACCTGATCGCCTACCGGCGCCGGCATGACAACCTTATCACGGAAAAGGCCGTCCGCTCGGTGCAGTCGGTGCACGGCGGCGACTGGCTGATGCGGGTCTATGCCGACGAGACGCATGGCGACGAACATATCGTCCTGTCCAAGGGCGACCTTTCGGCCCCCGGTCCGGTCCTGGTGCGCGTCCATGCGCTGAACCCGATGGAGGATGTGCTGGGCGTCGGTGGCGGAAGCGACCTGCCCGCCGCCATGCGCATCATCGCGGCCGAGGGGCGCGGGGTTGTCGTCCTTCTGCGCGACACGACGATGAAGATGGTGGCGCCGGGCGAACATTCGCCGCAGACGCTGCGGCAATACGGGCTTGGGGCGCAGATCCTGTCCTCGCTGGGGCTGTCGGCGATCACGCTGGTCACGAACTCGGCCGCGCCGCGGTTCGTGGGTCTGGACGCCTATGACCTGACCATCGCGGGCACCCGCCCGATCAAGGAGTAAAGGCATGGCCACGGCCGAGACGCATTACACCCTGCCGCTGCCCAGCTTCGACAAGCCGGTGAAGCTGCTGATCGTCGTGGCGCCGTATTACAAGGACATCGCCGACAACCTCGTGGCAGGCGCGCGCGCCGTGGCCGAGGCCTGCGGGGCGACGGTCGAGGTGGTGGAAGTGCCGGGTGCGCTGGAGATCCCCTCGGCCATCGCGATGGCGCAGCGGCTGGCGGACTACGACGCCTTCGTGGCGCTTGGCTGCGTGATCCGGGGCGAGACGACGCATTACGACACCGTGTGCAACGACAGCTCGCGTGCGCTGAGCCTGTTGGGCCTGCAGGGCGCCTGCATTGGCAACGGCATCCTGACAGTCGAGAACCGCGCCCAGGCCGAGGTCCGCGCCGACCCGGCAGGCCAGAACAAGGGCGGCGGTGCCGCAGCGGCGGCCTTGCATCTCGTGGCCCTGTCGCGCAAATGGGCCGGGCAGACCAAGGGGATCGGTTTCCGGGCATGACCGCCAGACGTGACGAAAAGCGCCAGATGAAATCCGCCAGCCGGCTTTATGCCGTGCAGGCGCTCTTCCAGATGGAAAGTTCGGGCCAGACGGTAGAAGCCGTGACGCGCGAGTTCGAGACGCACCGCTTCGGTGCGACCTACGAAGAAGGCGAATTCGCCGAGGGCGACGTCGATCACTTCCGCGCGGTTGTCGGTGGGGCGGTGAACTGGCAGGCGAAGATCGACCAGCTGACCGACCGCGCGCTGGTTGCGGCCTGGCCCATCGACCGGATCGACCCGGTGCTGCGCGCGCTGTTCCGCGCCGCGGGGGCCGAGCTGGTGGACATGGCGACGCCGCCCAAGGTGACGATCACCGAATATGTCGATGTGGCGAAGGCCTTCTTCCCCGACGGGAAAGAGCCGAAGTTCGTCAACGCCGTGCTCGACCACATGGCGCGCGAGGCCAAGCCCGAGGCCTTCTGACGCGTCCAAGAGGGGTGAAACCTTCGGAAGGAGCCCAGTCATGCGTGTCGTCCCCGTCATTGCCGCCCTTGCCCTTGGCGGCCTCGCCCTCACCGCCTGCACCGCCGAGGCGCAGGACCCCACCGGCGTCGAATGGGAGCTTCTGGCCGTGGACGGGCAGGTCACGGACATGCCCGCCACCCTGACCGTCGACGCCGAGGGGCGGATCGCGGGCAAGGCGCCCTGCAACCGCTACTCGGGCCAGAATCAGGCGAGCCTGCCCGAGCTGAAGCTCGGCGGCGTTGCGGCGACCAAGATGGCCTGCGACCGGCTGGCGGACGAGCAGGTGTTCTTCGCCGCCCTTGCTGCGATGACCCGGATGGAACGGGTGGACGACCGGACGCTGGTCCTGACCGGCCCGGACGGGCGCAGCATGGAATTCGCGCGCGACCTGATGAACAGCCTGACGCGCTGCACCACCTGCGTCCCGAAGGACTGACCGCCGTAGGGTGGGTGATCCGCCCACCTTGCGCCTGAACTCAGCGATTGGCCTCGAACAGCGCGGCGGCCCGGTCGAAGAACCGCGCCCGCGCGGCGGGGCCTTCCATCATGATCTCGTGCTCGGCCCCCGGATAAAGGTCCAGCGCGCCATTGGGCCAGCCCGACATCCGCAGATGGACCGGCGGCACGTCCACCACCTTTTCCGCGGTCCCCAGCGCACAAATGGCCGGGACCTTCGGCGCGGGCATCCGCGCCAGCGCCGCGCATTCCCGCAGCGCCGCGTCCAGCCAGGCGATCGACGGCCCGCCCAGGGCCAGTTCAGGCATCTGGGACACCTGGCGGCGCATGTAGTCCCACATCTCGCGATCGGTGGTCAGGACGTTCCCCTCGAAGGGAAACTGGAGCAGATAGGGCGTCCCGCCCGTCGTCGGCGCATAGCGGTGCGCATAGCGCAACGGCCGCGACAGGGCCGAGACGACCGAGGCCACCGGACGCAGCCAGGCGGCCATCGCGATGCCCCACATCGGGGCCGAGAAGACCGCCGCTTTCACCGGCACGCCGCGCATCAGGGCGCGCAGCCCGATGCAGCCGCCCATCGAATGGGCCAGCATGAAGTAGGGCTGCGGCAAGCCCGCACGCGCCGCCTCGGCCAGCATCACGTCCAGGTCCTGCTGATATTCCGCGAAATCCCCGACATGGCCAACCATCCGGTCCGGCAGTGCCCGGTCAGCCAGCCCCTGCCCGCGCCAGTCGATGGTGATGACCGAAAAGCCCCGCGCCACAAGGTCGCCGGCGGTACGCCCGTATTTCTCGACGCATTCCGTCCGGCCCGGCAGCAGGAGAACGGTCCCCTTGTCCCCGGCGTGCCACCAGGCCACGCGAATCCGCGCCGCGCCGGCCTGCAGCCAGGCGCAGGCCGCGCCCGGCGGGCCGTCGGCCAGCGCCGCGTGGAACGGCGCGCCAGAGATCGCGCCGTCCTTCACCCCAGCACCGAGCCCAGCTTCATCGCCATGCCCATCGATCCGTCCACCGACAGCTTTCCGGTCATGAAGGCCATCGTCGGGTTCATGTCGCCCTCGAGAATGGCGCGGAACACCTCGGCGTTTGCGGTCAGGGTCACGTCGGCCTCTTCGTCGCCCGCGCGTACGCCCTGCCCGTCCAGCATGATCGCCCCTTCGCCCTTGATCACGAACTTGGCCACCCCGTCGAACCCGCCCGACAGCTTTGCGCTCAGCGCCTTGACGGCGGCATCGATCATTTCGCTCATCACAAGTCTCTCCTTCGTGACCCCTGCGCCACTGGATATCTGGCGCGGATCGGTTACTTTCCCGTTATGGGTCTCCGTGCCGCCATTCTCAATCGTATCGTTGCGGCACTTGTTCCGCTTTTCCTGACTTGTACCCTTGCGCAGGCCGAGGACGTGGCCAAGCTGGACGGGCTCTTCGACCGGCTGAAGACCGCCGGGGCGGCCGAGGCCGGGCGGATCGAGACCGAAATCTGGATCGAATGGTCGAAGTCGGGTTCGCCGGCGCTGGACCTGCTTCTGCAGCGCGGAAAGGACGCGATGGACCTGGGCGACACTGCCGCAGCCATCGAGCATTTCACTGCCGTCATCGACCAGGCCCCCGACTTCGCCGAGGCGTGGAACGCCCGGGCCACCGCCTACTACATGGCGGGGGAGTTCGGCCCGGCGGTCGCGGACATCGGCAAGGTCCTGACGCTGAATCCGCGCCATTTCGGAGCGCTGTCGGGCCTTGCGCTGATTCTCGAGGAAACCGGCAAGCCCGAACGCGCGTTGGAGGTTTACAAGGCTGCCCTCGCCATCCATCCCCATCTTCAGGGCGCAACGGAAGCCGTCGAGCGTCTGGAGACCGCGGCCGAGGGTCAGGAGCTTTAACTCATGGACGCCACACGGCGGGTGACGGCGGTCCTTGGACCGACGAACACCGGCAAGACGCACCACGCGATCGAACGCATGCTGTCGCACCGTACGGGCGTGATCGGCCTGCCGTTGCGGCTTCTCGCGCGTGAGGTCTATGACCGCATCGTCGCCAAGGTCGGCCCTTCGGTCGTGGCGCTGGTCACGGGCGAGGAGCGGATCGTCCCGGAGCGGACGCAGTACTGGGTCTGCACGACCGAGGCGATGCCCCTGGAGATCGGCGCGGATTTCGTCGCTGTCGATGAAATCCAGCTTTGCGCCGATGCCGACCGGGGGCATGTGTTCACCGACCGGCTTCTCCGCGCGCGGGGGTTGAACGAAACGCTGTTCCTGGGCTCCGACACCATGCGCGGGGCCATCGCGGGTCTGGTGCCGCATGTGACCTTCCTCAAGCGCGACCGGATGTCGACGCTGACTTATTCCGGGTCGAAGAAGATCAGCCGGATGCCGCCGCGGTCGGCGATCGTCGGCTTCTCGGTCGAGAACGTCTATGCCATCGCCGAACTGATCCGCCGCCAGAAGGGCGGCTGCGCGGTGGTGATGGGGGCGCTGTCGCCCCGGACGCGGAATGCGCAGGTGGCTTTGTACCAGAACGGGGACGTGGATTACCTGGTGGCCACCGACGCCATCGGCATGGGGCTGAACCTCGACATCAAGCATGTGGCCTTCTCCGCCACGGCGAAGTTCGACGGCCGCCGGATGCGCGGGCTTTACGCGCAGGAGTTGGCCCAGATCGCCGGCCGCGCCGGTCGCCATACCGAGGACGGGACCTTCGGCGTCACGGGTGAGGTGCGGCCCTTCGATGAAGAGACGGTCGAGGCGATCGAGACCCACCGCTTCGCCCCGGTCCGCAAACTGCACTGGCGCAACGAATCGCTGGATTTCGGCTCGGCCGAGCGGCTGATCCGCAGCCTGGAGGAACCCACCTACAACGACTGGCTTACCCGCGCGCGGGATGCCGACGACCTGCTGGCGCTGAAGGCGCTGTCGGCGCTGCCGGAAGTGCAGGACCGCCTGACCGAGCCGAAGCGCGTCCAGCTTCTGTGGGACGTCTGCCGGATTCCGGACTTTCGCTCCTCTACCGGGCCGGAACACACCACGCTTCTGACGCGCATCTTCGAGTTTCTGGTGGGCCGCGGGCTTGGCGGGGGCCGCATCCCCTCGGACTGGCTTGCCCAGGCCATCAAGCGGATCGACAAGACCGAAGGCGACATCGACACTTTATCGCGCAGATTGGCCTATATCCGTACCTGGACCTACGTCACTCAGCGGAAAAACTGGGTCGAAGACGAAAGCCATTGGCGTGAGGAAACGCGCGCGGTAGAAGACCGCCTGTCGGATGCCCTGCATGCGGCGCTGACCCAACGATTTGTCGACCGGCGGACGTCTGTTCTCCTCCGCCGGTTGAAGCAGAAGGAGGCTCTGGTGGCCGAAGTGAACGACAAGGGCGAAGTGACGGTCGAAGGCGAATTCGCCGGGAAACTGGAAGGCTTCCGCTTCAAGCAGGATGCCTCGGCGACCCCCGATGCCGCCCGCACACTGGCACAGGCCGCGATCCAGGCGCTGAAGCCGGAATTCCACCTGCGCGCCGACCGCTTCTACAACGCGCCGGACACCGAGCTTGATTTCACCGAACAGGGCGGCCTCATGTGGGGTACGAACGCGGTGGGCAAGCTGGTGAAGGGCTCCGAGCCCGCCAAGCCCACCGTCGAGGCCTTCGTCGATGAAGAAGCCGGCCCCGAGGTGGTGGAAAAGGTTCGCCGTCGCCTGCAGCACTTCATCGACCGCAAGGTCGCCGCCCAGTTCGAGCCGCTCCTCGCCATGTCCCGCGACGAAACCCTGACCGGCCTCGCCCGCGGCTTCGCCTTCCGCCTGACCGAGGCGATGGGCGTCCTCCCGCGCGAACAGGTGGCCGCCGAGGTGAAAGAGCTGGACCAGGACGCCCGCGGCGCGCTGCGCAAGCACGGCGTCCGCTTCGGCCAGTTCACCATCTTCCTCCCCGCGCTTCTGAAACCCGCGCCGACGCGTCTGCGGCTGGTGCTGTGGTCCTTGTGGAACGGTCTGCAGGAGTTCCCCGAATCCCCGCCTCCCGGCCTGGTGACGATCCCGAACGTCCAGGAAGTGCCGAAGATGCACTATACGCTCGCGGGCTATCACCCCGCAGGCGCCCGGGCGATCCGCATCGACATGCTGGAACGCCTGGCCGACATCCTGCGCCAGAAGGATAGCCGCGCCGGGTTCGAGGCCACGCCCGACATGCTGTCGATCACCGGCATGACCCTTGACCAGTT
>JAIXZY010000027.1 GCA_027489355.1 Paracoccaceae bacterium | reverse complement strand
TCCAGTTCCGCAACCATCTTGTCGGCGTTGGTCACGAAGTAGGGCGACAGGTAGCCGCGGTCGAACTGCATGCCTTCGACGACGGTGGTTTCCGTCTCCAGGCCCTTGTTCTCTTCGACGGTGATCACACCCTCGTTGCCGACCTTCTGCATCGCTTCCGCGATCTGACGGCCGATTTCCGTCTCGCCGTTGGCCGAGATGGTGCCGACCTGGGCGACTTCGGCCGAGTCCTTCACCGGACGGGCCATCGCCTTGATCTGCTCGACAACCTTGGCGGTCGCGAGGTCGATGCCGCGCTTCAGGTCCATCGGGTTCAGGCCGGCCGCGACCGACTTCATGCCTTCGCGGATGATGGCCTGGGCCAGCACGGTCGCGGTGGTGGTGCCGTCACCGGCTTCGTCGTTGGTGCGGGAAGCGACTTCCTTCACCATCTGCGCGCCCATGTTCTCGAACTTGTCGGCCAGTTCGATTTCCTTGGCGACGGTCACGCCGTCCTTGGTGATGCGCGGGGCGCCGAAGGACTTGTCGATGACCACGTTGCGGCCTTTCGGGCCCAGGGTCACCTTCACCGCGTCGGCGAGGATGTTCACGCCACGCAGCATGCGGTCGCGGGCGTCGGTGTCGAACTTGACGTCTTTAGCAGCCATTATGATAGCTCCTTGAATATGTGGTTTGCGGAACGCGTAGGCCGGGGTTCACCCCGACTCCCCTCAGCCGATGATGCCGAGGATGTCGCTTTCCTTCATGATCAGCAGCTCTTCGCCGTTCAGGGTCACTTCGGTGCCCGACCACTTGCCGAAGAGGATGCGGTCGCCGGCCTTGACCGACGGAGCGATCAGCTCGCCCGAATCCTTGCGGGCGCCTTCGCCCACGGCAATGATCTCGCCCTCGGCGGGCTTTTCCTTGGCGGTATCCGGGATGATCAGCCCGCCCTTGGTCTTTTCGTCGGACTGGATACGCTTGACCAGGACGCGGTCATGCAGCGGTTTGAAAGCCATCTGGGGTACTCCCTTGAGTTTCCAGGTTTGATGCCGATTAGCACTCGTTGGACCTGAGTGCTAACGTCGCATGAGGTAGGCGATCACTTTGCACGAGTCAACACCCGCGACCCGGCTTTTCGCTTTGCCTTTTGCGGACCCGATGCCACGATGCGAACGAACCGTTCCAGCTCTGCAAGGTCGCATGTCCCGCCTGTTTTCTGCCATCACGACACTCGCCTTCTCCTTCCTCCTCGCCGCCCCCTCGACCGCCGCCTGCACAGGCCGCAACCTCTTTGCCGGGATGGAGGCCGCGCGGCTCGCGGAGATCCGCGCTTCTGCCGCCGAATTTCCCTTTGCAACCGGCAACTTCTGGCGCGCCACCCGCGGGGATGAAGTCATCACCATTGCCGGGACCTACCACTTCGACGACGCGCGTCACGCCGCCAATCTTGCCGCGCTCAGCCCCGCCATCACCACCGCAACGACGGTCCTGGTCGAGGCGGGACCAAGCGAGGAAAAGGCTCTCATGGCACTGATGGCCAAGGACCCGTCAACGATGGTCATCACCGAAGGCCCCACACTGAACCAGCGCCTCCCGCCGGACGTCTGGCAATCCCTCTCCGAGGCCTTGTCAAACCGGGGGGTACCGCCCTTCATGACCGCGAAGTTCCAGCCGTGGTACGTGCTGACCCTTCTCTCCATCCCGCCCTGCGCCATGTCGGCAATGACAGACAAGCCCAAGGGCCTGGACGGCGCCGTGATCGACACGGCCCTCGCCGCCGGCGTTCCGGTCCGCGCGCTGGAACCTTTCGACACGCTCTTCAGCATCTTCGACAAGATGACCCCACAAGAGCTGACCGAGATGCTCGCCTCCACCCTCGCCATCGAGGGGATGAGTGAGGACTACTTCACAACCCTCGTCGACAGCTACTTCGCGGGCGAAAGCCGCCAGGCCTGGGAGCTGATGCGCTTCGTCTCCTACGACATGCCCGGCTACTCCCGCGAGCAGGTCGATGCCGATTTCGCCCGGATGGAGGAACTGGTCTCCGCCTCGCGCAACCGCGCCTGGATTCCCGTCCTGACGAAGGCCGCCGCGGATGGCCCGGTCTTCGCGGCCTTCGGGGCACTGCACCTGTCGGGTGAGGATGGCGTGCTCAACCTTCTCCAGAAGGAAGGCTTCACGCTGGAAGAACTGAAGCTGTGATCCTTTCTGGCACGCTGTCCCGCCTCTACATCCTTGACCTCGGCCTCTTCGATGTGCGCCGGGGCGAAAGGATCATCGGCATTCCCGGTTACCTGATGCAGACCGACCGGGGCGCGAATATCCTGTTCGACACCGGCTTTCCGCCCGACTACCTGACCGACGCGAACCGGCCCGAAAAGGACGGCCTGCCCCGCTTTGGCCGGCTGATCGACTTCCGCCCCGAGCAGACCGCCGAAGGGGCGCTCGCCCTCCTTGGCCTCACTCCGCAGGACATCGACCTCGTCATCCTGTCGCACGGCCACATCGACCACGTCGGCTCCCTGCCGCTGTTCGCCCATGCCCCCATCGTGCTGACGACCCGCGAACGGGCCGAACCCGCACCGCTGTACTACGGCAGCACCCGCCCGATCCCCTGGCCGGACGCCAGTTACCTCCAGATCGACGCCGACACCCCGGTTTGCGAGGGCCTGACCCTGATTCCCACCCCCGGCCACACCCCCGGCCATCTCTCCGCCCTCCTCGACCTCCCCGACGGCCGCCGCGTGATCCTTGCCGCAGACGCGATCAACCGCGCCTCCGAACCCGCCGAGCACTTCGCCGATTCGATGGACCCCGCCGCCTCGCAGGCCTCGGCCGACCGGCTCCTCTCCCTCGTCACACCCGGCGTCACGCTGATCTACGGCCACGAACCCAGCCAATGGCCCCTCCTGCCCAAAGCCCCACAACCGTGGTAGACGCCCACCGCCAGGGCATCCTCATGCTCCTCGGCGCGACGCTTGCGTGGAGCACCTCGGGTCTCTTCGCCCGCGCGATCACTGTCGACACGCCCACCATGATCCTCTGGCGTGGCCTTGCCGGAGCCGCCGGTCTTCTCGTGGTCCTCTGGTGGCTGAAGGGGGCCGACGGCTTTCGGGACTTCCGCCGCCTGGGCCTTGCCGGCTGGGCCTATGCGCTCTGCTCCGGCCTTGCCATGCTGCTGTTCGTCGGTAGCCTGCGCATGACATCGATCGCCCATGTCGCGATCATCTACGCCACCCTTCCCTTCGTCGCCGCCTTCCTCGGCTGGCTGATCCTGAAAGAGCCACCGGGCCGCGCCGGCATCCTTGCCGCCGCCCTCGCGCTGGCCGGGGCGGCCGTGATGGTGGGCCTTGGCAACGACGGCGCGCTGGTCGGGGATCTCATGGCGATGGGTATGGTGCTGGCCGTCGCCGCGATGATCCTCATCGCCCGCGGCAACCCGACGGCCCCCACTCTCGCCGCCGGGACACTGTCCGCCATCTGGGCACCCCTTGCGATGGTCCCCTTCTCGACCCTTTCCGCGATCGACGGGCCGAACGTCCTTCTGATGATCGCCTTTGGCCTCATCAACTCCACCTTCGGCTTCGCGCTGTTCGTGATCGGCTCGCGCCATACCAGCCCGGTCGAAACCGCGCTGATCGGCGCACTCGAGACCGCACTCACCCCGGTCTGGGTCTGGCTTGTCTTTCACGAAACTCCGACGACGCCCACTCTGATCGGCGGCGCCATGGTGATGACCGCATCGCTTGGTCACATCCTCTGGACCGCCCGGCACCCGACGCGAAGCAGAGCGGGGGCGCCCACCACGGACGCCCCCTGACGGCTAACGCTGCCCGGACTTGCCGGGGATCATCCCCCGCCTGGGCACCAGCTTCAGGCCTTGCGGTCCCTTCGCAGCCTTGAGAAGCCCGGGATCGAACCCCGGCCCCTTCGCTTTCGCCAACGGCTTCAGCCCCGCCAAAGCGGGCTTTCCAGTCTTCGTGTTCGGCATGATCTGCCCCTGTCTTGCAAATGGAGATCGGCCGGAGTCCGGCCTCGGAACGGCGCTTCAGGCCGAAACGGTCTTGTCCATTGTCAGGGCACTCCTTGGATGAAGGGCTGCATCCGGGCCATCAGGCCCCGTATCCGGCCCCCGCGGGGGCGTCAGGCCAGCTTGTCCATTGCTTACGCACTCCTCTGCCAAGAAGGACATTTTGCCACGAATCCCTCCGCGTGACAATCCGCGCGACCCGGCCTATACCGCGCCCGAAACCGCCAACTTCCCAAGGGCTCCCCATGACCACCCTCGTCTTCGGCCACAAATCCCCCGACACCGACTCCACCGGCTCGCCCATCATCTGGGCCTGGTACCTGACCGAAACCGGCACCCCGGCGAAGCCTGTCCTTCTGGGCGAACCCAACACCGAGGCCGCCTTCGTGCTCAAGCACTGGGGCCTGGAGAAGCCCGCGATCATTTCGGACGTCACCGCCGAGGACAAGGTCGTGATCGTCGACACCAACAACCCGGCCGAACTGCCGCCCTCGATCAACGAGGCCAAGATCCAGGGCATCATCGACCACCATCTCCTCGTCGGCGGCATCAAGACGAAGAGCCCCATCGACATCACCATCCGCCCGCTGGCCTGCACCGCCACGATCATGTACGACCTGATGGGCGACCACGTCGCAAAGGCTCCGAAGGCCATCAAGGGCGCGATGCTCTCCTGCATCCTCTCCGACACGCTGGAATTCCGCTCGCCGACCACCACGCCCCACGACCGCGCCGTGGCCGAGAAGCTGGCCGCCGACCTGGGCGTCAACATCACCGACCTCGCCACGAAGATGTTCGAGGCGAAATCCGATGTCTCGGCCTTCTCGGACGCCGAACTCCTCCGCATGGACTCCAAGGAATACACTGTCGCCGGCAAGGAGCTTCGCGTCTCGGTTCTTGAAACCACTGCGCCCAAGGTCGTCCTCGACCGCAAGGACAGCCTGATGCGCTCGATGGTCGATGTGGCGAAGGAAGACGGCGCCGACCAGGTCCTGCTCTTCGTCGTCGACATCATCAACGAGGAAGCAACCCTCCTCGTCCCGAACGATCTGGTCAAGCAGCTGGCCGAAGCCTCGTTCGGGGCCAAGGTGACGGGCGACACCGTTGTCCTGCCGGGCATCATGAGCCGCAAGAAGCAGATCATCCCGGCGCTCAAGCTCTGACGCCAAGGGGTGTTGCGAAGCAGCCGTATGGGCGCGCGTATGGCCGCGTTCCATACGGCTTCCATATCGAAACCAGCCGCCGGATCTGCTCTGAAAGGGCCGCCGAATGACCGAGATCATCCGTTCCCTCGCTGACCTGACCGGCCGCTACGACGCCGTCTTCTGCGACCTCTGGGGCTGCCTACACAACGGAAAGACTGCCTACCCCGCCGCCGTTTCAGCCCTGCAGGGCT
This sequence comes from Paracoccaceae bacterium, assembly GCA_027489355.1. Classification (GTDB taxonomy): domain Bacteria; phylum Pseudomonadota; class Alphaproteobacteria; order Rhodobacterales; family Rhodobacteraceae; genus Tabrizicola. The sequence goes on along the minus strand of JAIXZY010000027.1, from coordinate 9,681 downwards.
TCCGCGCGACGGGCGGGAAGGTCGTGCTCGTGACCAACGCGCCCCGACCGAAATCCAGCGTAATCAGGCAGTTGGACGGCCTCTCGGTTCCGCACGACGCTTATGACGTTGTTGTCACTTCCGGCGATGCCGCGCAGATGGGCATGCTCTCCGGTGCCGTGGGTCGCAAGGTCCACCACATCGGCGCGCCCAAGGATGAACCTTTCTTCACCGATTTCGCCGAAGATCTCGCCGCCTACGCCGCGACCCAGCAGCCCATTATCCGCGTCCCCCTGAACGAGGCAGAAGGAATCGTCTGCACCGGCCTTTTCGATGACCTGACAGAGACGCCCGCCGACTACCGCTCCACGCTCCTCATGGCAAAAACCCTCGGCCTGCCAATGCTTTGTGCCAACCCGGACATCATCGTCGACATGGGCGACAAGCGCCTTTACTGCGCAGGGGCGTTGGCGCAGGCCTATGAGGAAATGGGTGGCACCGCGCTCTACTTCGGCAAGCCGCACCCCCCGATCTACGACCTTGCCCGCCGCCGCCTGGCCGAGGCCGGCGCCCCGGCCGATCCGCAGATCCTCTGCATCGGCGACGGCATCCGCACCGACGTCCAGGGCGGTATCGGCGAGGGGCTGGACACCCTTTTCATCACCGGCGGCCTTGAAGCCGAACGCTTCGGCGCAGACGTCGAGGCCCCCGAGGCCGGTCTCCTCCTCCCTTGGCTGGAGGGTGAACAGCTCTCTCCCACCTTCGCGATGGGTCGCCTCCGCTAGGTAACATTCGTTCATCCATCGCCGCGCGATTGAACAATTCTTGCGCGACGGATTGTTCTGCGCCGCAGCAGGTGCTAACCTTTTCCGACGTCGGAAAGGATTCGGTAACCATGCTGGACAACATGCCCCGCGGCACGATCTGCATCGAGGACATCGAAATCGGCATGTCCCGCCACCTGTCCAAGGTCGTAACCGACCGGGATATCGAGCTTTTTGCCGAAGTCTCCACCGACCGGAACCCCGTCCACCTGGATGACAGCTACGCGCAGGATACCATTTTCGAAGGCCGCATCGCCCACGGCATGCTGACCGCCGGCCTGATCTCGGCTGTCATCGGCGAACAGCTTCCCGGCCACGGGACCGTCTACCTGGGCCAAAGCCTCAAGTTCATGGCCCCCGTCCGCCCCGGCGACATGGTCCGGGCCGAGGTCACCGTTACCGCAATCGACCACGCAAAACGCCGAGTCACCCTTGAAACCCTGGCCTCGGTGGGTAAAACCGTTGTCCTGAAGGGTGAGGCGCTGGTTCTCGCGCCCAGCCGCAAGTTCGACTGACGGGGCAGACGCCCCCTGCAAGGGCGCGAATGCAGATTCATCAGGATTACCAGTGGCTTGACGCAAAAGCCCGGGGCGCATCCGTCGCAATGGGCAACTTCGACGGCGTCCACCGCGGCCACCAGTCGGTGATCGCCCTGGCCCGCACCGACGCCCCACTTGGCGTCATCACCTTTGAACCCCATCCTCGCCAGTTCTTCGCTCCCCAGGCCCCCGCCTTTCGCCTGATGAACGCCGAGGCCCGCGCCAACCGGCTCGCCCGACTTGGGGTTGAGCATCTGTTTCAGCTTCCCTTCGACGCCACCCTCGCCAGCCTGACGCCGGACGCTTTCGTCAGCACCGTGCTCAAGGACGGTCTCGACATTTCCCACGTCGTCGTGGGGGCGGACTTCTGCTTCGGCAAGGGCCGTTCCGGCACCGCCCAGGACCTCGCAACCCTCTGCCACGCCAAGGGAATCCGCACCACCATCGCCCCCCTCGTCGCCGACAACGGGACAGAGATCTCCTCGACCAACATCCGCCTCGCCCTGACCGAGGGTCGTCCCCGCGACGCCGCAGCCATGCTGGGCCACTGGCACCGGATCGAGGGCGCAGTCCTCCACGGAGAAAAGCGCGGACGTGACCTCGGTTATCCTACCGCCAACATGTCCGTTGACGGGCTCCACCTGCCGAAGCTCGGCGTTTATGCCGTCCTCGTCGACATCCTGACCGGCCCGCAAGCGGGCAGCCACCACGGCGTCGCCAGCCTGGGCGTCCGCCCCATGTTCGGCGAAAACCGCCCGAACCTTGAAACCTTCCTCTTCAACTTCAAGGGTGACCTCTACGGCCAGCACCTCTCCATCGCGCTGGTCGACTACCTGCGCCCTGAACTCAAGTTCGACGGCCTTCCCGCCCTCATCACCCAGATGGACGCCGACAGCGCCAAGGCCCGCGCCATCCTGGCCGCGTTATGACGCTGCGCCCCCGCTTCTGGGAAACCGTCCCGCTGACGAAGATGACCCAGCAGGAATGGGAGGCCCTCTGCGACGGCTGCGGCAAGTGCTGCCTGAACAAGCTGGAGTACGAGGATACGGGCGAGGTCGCCTACACCCGTATTGCCTGTCGCCTGTTCGACGGCGACACATGCCAGTGCCGCGACTATCCGAACCGCAAGCTGCACGTGCCGGAATGCGTGGTCCTGACGCCGAAGACGCTGCCGAAGATCGCCTACTGGATGCCCGCGACCTGCGCCTACAAGCTTCTGTTCCAGAAGAAAAAACTGCCCAACTGGCACCCGCTTCTGACCGGCGACCCGAACAGCACCCACACCTCGGGCAATTCGATCAAGGGCATCACCCTGTCGGAAACCGAGGTGCCCGAGGACGACTGGGAAGACTACCTGATCGAGGAAACCCCCTGATGCGCTTTGCCTCTGACAACACCTCCGGTGCCGCGCCCGAGATCATGGCCGCGATCCTGAAAGCCAACGAGGGGTACGAACGCAGCTACGGCGCCGACGCCGCGATGGAGCGCGTGACCGATCTGGTGCGCGATCTGTTCGAGGCTCCCCAGGCCGAGGTCCGGCTTGTCGCCACCGGCACCGCCGCCAACGCCCTGGCCATCGCCACCCATGTCCAGCCTTGGGACGCGGTCTTCTGCCACCGCCACGCCCACATCGCCGAAGACGAATGCAACGCGCCCGAGTTCTATTCCGGCGCCAAGCTGGTCCTTGTTCCCGGCGAACACGGCAAGATCACCCCAGACGCCCTGTCCGCAGCCCTCGGCACCACAGGCGAAAGCGGCGTCCACGGCGTGCAAAGGGGCATGCTGTCGCTGACCAACGTGACCGAAGCCGGGACCGTCTACACCCCCGTCGAAATCGCCGCCCTGACCGCTCTGGCAAAGTCGAAAGGTATCCCCTGCCACCTCGACGGCGCGCGCTTTGCCAATGCCCTGGTCGCCACCAAGGCAACGCCCGCCGAGATGACATGGAAAGCCGGGATCGACGTCTTGTCGCTGGGCGGGACCAAGAACGGCTGCCTGGGGGTCGAGGGCGTGGTCCTTTTTAACCCCGACAGGGCATGGGAGCTTGAGCTGCGCCGCAAGCGGGGCGGGCATCTCTTCTCCAAGCACCGCTTCCTGTCCGCGCAGATGGAGGCCTACCTGACCGACGGCCTTTGGCTTCGCCTTGCGACCCAAGCCAACGCGATGGGCCAGCGCCTCATCAGCGGCCTCCGCGACCGCCAGGCCCATGTGCCCCCCGCCCATGCCAACATGCTTTTCCCCGAATGGCCCGCCGGCCATCACGACCGCCTGGAAGCCGCCGGGGCACACTACTACCGCTTCCCCGCCCCCGAAGGCCGCGAGAAGGCCCGCCTTGTCGCCTCATGGTCCACGACCGAGGCCGACGTGGACCGCTTCCTCGCCGCCTTCTGATGCGATTGCTGCACGACACAGGTTTTTCGCATCGTTAGCGGCACCGGGCGTTTGCAACCGCAGAACCCGGTGATAAGCGACACGCATCCCGAATCCGCTGCCCCGGAGCCCCCCATGCCCGCCGTCACCGAACCCAAGCTCATCGCTGGTAACGCCAACCTGCCGCTTGCCAAGTCCATCGCCCGCCGAATGTCGATGCACCGGGGAATGAGCGTGAACCTGGTGGACGCCCGGGTCGAACGCTTCAACGATCAGGAGATCTTCGTCGAGGTGTTCGAGAACGTCCGCGGCGAGGACATGTATGTCATCCAGCCGACCTCGAACCCGGCGAACGACAACCTGATGGAACTGCTCATCATGGTCGATGCGCTGCGCCGCTCCTCGGCCAGCCGCATCACCGCCGTGATCCCCTATTTCGGCTACGCCCGCCAGGACCGCCGCGCCAAGGCCCGCACCCCGATCAGCGCGAAACTGGTGGCGAACCTGATCGAGACGGCGGGCGTGGACCGCGTCCTGACGCTGGACCTCCACGCCGCGCAGATCCAGGGATTCTTCGACATCCCGGTGGACAACCTCTACGCCTCGCCGGTCTTCGCGCTGGACATCGAACACCACTTCCGCGGCCAGATGGACGACCTGATGATCATCTCGCCCGACGTGGGCGGCGTGGCCCGCGCGCGTGAGCTTGCCAAGCGGATCAATGCGCCCCTCGCCATCGTGGACAAGCGGCGCGAGAAGGCGGGCGAAGTGGCCGGGATGACCGTGATCGGCGACGTGAAGGGCCGCAAGTGCATCATCGTCGACGACATCTGCGACACGGCCGGCACGCTCTGCAAGGCGGCCGAGACGCTGATGGAAGCTGGCGCGACCGAGGTTCACAGCTACATCACCCACGGCGTTCTCTCCGGCCCGGCGGTCGAGCGCGTGTCCAACTCCGTGATGAAGTCGCTGGTGATCACCGACAGCATCGAACAGGGCGACAAGGTGAAGGGCGCGAAGAACATCCGCATCGTTCCGACCGCGCCCATGTTTGCGCAGGCGATCCTGAACATCTGGGGCGGGATGTCGGTGTCCTCGCTGTTCGAGACGGATACCCTGGTCCCGATCTACGAAGGGCTCTACCAGCGCAGCTGAGTTCGTGGATTCGGTGAATTTCGGCCAATTTTAAGCCGCAATTCTTCTGCATGACCGTCATTGTTCAGAAAACGTGGCGGATCATGCGTGCTGTTTCAGTGAATGACTTTGCGGGCCGCGGACAGTTGCTGCGTCGGCACGCCCTTCTGGGCCTGATTGTCACGGCCTATGCCGCAGTGGCCTTCTGGTTGACCACGATCTACCAGGTCAACGTCAGCGACGACAAGGCCGGTGTCCTGATCTGGAGCTTCGCGACGAACATTCCGCAGATGATCTTCGTCGTCGTCTTCGGGCGGCTTCTCTACCTCAGCTATGTCCTTAAGGTCGATGACCGCATCGGCAGGCTGAAGCGCGATGTGATGGAGTTTCTGACCGACCGCGACCGGATCGTCGGGGGACTTATCGCCGTGCTGACCATGTCGGGGACCCTTGTCGCCTTCGCGCAGCTCAAGAACCTGATCCCGGAGATCAATCCCTACAGCTGGGATGTGGCCTTCATGAACCTGGATCGCCTGCTGCATTTCGGTGTGTTGCCGCACGCATACCTGCATGCCGTCTTCGGAGGCTACTACGGAATCTCGCTGTTCACCGGGCTTTATAATGTCTGGCTGTTCATGATGTACTTCGTCCTGGTCATTGCGTGCTTCATGCGGTCTGACAGCCGGATCAGGATGCAGTACCTGCTGGCCTTCGTGTTCACCTGGGCGATCGGCGGGAACCTCTTTGCGACGGTCTTTTCCTCGGCCGGGCCGGTCTACTACGGCCTGCTTGGGTTCGGTGACGCCTATGCCGACCTGCTGGAACGGCTTGCCCGCCACGCCGCGACGGGTGCCCTGTCGGTGGTCGATACTCAGGCACTGCTTTGGTACATCCACATGCACCCAAAAGGGATGAACGCGATTTCCGCCTTCCCCAGCATGCACGTGGCATCATCAGTGCTGATGGCCATCTTTGCTTTCAGACTGTCGCGGTGGGCTGGCTGGGCAGCAGTCTGGTTCACGACCATGATCATGATCGGATCGGTCCTGCTTGCCTGGCACTATGCGGTCGACGGCTATGTCGGCGGTCTCATCGCGGTCGCCAGCTGGTACCTCGCCGGCCAACTCGTCCAGTCGCGCTTCGGCGGCTTCTCGAACGAGCGGGGCTGACCACTCAGGTCACGTCCCAATCTTCTTCATCGCGGGCCGAGCCGATGGCCAACCAGTCGGCGCGGATGCGCGCGATGCGTGTGTCGGACCAGGTGCGGAAGACGATCTCGAATCCCTGGGCAGTGACATTCTCCGCAGTGATGTCGACGCGGCTATTGGTCTTGTGATCGATGTCCCACATCGAGACGCCGACCGTGACCACTGGCGCATCGGCGAAGTCTTCCTGAAAAGCCTGAATCTGCCGAACCTCACGCGGGCCCGACCCTGTCCACATCGCACCGTCATGCACGAAATCCGAGAACAGGATCGTCGTACCCTGCTCGATACCGATCACTCCACTGAACTTGCGCATCCAGGCTCCGAACCCCATCCTGCAGCGATCATGCCCAAGGAAACAGCAGGTGTCATGGAAAACAGAAGGCCCCGGAGCAATCCGGGGCCTTCCGTATCCTGACGCGGTCCTGGGGGATCAGATCCCGGCCTGTGCCCGCATCGCGTAAAGGTCAGCCACCGCCTTGTCGGCCGCATCCTTGTCCGGATTGACGGCCGCCGCCTCGCAGGCATCGGCGACCAGAGCGTCAAGCTGCGCCGGGGTCAGTTCGGACAGCGGCACCGCCTGCTCGGCCAGGACCGAGACGCCGGTTGCGCTGATCTCGGCGAAGCCGCCGGTGACGACATAGGCCTTCAGCCCGTCTGTGCCGACGACCTTCAGAAGCCCCGGCCGCAGCGAGGTGATGGTGGCCGCGTGGCCCTCCATCGCCGTCAGATCGCCCATCGCGCCGGGGATCTGGACCTCGGTCGCCGGGAACGACGCAAGGCGACGCTCCGGGCTGACGAGGTCGAATTGAACCGTGCTGGCCATTGTGCCCCCTTACGCCGCTGCCGCAGCGAGTTTGGCAGCCTTGGCTTTCACTTCCTCGATGTCGCCGACCATGTAGAAGGCGGCTTCCGGCAGGTGGTCATATTCGCCGTTCACCACCGCCTTGAACGAGGCAATGGTCTTGTCCAGCGGAACCTGCACACCGTCCGAGCCGGTGAACACCTTCGCCACGTCGAACGGCTGGGACAGGAAACGCTGGATCTTCCGGGCGCGGGCCACGGTCAGCTTGTCCTCTTCCGACAGTTCGTCCATGCCAAGGATAGCGATGATGTCCTGCAGCGACTTGTAGCGCTGAAGGATACCCTGCACCGAACGGGCGACGTTGTAGTGCTCTTCCCCGATGACCGCCGGGTCCAGCAGACGCGAGGTCGAGTCGAGCGGGTCCACCGCCGGGTAGATCCCGAGTTCCGAGATCGCACGCGACAGAACCGTGGTGGCGTCGAGGTGGGCGAAGGACGTGGCCGGCGCGGGGTCGGTCAGGTCGTCGGCCGGAACGTAGATCGCCTGCACCGAGGTGATCGAGCCCGCCTTGGTCGAGGTGATGCGTTCCTGCAGCGCGCCCATGTCGGTCGCCAGCGTCGGCTGGTAGCCCACGGCCGAAGGGATACGGCCGAGGAGAGCCGACACTTCCGAACCGGCTTGCGTGAAGCGGAAGATGTTGTCGACGAAGAACAGAACGTCGGTCCCGGACTGGTCGCGGAACTGCTCGGCCAGGGTCAGGCCGGTCAGCGCCACGCGGGCACGCGCCCCCGGGGGCTCGTTCATCTGACCGCAGACCAGCGCCACTTTCGAAGCGGTCAGGTCGTCGATCTTGATGACGCCCGATTCGATCATTTCGTGGTAGAGGTCGTTGCCTTCACGGGTCCGTTCGCCAACACCGGCGAACACGGAATAGCCCGAGTGCACCTTGGCGATGTTGTTGATCAGTTCCATGATCAGAACGGTCTTGCCCACGCCGGCGCCGCCGAAGAGGCCAATCTTGCCGCCCTTGGCGTAGGGGGCCAACAGGTCGATGACCTTGATGCCGGTCACGAGGACCTGGCTTTCCGTCGCCTGCTCGCTGAAGGACGGGGCGGGCTGGTGGATCGGGCGCATTTCCGATGCCACGACCGGGCCTTTTTCGTCCACCGGCTCGCCGATGACGTTCAGGATCCGGCCCAGCGTCGCGTCACCCACGGGAACCGAGATCGGCGCGCCCAGGTCGGTCACGGCAGCGCCGCGAACCAGGCCTTCCGTGGCGTCCATCGCGATGCAGCGCACGGTGTTCTCGCCCAGGTGCTGGGCAACTTCCAGAACCAGGCGCTTGCCGTTGTTGGTGGTTTCCAGCGCGTTCAGGATCGCGGGAAGCGCGCCATCGAACTGCACGTCGACGACGGCGCCGATGACCTGCGTCACCTTGCCGGCGCCTGCGGATGCTTTCGGGGCTTTTGCCATTGTCTTCTACTCCGGGTTCGTCAGAGCGCCTCGGCGCCCGAAATGATTTCGATGAGTTCCTTGGTGATCGCGGCCTGACGGCTCCGGTTGTACTGGATCGTCAGCTTGTTGATCATGTCGCCGGCGTTGCGGGTCGCGTTGTCCATGGCGGACATCCGCGCGCCCTGCTCCGAGGCGCCGTTTTCAAGGAGAGCGGTAAAGATCTGCGTCGCCACGCCCCGCGGCAGCAGGTCGGCCAGGATCGCCTCTTCCGAGGGTTCGTAGTCGTACAGCGCCGTGGTGGCGGTGCCTTCGAACTTGGCCGGGATGACCTGCTGCTCGGTCGGGATCTGGCTGATCACCGACTGGAAGCGGTTGTAGAAGATCGTCACGACGTCGGCCTCGCCAGCCTCGAAGGCTGCCATGACTTCCCGCGCGATCGACTGCGCATTGGCATAGCCCACGCGCTTCACTTCGCCCAGGTCGACATGCCCGACGAAGGCATTGCCCCAGTCGCGGCGCAGCTGCTCGCGGCCCTTCTTGCCGACGGTGAGGATCTTCACCGTCTTGCCCGCCGCCGCCAGTTCGTTGGCCCGGGTGCGGGCCAGCTTGACGATGGACGAGTTGAAGCCGCCGCAGAGGCCGCGTTCGGACGTCATCACCACCAGAAGATGCACCTGGTCCCGGCCGTTGCCGGCCAGAAGCTTCGGTGCGCCTTCTCCGGTGCCGACGCCGGCCGCAAGGGCCGACATCACCGCAGTCATCCGCTCGGCGAAGGGCCGGGCGGCTTCGGCGGCTTCCTGGGCGCGGCGCAGTTTTGCGGCCGCGACCATTTGCATCGCCTTGGTGATCTTCCGCGTGTTCTTCACGCTTCCGATCCGGTTTTTCAGGTCCTTAAGGCTGGGCATCTGCCTACTCCCTAAAGGCGCGCTTACGCGAAGGTCTTGGCGAAGGCGTCAAGTTCCGCGCGGATGGCTTTTTCCAGATCGCCCGCAACCTTGCGGTCGTTCTTGGTGATGTCTTCCAGCAGAGCCTTGCCGTTCGTCCGCAGGTGCTTCAGGAGCCCCGCCTCGAACCGGCCCACGTCCTTCACCGCGATCTTGTCGAGATAGCCGTTGGTGCCGGCATAGATCACGCACACGATCTCGGCGTTGGTCAGCGGCGAGTACTGCGGCTGCTTCATCAGTTCCGTCAGACGCGCGCCGCGGTTCAAGAGCTGCTGGGTCGAGGCGTCGAGGTCCGAACCGAACTGCGCGAAGGCCGCCATTTCGCGGTACTGCGCCAGTTCCAGCTTCACCTTGCCCGCGACCGACTTCATCGCCGAGGTCTGGGCGGACGAACCCACGCGCGACACCGACAGACCGGTGTTCACG